>CANJJB010000022.1 GCA_947474635.1 Parachlamydiales bacterium | reverse complement strand
TTTAACATCGCTCCTGATATTTCATAATCTTGGTAGCACACACTCGGGTCTTCTTTTTTCAAATCATCTAGAACTTCATAAGCGATTTTGACAGGATCGACAAGATTGCCTTTAGCATCTTTATGAGGCTGCGGCCAGTATCTCGGGATTTCTTGGTCGACATCTGGGTTATAGGGATCTGATTGCAGCGCTGCAGCTTTTTGAGTGATATTTTTTGGAGCATACTGCGAAGAGGAAGAAACAGAGTCAGATAAATAATAGTAAGAGGAGTAGTAGGCCTGTGTGGGATTAATCCTGACAGGAGCATTGAGTGAGGTGAGCTTTTCAAGCCAATTCTTCTCAATGCCTTCTGTAACCGATAAGAAAATCAAAACGAGCCAAACAACTAAAGCAATGACACCCACTGACATCGACGCTATCAGCGCGACAGATAGTTGCTTTCTCTCTGGAACTAGATATTTCCTAATAACAGAAAATTCAAACACTTACTTTGCTTCTTTAAAAACAACGTGCTTACGTAATTTTTTATCGTATTTTTTTAGTTCTAAACGCTCAGTTGTATTGCGTTTATTTTTGTTTGTCCAATACACTTCGTGACTTTCTGTACTTTTCAACTTGATATTTTCGCGTCCGCCCTTTGCCATATAGTTCCCCATTTAAGTATAAAGAGGCAAATTTTAAGACATGCTTCGCTTAAAAACAAGTCTAAAATTTAAGTTTGAAAAAGGCCCTCCGGACCATACTCCGGAAATGTCAAGCATTTCCGGAGTATGGTCCATTTTTATCAATTAGTCGAAGGTGCTTGTTATTAACATTTTGATTATAAGGTAGTTGCATTTGATTTTTTAGCTGGCAAAAATTTTACTCAATTGATTGAGTGAAATTCCTCAATGCTCTGAGTAATTAACTTTTTGTCACCTAAAAGAACCACTCAAAGTAGGCTCCAAATCTAGCCGATCTCCACACCCTTGTTTAAGAAAAAGATGGTACCCCAGACCTGCGATCATAGCCGCGTTGTCAAGACTCAAATCAGGAGGGGGCCAATAGATAGGAACATGTGATATTGCCTTATCTAGAAGCATTCTTAGCCTCTTGTTATTTGTAACGCCGCCTCCTAGAAAAATAGCTTTGCAAGGGAAAGCTTTCGCAGCTTTTGCTGTTTTATCTACGATATCGCCCAAAGCTGTTTCTTGGAAACTTGCTGCGATATGAGGTTTTTCTGATTCAGCAAGTATAAGGGGAGCGCTTTTATCCTGATTTTGACCTTTCACAGTGTATAAAACATTTGTCTTAAGACCTGAGAATGAGAAATTCCACGGAGAGGTTTTGACCTTGCCAGGCTTAAAAGGATAACGGGTAGGATCACCTGATTGAGCAAGACGCTCGATCTCGGGTCCTCCGGGGTAAGTAAGTCCCAGCATGACAGCTACTTTGTCAAACGCCTCACCGATGGCGTCATCGACTGTTTTTCCAATGATCGTATACGATCCAAAATCAAGGATGTGGATTAAAAAAGTATGCCCGCCTGAGACTACAACACCTATTGCTGGAAACTCCAACTTGTCACAGCCCATCATGGCGCTGTAAAGATGAGCTTCAACATGGTCAACACCGATGAAGGGTTTATTCCAGGCAATAGAGAGCGTTTTAGCAGCATGTATTCCCATGAGTAAAGGCCCGATGAGCCCTGGCCCTTTTGCAACAGCAATCAGATCGATCTTTTCTTTCGGAGTATCTCCGAGCGCTTCTTTGATAACGGGTATTAAAACTTCTAGATGGCGTCTACAAGCCATTTCAGGAAAGACTCCTCCGTAGATCGCATGTAAATCTGCTTGAGAAGCAATCACATTTTCAAGAATTTCCTTACCGTTCTTAACAAGGGCGCAGGCCGTTTCATCACAGGTTGTTTCTAATCCTAAAGTTAACATAAAAAAATAATTTGTATTTTCCTATTTTACAAGGTATAAGACATAAATACTAGAGGTAGTTTATGTTCAGCCTATTTAACCACAAAGAGAAAAACCTCAAAAACGCAGTCTTGTGGAGCTGCTTTTGGATAGCCCTTGCTCTTACATTCAATATATTGATATATGTTTTTGCAGGTAAGCAGCCGGCACTCGAGTTTTTTGCAGGTTACCTCATAGAGAAATCTCTTAGCGTCGATAACGTCTTTGTCTTTTTTGTCGTCTTTTCCTTTTTCAAGATACCTCCCGAGTACCAAAAAAGAGTGCTCTTCCACGGTGTGATCGGAGCGTTAATTTTCAGATTTCTTTTAATCTTTTTAGGAGCCGCAGTTCTTAAGAGTTTTTTTTGGGCTATCTACATTCTAGGAGCTTTTTTATTACTCACAGGTCTCTATGTCATCTTCAAAGAGAATATCGCCATTAACCCCGGCCAGAACTTTATCATCAAGTGGATCTATAAAACATTCAATGTGACAGCTTCTCTAGAAGGTCAGCGCTTTTTTTTAAGAAAAGCAGGAACTCTTTTTATCACGCCTCTTTTTTTAGCACTTCTCACCATTGAAGGATTAGATGTTTTGTTTGCGCTCGACTCAATACCTGCTATTTTTGGTATCACAACCAATACGATGATTGTCTACACATCCAATGCCTTTGCTATTTTAGGTCTGCGCTCTCTCTACATCGTTGTCATGGGATATGCGTCCCTATTTCAGATCTTTAAACGCGGCATCGGGCTTATCCTCTCTTTCATAGGCCTAAAAATCTTGATTTCTCCCATGTACTCCATTTCAGTCGGCGTTTCTCTCGGAGTGATCTTAGGTATTCTTCTTGTGACAACATGCGTATCTTTCTGCCTTAGATTGACAAGGTGATAGGCTTAAAAACCTGTGTACTGCGCATTCCCAACGTTATCGGGTGAAAAGTTAATTTGGGATTTAGAGAATCCGCCTGTGTTGTAAAAGAAATAAGCTGGTGCATTTACTGGATCTAAAGTAGTCACTTGATTATTTCTAAGGGTAGTGATCCCAGGGCCTGCTAATTTCACAACTATTCCGCCCTGGGTAATCCCTGGTATAAAATAAAAATTGTTAAGTTGATTGTCTGCAATGAGGAATGTAGAATTGCCTTCGTTTATTATTACCAATACTCCAGTTTTTGCATTTTGAAGAGAAGGAGTAAAGTCTATTGTATTTCCTACAATGGAGCAGGTTAAAGGTCCGTTCTCGTTCATTGTTATGCCAGCCCTTAGATTTTTGAATCGATTGTTGCTAATGGTAAAGCTTCCTGAGGGGGCAGTTATATTGATTCCCTCTATTATAGTATTATCCATTCCTATAAATGTATTATTGATAATGCTAAGGCTTACAGGTGGGTCATTTGTAAAAAATATTCCGCTTCCACTGTTACTGCATATAATAATATTGTTTTCAATATTATAATTTCCATTGTTGTCCCCTATGAAAATCCCCCGATCACCTACTATTTTCAGCCCTACGATATCATTACTGTTGGCAGTAACAATAGCGATGCTGCCGCTATTACTCAAAATCGGCATTACGCCTGCTAAAGGCTTGACCCCAATCGTCCCCAAAGTCGTAGGCAGCGTATGCACAACACTCATCCCCCACAGCTTCTGACCATTTTTTAACGTAATCCCATTATTCATCCCTGTATCTGTTCCATCCCCCGGCAGGACGGCAATGATGTCATTAGGATTAGAATGATTGTGAGCATCTAGCAGCGTATTAAAAGGCGATTCATACGTCCCTGCAGAATGACTCGTATTATCCACAAACCAGACTACGTAAGGAAGACCTGTTAGCGGGTTAATCGCTACGCTCTTTTTCTTCTGCGTTGTAACTACAATGATCTCTTGTTTATCTACACGTTGAAAGGCTCTATCACGCACCAGCCCGTGGAATGAGCAGCTTCCCTTTTTCTCTTTGCGGCTCATCTTTTTAGGAGTAAATGCATAAGAGAGGCTGATCTGCCCTTGTCCGATCCATTTGAAGAGGTGATCGTAGGAGGTATTGCCTTCAATGCGTAAAATGTTAAGCACATCCATACCTATTCTGAACTCACCACCAAACGTGTGCTTCGTGTCATTTGCAAAGTAGTAGGGGCCGAGCGCGCTATAAAAGTCGATCCCTTTAACTTTAGCAATGTGTACACCTACTTCTGCATTGGTGCCTTTAAGAGCCAGCTCTTGCTTACGCGCAAGGTAAACAGAGTTGCCTGCAAAATGATCAAAGGTAGCATCAGAAAGAGATCCCTTGTGTTTGCCTACAGGAAAGTAACCATTAATGCGATAATCAAGGTATCTGCCAAGAGACTCAAAGCCAAAAGAGACTTGGTTGTAGTTGCGCTCACGAGTTTTGCGGTAATCGTAGTAGACGTTGCCGCCCCACACTCTTGATTCTATGTAACGAAGACCAATACCTGCATTGGCAGCAGGCTTACTGTTGTTAAAGATATGCCCTCTGACATCTAAAAACGGAACCCAACGAGTATTTAAAGCTGATAGGGGAACAAAGAACCCTTCTAACGTTGTGTAGCCATCTGTGTAACCAAGGCCTTTAGATTCTATGTGGCGGATGGAGACGCGGTTTAGATCGTGCGTGCTTTCACAAGATGGAGACTGATTTTGTTGCGAGGTAGAGTGGAGCATGAGCGGTGATGTGAGAAGAAGATAGCGTAAATGCTTGTAGTTCATGAATGCCCATTTTTACCGGACAATAAATAAATTGTCTGTTTGAGGCAAGTTTATTTAGGGAGCAAAAGCCTCATCATCTGCAATCCAGAGGGCAGGGTTTTCGGGGGTGCCGGTAAATTGGCAGGGAAGAGAGGCAGGTGTGGAAAAGACGCGGGAGAGCATTTTTTGTTTGGTAGGGCCCATGACGTAGAAGACGATGTGGTTTGCGGCGTTGATGCAGTCAAAGGTGAGCGTCATGCGCCAGGTCTCTTTTTGGGGGACGTAGTTAGCAAGAACAAGCTTGCCTTTGGAGTGGAGCGCCTCTGTACCCGGAAAAAGTGAGGCTGTGTGGCCATCTTCTCCAAGGCCTAGCATGACAAGATCAAGAGATCTATCACCGAGTACTTTGCGGAGGGTGTTTTCATAGATGGCTGCGTGCTTTTCGATCTCTTTTTCTGCAATCATGCGGTGGATCTGGTGGCGGGGAATGAGCATATTTTCAAAGCCTGCTTTCATGGCCATGTGGTAATTGCTTTCGGTGTTAGTGGGAGGAACAGATCTTTCATCACTCCAAAAGAGGTGGACCTTGTCCCACTCAATTTCTGAGACGTAGTCACTCGTGCAAAGAAGGCTAAAGAGAGCTTTAGGTGTCGAGCCGCCTGATAGCGCAACGTAAAAGGCCTCATGATCTTGAATGGCATCTCTACAACTATTTACAAAATGCTCAGCTGCATAGTGGAGCGTTGCTGCATGATCACCTGGCACAACGAGTTCGGCGTTTAGTGTAATTTTTGACATTTTAATACATTTAGGAGTTTTAGGTAGTGGGCGCTTGTGCCGCTTTGGCAGATTTCATTGACAAGAGAAAGACCTGATTGTGATTTGTTAAAAAGGTAGCGTGAGGGAATTTCACATTTTTCTAGGTCGCAAGAGATCATGAGTATTTGCTCGGGAATGTTTTTATTTCTGCAAAAAGAGAAATGATCACCGTCCTCTGTGAGGATGTCTATTGAGATGATGGCGCCAGGAGGAAGAGCGGTGTTAATTTCTGGTAGGAGCTCAACAGTTGTGTTTGCATAGTGGAAGCTGTTGCCTTCGATAGTTTTTAGAGGCCATTCTAACTGGGAAGCGATCCAGCCCTGGAGGTAGATGGCTTGGATTTTTGTGTGGCAAAAGAAGGGGCTCTCTTTGCTGTTGTAGATGATCTTGATGGTTTTGGCTTTTTTTAGTTGCTGCAGGCGCTCGGGGGAGTGGAAGGTGAGCGCTATGAGCTCTCTCCAATTTTCTGTGCGCGCCCAGTTAAGATCGGCAATGTCGCAGTTGGATTCATTTTTGTGGTGGATAAGGGATGCAGCAAATTGTGCAAGATCATCTGTTGATTCTGAATCGAAGATGAGGCGTGTTGCTAACTTTTCTAGTTGGTAAGAGAGGGGGTTTTCTTTGATGGGGTCTTCTGCCCAGACAAGGTAGACAGGAAGATCGGGTATGAGGTGGGGCAAAATAAGGAAGGGGATTCTTTCTTGGCTGATTGCTGTTGCTTCAAATTCAATGAGGTCGCAGACGATATCAAATTCCCCTTTTGCACCTGACATCACAGAAGCAGACGCTTTGAGGGTATTTTCTTTATTGCTTTTGTCGACCGTGATGAAGATGACGCGTGAGGGAAAGCGCTCGATCACTTTTTGAGCAATCGTGCGGATATAAGCTGCTCTTTCATTTTTTTGGGTAAAAAGAATGAGGTTAAAGAGTGAGGCTCTCATTTTGTTAGAGCCTGGGAGAGAATCTGAGATGCGCGCAAGTTCTGATGATATGTTAGCAACGTCCATTAGATCAGTCTCCACTTGCGTCCATCTTTCATGATCATGGCATCTGCCTCAATTGGTCCCCATGTGCCAGAGGCGTAGTTGGGAAAGGGAGCGGGGTTTTCTTTTTCCCATTTTTCTAAAACAGGCGTGAGAAGTTTCCAGGAAGAGAAGACTTCATCTTCTCTAGCAAAGAGAGTATTGTCTCCGAGTATGCAATCGCAGATGAGTCTTTCATAAGCTTCCGGTGGTGTTACTCCAAAGTAAGAGCCATACCGAAAGTCCATCTTGACGGGTTGAACAGGGCTTGATGGGCCTGGCACTTTGCAGTTGATTTTGAGCGCTGTTCCTTCATCTGGCTGTATGCGTATGGCAAGAACATTTGGATCGTTTTTCTTGCTGCTATCTTGAAAAAGCACGCTAGGGGGATCTTTGAAGGTGATGGCGATTTCTGAGGATTTTTTAGGGAGCCTTTTGCCACTTCTAATATAGAAAGGAACGCCCGACCATCTCCAGTTGTCGATAAAGAGTCTAAGAGCAACGTAGGTTTCGATGGAAGATTTAGAATCGACATTGCCTTCTTGCTTGTAGCCGATGACAGGTTTGCCACCTATAAATCCAGGGCCGTATTGACCTCTAACGCATGATCCATCCTCGATTGCGCGTATGGCTTGGAGCACTTTTACTTTTTCATCGCGTATGGCATTTGCTGAAAGGTTAGAAGGCGGCTCCATTGCAACAAGAGAGAGGAGTTGCATCACGTGGTTTTGGATGATATCGCGCAGTAATCCCGCTTCTTCAAAGAATTTGCCGCGCGTTCCAATACCGATATCTTCTCCTACGGTAATTTGCACATGATCGACATAGCGGTTGTTCCAGAGAGACTCGAAAATAGAATTTGCAAATCTAAAGACGAGTATGTTTTGAACGGTTTCTTTTCCAAGGTAGTGGTCGATGCGGTAGATCTGATTTTCAGACAAAAATTTAAGGAGCTCTTTTTGAAGAGCAACAGAAGAAGTTAGATCGTGTCCAAAGGGTTTTTCTACAATGATCTTTGACCATTTATTTTTAACTTGTGACTCATCATAGATAAGGCCTGCTTTGTGGAGCTTTTCACAGATAAGAGGAAAAAAGCTTGGCTGCGTTGAAAGGTAAAAGATGCGGTTACCTTTTGTTCCAAGCTTTGCATCTAAATCATCGAGGAGCTTTTTTAATTTTGCATACCCTTCATCATCATGGAATTCTGAGCAGTGGTAGTAGAGCTGCTCTTGAAAATGGTTCCAGATTTTTTCCTCGGGCTTGGAGCGTGAGAAAGAATTAAGTGCAGTTTTTGTCTCTTCTCTAAACTGCTCATTTGTTTTGGGGCGTCTTGCAAATCCAACGCAAGCAAACTGCGGGGGCAGCTGGGATTCTCTTGAGAGATTATAAAGAGCAGGCAAAAGCTTGCGTGCTGTTAAATCTCCTGTTGCTCCGAAAATAAGTAGAATACACGGGTCAAGCATTCTACTTGATTGACCCTGCTCTTCTAAGGGATGCATAAACTTTCCTTTTTCCGCTAATTGTACAAGGAATACCTAGAAAAGTAAAGGGTGACGTTATCCTATAGCAGCGTCAATTAGAGCTTGTAAAATAAATTCTTGAATTATTTTGTTTTGGTATATCTCTAGTAAAATTTGGCTTAATACCCGTGTTTCAGTGTAGGTAGCATGTATCAAAATAGCAATTGTTGTGCCAGGTTTACCAAAGGCTAATGGTGTTTTTCCATTGAGAGGAAAGGTTGCTGGATCATAAGTGCGCCACCCTTGAGTGTGCGCCTCTGTCTCTTCTTTCAGCTGAGCTGGCAATTTCCAACTTAATGTAAATAGTTGTGTCTCTTCTAAGAGTTTTGTGGAATCTTGTACGTGTTTGGCTGTCTCTTGTGCAAAATGCGTCCAAAAGTGTTCGAAGGAAACTTCCCCTGATGGCTGATTTAGATATTGATCAAGTGCACTAGAAAAAGTATTGCAAATAAATTCCAACGCTTTTTTGTCTTGAGTGGATATAATGTGGCTTTTAGAGAGCACAATTGTAGCATATCTATCGTATATATGCTTGCTAAAAGCGTGTTTTAGATCTACGAGTTGTTCCAATTTTATTTGCAGTTCTTGGAGCTTGGTGGCTATTTCTTGTAGATTGTTGTTTAATATTTCATCTGAAAATACCAATTGTAGCTCCTGATAAGTAGTACGTATTTTCTGGAGTGATACGTGGCTTTCTTTTAAAGGGCTTGTTAATACGTAATCCTTTTTTCCTTTGAATGTTTGAAGTTCTTTCTCACTCTCTAACTGTTTCAGGGTTTCATCTATTTCTAAGAGAGCCTGGTTTAACGTAGCGCATTCTGTTTTTAATTGGTTGAAGTGGGGCGGCAATACAGCAGCTATATACCATGCATCCATATGTTTTTTTAAATAGGCCTTAAGTGATGCGGTTTCTTTAAGTTTTTCTAAAAATCGTAGGGCTTCTAAATTACCTGTATCTTGTGCGGCCTCAATTTCTCCACCGGGAGGCAAGAGGGGATCTGCTTCTTGAACATCTGCTGCAAATGTAACGCTTCTAGTTTCTAATTCACATGCTTGCATTTGTCTCTTGAACTCTTCAAAGAAGGCTGCGTAGGCATCTTCTGCATCATTTAAAATAGACCCTTCTTTGATGAAATCTGCTTGCTTTAGTTTTTGATCCCATTCTTCAAAGGCTTCTGCAAATTTTCTAGAAAGTAATTTGGTTAGTTTTTCGGGAATATCTGATTCATTGCAAAACATGGCCTGGACCAAATCTTTGTTGCAAGGGCAACTATAAAAAATCAAAGCGTCAACAATATCCTTTAACAAGCGATTCTTTTTCTGGATGTCTTTCAAATCTTCAATACTTGAAGAAGGCGTGCTAGTCGGTTCAAGGGCGAGTAGACTTTCTAATGCACGTAAACGCAAACTAAAGCTATCTAAAGAGGGGGGATGTGTGTCATTTTTTAATAATAGGAATTCCAGATAATTTTTAACTAATTCTTGGAAGTTTTCTATAACAACAGGCGGTATTGTTGTATGTATCTCTTTTCCTGCAAAAGTTTTGTGTATAAATGCTTTATCAACAAGAGCTGGAGGCAGTTCTCTGAATTGTCCTTCGAATTTTTGCACAAACTCAGCATAACGTACTGTGTCTATAAATTGATGGTGAGCCTTCTGGGTCCTCCACCATGATATTAGTCGGGCTAGGCCAAGGCCGCCTACAAATGCAATTCCTGTGTAAGGGTTAAGAAAACTAGCTCCTAGCCATACACCGGCACTACCAGCTAATGCGCTCGTTCCACTTGCAATGCCAATGTGTGCAGCTACAGACTTAACGCGTTCGGCAGTTTCACTCTCCTCTGGAGGTCTCTCTTCATTTATTAGTGTGTTATGTGGTGTAAGCGGGGCAGGAGTGTCCCTTACGCCTGTTGCCATATCTGCCATATTATCCAATTTTAAGGGGGGTTATCAAACTTTGTAAAATACAGTCTTGAGCTATTTTGTTGCGGGACATTTCTGTTAAAATCAGATCTAATGATTTAGTTTCACTACAGGTAGCGTGTATTAAAATAGCAATAGTTGCGCCAGGTTTTGTAATTGTTTCTCTAATAAAAGTGCTTGTTCTTGTACTGTCAAGAAAGAAGTTCTCTGTGTTATAAGTGTGCCATCCGGCCTTATAATCCTCTGCTTCTTCTTTTAATTGATCCGGAAGCTTCCAGCTCAATGAAAATAGCTGCGTATTTGTTAGAGAGAAGGTGGGCTCTTGCTTGTGCTTAGCAATCTCATCTGTAAACAATTGCCAAAATTTTTCGAAGGGGGCTTCTCTTGAAGACATGGGTCCAATTTGATCAATCATATCAGAAAAAATGCTGCAAATACATTCGATTGCCCTTGTATCTGCATGGGGAAGGGGATTTTTTCTTGTGATGGCGATATATTTAGCATACATATGCTCTTGAAAAGCGTATTTTAGATCTACTAGTTGATTCAATTTTGCTCGCATGCTATGCAATGTAGTTCTTGCGTCTTCCACCTGTGCTTTAAATGCTTCATCTGGACGTATTGATTGTAGGTCATCGCAGGACTTACGTAATGACGTGCATAATCTGTGCGGTGCGCTTAAGGGTTTTGTAGCAAAATACTCTCTTTTTGCTTTTAAGGTTTCAAACTCTTTTTGAGATGCTAATAAGTCCACGGCTTCCCTTATTTGTAGGAGATCACCCTTCAATGTGTCACAGAGTGTTCTTAACTCTTCAACATAGGGGGGTAAGAAAACAGTGTTATGCCATCCATTCATATACACCTCTAGACAGGCTTTAAATGATGTGTTTGTATTAAAGTTTTCTAAAAATTGCAGAGCTTCTGTTTGTAAGGCTTCTTGAGTATCTGTAGTTCTGCCCTCAAGCCTTGCCTGAAATCCAGCTTGATCTTCGTATTCTAGAGAAGCTTCTCCTGCAAGTTGCACGTGGGTTGTTTTCTTTTCTAATCCACCTGCTCTGATTTGTTTTTCAAACTCTTGAAAAAAGGCGTCGCATGCAAGTTCTGTGTTAATTAAAATAGATCCTTCTGGGAAGAACGCTTTATTTTTTAATCTCTTATCCCACTCTTCTAACGCTTTTACAAATTTTACAGGAAGGGAATCAGTCAGCGTAATTTGTATATCCGTGCGCTCGTATAGAGCTTCTCTTGCAGGTAAATCTTGTAAATAGTTATAGACCATTTCATTGTAAAACATGACATGCAGCAACTCTTGGGTGCAAGGTTGCTCATAAAAAATCAAGGCCTCGACAATTTTATTTAGGAGGTCAATCTTGTCTTGGATGTATTCCAAATTTTCAATCTCGGGAGAAGTTATTCCTGATATATCCCTTTCTAGCAATGACTCTGTTTCAGCTGATTCGGGAGGATGATCGTATACGACAAAGTCATTTTTCTGTTGCTTACTCTCGAGTTTTGTCTTGAGGCTATCAATGAGGGTTTGAATATCTGCTACTTGATGAGATAGCTTGGCTTGTAATGTAAATACATCTGCAGTAGAGCTATCTAAAATGGGAGTGCGTGGGCTATTTTCTGACGATATGAATGCTGAAAAACTCATGATAAATGCTTGCAAGGATGTTTTAGTTTCAGGGAGCATTCCTGCGTAAACCTCTCTTCCTGCAAAAGTTTGGTGTATGAAAACTTTATGAGAAAGATGTGGCAGTAGTGCTTCTAAATGCTGTTTGAAACCGCAAGCAAGAGCAGCGCGCTCCTCTGCATTTGTAGGTTGATGGGTAGCTCCTTTTCTTTTTAACCAGTAGCTATGGAGCTTTACTAGTGCTGGAGGGATGAGAAGACCTGCTGCGGCTGCACCTCCTGTAACGGCGCTGAGTGCGCTGTATCCGAGGTATACAGCACCGCTGCCAGCTACAGCGGCAGCTCCGCCTTCAGCAGCTACCCATGCTATTACTTTCTTGAAGATGTTTTTTCCTTTTCCTGCGGCTACAGCTGCCGCATTTTCTAATGGGTATTGTTGTTCAAGAAGAGGATCTGAGTTCACTACTCCTGTGTTTGTTGTTACTCTGTCTGCCATGTTATCTCTCCTTAAAGCCAATGTTTTATGTTGTTTGGGTACATCTTATCCTCACCCAAGTGAAGGGTAAGCAAGGATTTTATTTTAAATTTGAATTTTAGACAATATTTTAAAAAATGAAGGACTGTTTTCATTTTAATAGCAAATCAATGTTTTTTATCTTTTATTAAAAACAGCAATTTTATATTAGAAACATTATGTAGTCATATTTATATAAAACATCGTGTTTTGTGTGTGTTGTGTTTCTAAATAAATAGAGGTTGTATGGCAAGTCCAATAAATCCCCAAGTTCCTATTGAAATAGGTGTTAGACAAGAATCAGATGGAGTGGCGAAATTAACCCTTTTTTCTGCTGGTAGAAAGTCGCATGAAGTGGATTGTAAAATTGTGCCTTCTGGCCTCTCAGGAAAAATTCACTCACTATATCTTAAAACAATGACAGATTGGGTAGCAATTCCCTATGAAAAATTTAAGGACAGACAGATTTTTATTCAAAAATCCGATTTAGAGGAGCTTGCGAAGAAAGGTTTTAATATTGAAAACCAGGCTCCTCAATCAGAGGATCGTATGCCAGATGTTTCAGAGGCTCTTGCTAATAGAGTTAAAGGGTTTTTAGAGGATCGCTTTCCAGATGTTCCAGAGGATCTTGTTAATAAAGTAGAAGCGTTTTTTAGATTGGATCGTGCAATAGAGGAGACGCAATCGGCGCGTTTTTTGCATCTTATCCAGGATTTTGTGACATCAGGAGAGCAAAAACTTACTCTTGATGGGGTTTTTAACGAAGAAGGAAGATGTCCTGATATTTTTAGTAGTCCACTATTTAGCAAGCTACAAGAATTAAGCTTGCAGGGGATAAGAGACTTACCATCTTCCATGCGTTATCTTAAGAACCTTACAAGTTTAGACTTGAGTCACTCTCCTATGGTGAGTTTTTCTCACACACTCGGAGAGCTTGAAAATTTGGAATATCTGAACCTGGCATTTAGCGGAATTAACCAGACAAGTGCTGTGACACAATTTGGACAAGAATACCTCGGTGGCGCTAGTTCTTCTACAGCGTATTTAGAAGAAGGCGCTAATAAAGCGGCTAGTGAGCTCTTTACGCAGCTGCAGCCCTTAAGCAAATTAAAAGCAATAAACATGGTCTCAGAACAAGGCGCAGGTTGCCCATCGGCGGATATGTTAGCTTCTAAATTTAAAGAGGCTCGAAGAATAGGCATTGTCAATTTTCTGGATAGACCTAACTGGAAAGAAATTAAATAAAGAGGTAGTATGGCAAGTCCAATAAATCCCCGTGATCCTATTCACGTAGGTATTAAAAAAGCATCTGATGGAAAAATGAAATTAACCCTTGCGTCTGGGGATGTGCGTAAAGAAGTGACGTGTAAAGTTGTAACTCCAGGTGTTTTCGACAAAGCAGAGTCGTTATTTCTTCAAAAGACAAACTGGGTAGTAGTTCAACATAAAGATCTTAAAGATAGAAATATCCAGATTTTCGTTAAAAAATCAGACCTAGAAGGTCTTAAAAAAGAAGGTTTTGATTTAGCTGCTCCTTTATCACGCCTGCCAGCAACACTTGTGAATAGAATTGAAGAGTTCTTCAGATTAACGAGTGATAGGGATAATGATGAAGTTTCGCGCGGCTTTGATTACGTAGGGTTAGGAAAAGTTGATGAGAGAGCAGCTGATTTTTTATCTTGCGTTGAGAAGTGTTTAGAATCAGGAGGAGAAAAGCTTAGTATTCCTTCCTGGCTTGAGCAAGAGGGCAAGTGCCCTGATATTTTTGATGATCCTCTATTTAAGAACTTGCAAGTATTAGATCTTCCGCACGTTTCTGATCTACCACCTTCTATCCGTCATCTTAAGAACCTTAAAAGTTTAGACTTGAGAGCCTCTCCTATGGTGATTTTTCCTGATACGCTCGAAACACTTACAAACTTGGAGTATTTGAACTTAGCTTACAGCGGAATAAATTCAGAAGAGCTTCTAGCTGAATTTGGAGAGCGTTATTCTCACTCAGATGCCGTTCAAGCAGGTGCTAGTAGAGCTGTTGATCAGCTCTTTAAACAGTTACAGTTTTTAAAACATTTAAAAGCAGTAAATATGAAATCAATCCTTGGCGACAATTGTCCCTCGGAGCTTAAGTTAAAAAAGAAATTTCTAGAAGCGCGCTTGCCAGTTAGAGTCATTTCTACTGAGGAAGCTTCGTGGAATCCTTACAATCTAGATAGCTCTGTAGAATAACAACGGCTGCTTGCTCATCTATCATCTGCGATCTTTTTTTGCGGTTGAAGTCAGATTCTTTTAAAAAGCGCTCTGCTTGAGCAGAGGAGAGCCTCTCATCCCAGAAAATAATAGGCATGGTAAAAAGAGCGCGGAGGGTTTCTCCAAAAGCCCTTACCTCTGTAGCCATGATCCCTTCTTTCCCATTCATCTGGAGGGGAAGACCAATGACAATTGCTTCAATATTGGTAAATTCTTTCAGGGTAGCTTTTAGAAGCTCTGGGAACTTTTTAGAAAAGGGGAGACACGCAATAGATCTTGCAATGAACTTCGTCTCATCAGAGATGGCAACTCCAATGCGTACTCTACCGTAATCAATCCCAACAACTCTACCCATGCGTGCCGTAGTAAGAGGCGTTCTCTTTTTTGTAGGCAATCATGGCAGCTACAAAGTCACGAAATAGGGGATGAGGCAGGCTTGGCTTAGACTTGAACTCAGGATGGAACTGCACGCCCACCATCCAGGGGTGGTCTGCGATCTCAGCAATTTCACAAAGAGGTTTGTTTTCCATAGAGCCAGAAATTACAAACCCATTTTTTTCAAACTGCTCTTTGTAAGCGTTGTTAAATTCTAATCGGTGGCGGTGCCTTTCTGCAATTTTTTCTTGTTTGTAGGCGTTACTTGCTTTGGTGTCTGGTTTAAGAAGGCAGTTAAAGCTTCCAAGGCGCATCGTACCACCTAGGTTTTCCATTCCTTTTTGTTCAGTGAGAAGAGATATGACCGGGTGAGGGGTGTTTGCATCCATCTCCGTTGAGTTAGCATCTTCTAGTTTTAACACATGGCGCGCAAATTCCACGCTCATCACTTGCATGCCAAGGCAAAGACCGAAGTAGGGGATTTTTTTCTCACGGCAATATTTAGCTGTCATGATTTTACCCATCCAGCCCCTTTCCCCAAAGCCGCCTGGAACAAGATATCCATCACATCCTTTGATGGCATCGATTACATCTCCCTCTTGGAGGACTTTGTCTGACTCAAAGCATTTGATTTCGAGCTCAACATCATTTGCAATCGCGCCGTGTTGGAGCGCTTCAAAGACAGATTTATATGCATCTTGATGTTGTACATATTTACCGACAATACCGACAGTGATTTTTTCTTTCGGATTGCGTATTTTGTGGAGCATCTTTTCCCAGTCACTCAAGTCGATCGTATTCTTAGGCAAATCAAAAAAGTCGCAGATTTTAGAATCGATCCCTTGCTGGTATAAGCTCATCGGCACTTCGTAGATAGAGTGCTCAACATCGATTTCATCGAGTACCATTTCTCTTCGCACAGAGCAAAAAAGGCTGATCTTGTCTTTGATGTCTTCAGATAGTGGTTTTTCACATCTGCACAAGATCATATCAGGCATGATTCCAATGCTTCTGAGCGTTTGTATCGAGTGTTGCGTGGGTTTTGATTTCACTTCTCCTGCAGCTTTCAGATAAGGCACGTATGTTAAGTGGATGTTCATGCAATCTTTTGGTCTTTCATAACGGAACTGGCGGATGGCTTCCATGAAGGGTTGTGACTCAATGTCACCGACTGTTCCTCCAATTTCAATGAGAGCAACTTGCGTTCCCTCTTCAAAGCCTGCACATAAGAGAATGCGCTGCTTAATTTCATCGGTGATGTGCGGTATGACTTGAACAGTTTTTCCTAAGTAGTCCCCGCGTCTTTCTTTTTTAAGAACAGTGTCGTAGATTTGACCTGTTGTGACATTCGAGGCTTTAGAGAGCGTTGCATTCGTGTATCTGTAGTAGTGGCCGAGATCAAGATCTGTTTCTGCGCCATCATCGGTCACGTACACCTCTCCGTGCTGGAAAGGGTTCATCGTGCCTGGATCGACATTGAGATAAGGATCGAGCTTGAGCATGCAGATCTTAAGGCCGCGCTTTTCTAAAAGCATCGCAATAGAGGCTGAGGTAAGACCTTTTCCTAAAGAAGAGAGAACGCCGCCTGTGATAAAAACATATTTTGTCATAAAAAAATGGTACTTTTTTAATTGTTTAAAAGAATATATTCTAGAGTAAGGGAGTTTTCTTGCCAATGCCAAAGAGCCTACTTGAGGAGTTACGTCTTAAATATAGCCCTCCTCTTCCCGTTATCCTTTCTGATATTTTAAAGATTTCTTTTGACTCGCTAGATTCCCTACCAACCCCTTCCAATATTGCTGCCATCTTTCCCCATGTGACTCAGGATAAAATCTTACGCAGTTATCTAGGAAAGGAGGCCACTGGTAGCCCCCTCCGTATAGGTGTCGTTTTTTCTGGCGGACAGGCAGCAGGCGGCCATAATGTGATTGCAGGCCTCTTCGATGCACTTGTAAAACTTCATCCTCAAAGTGCTCTCCTAGGATTTCTAGATGGCCCGGGAGGGATCGTCGAAGGCAAATATAAAGAGCTCAAAAAAGAAGAAGTAGATAGCTATAGAAACCTCGGAGGGTTTGATCTCCTGGGATCTGGCAGAACAAAGATTGAAACAGATGAGCAGCTAAAAGCTTCTCTAGATGCCATGCAAAAGCTAAAACTCGATGGACTCATCGTCATCGGAGGTGATGACTCCAATACAAACTCTGCCCTACTTGCCGAATATTTTCTTAAAAACAAATGTGAAACAAAAGTCATCGGTGTTCCAAAAACAATCGACGGCGATCTTACAAATTCCTGCGTTGCCATTTCCTTTGGATTTGACACAGCAACAAAAACATATGCTGAGCTCATCGGCAATTTAGCAAAAGATACGATCTCTGACAAAAAGTACTACCATTTCATTAAGCTCATGGGAAGATCTGCCTCCCACATCGCACTTGAGTGCGCGCTTACAACGCATCCCAATCTTGTCTTCATTGGCGAAGAGAAAAAAAGCCTTCAGGCCATTATTAACGAGATAGTAGATCTCATCATCACACGAGCAAAATTAGGAAAGAGGTTTGGTATTATCGTGATTCCTGAGGGGCTGATTGAATTTATTCCCGAGATAAGCCTTCTTATCGAAGAGATCTCTAAAAAAGGCGTAGAAGCTTTAAGCAACCCTTCACAAGGTGTATGGGGCTCTCTTCCAGAAACGATTCAAAAGCAATTTCTCCTAGGAAGAGATGCGCATGGCAACCTGAACGTCTCTGCGATTGCAACAGACACTCTTCTCATCGAGATGGTTTTAAAAGAACTCAAAAAAAGAAATTTTCAAGAAAGCTTCTTTCCTGTCTCCCACTTTTTTGGGTATGAAGGAAGATCTGCTCTTCCCTCCAACTTCGATGCTACGTATGCTACTGCCCTCGGATATGCAGCAGCGCTTTTAGTAGACAAGGGATACACAGGCTACATGTGCTACGCCTCTTCTCTTACAGATGCTCCCTCCAAATGGATGATAGGTGGCATTCCCATCACATCTCTTATGCACTTTGAAATGCGCAAAGGAAAAAACAAGCCTGTTATTGCAAAAACGCTTGTAGATTTAAAAGGAAAGCCTTATCTCACGTATTTAGGGCAAAAAGAAGCCTGGAAAACAGATGATAGCTACCTCTTTCCCGGTCCCATCCAATTTTTTGGAGATAAAGAACTCACAGATACAACACCTCGGATAATTGATGGAAAAAGAAGTCTTTAAAGAACTCTGTCCCAAGAAAAATGGAAGGTACATCAACCCCCATGTTGCAGATACAGGATTTGGGCCGCTCGATGTTTTATTGTGGAAATTGGGCTGGTTCAGTGATCCTGCAGAACAAAAGCATGTGCCTAAGAATTGTATCTACCCACCCATCATCGATGCGTTTGATCCTGAAAAGCCCTCTCTCACATGGATCAACCATGACTCTTTTCTCATCAAATACGCAGGCCTGCATATTTTGACAGATCCCATTTGGAATAAGAGATGCTCTCCTTTTCCGTTTATGGGACCCAAAAGAACGCATCCACCTGCAATGGGCCTGGAAGAGCTTCCCCGGATCGATTTTGTCTTAATCAGCCACAACCACTACGATCATTTAGAAAAATCTACCGTGAAAAAGCTTTTTCAAGCAAACCCTGAGATCCAGTGGATCGTTCCCCAAGGACTCAAAGGCTGGTTTTACAAGCAGGGGATTTCTAAAGTGATAGAACTCTCATGGTGGGAGCAGTGCCATCCACCTTCAAGTATTCCCATCAAGGTAACAGCTGTTCCTGCCCAGCACTTTTCAGGAAGAAGACTGGGAGATAAAAACAAAAGCCTTTGGGTAGGCTTCATCGTAGAGTTTGATAAATCAAAAACGCTCTACTTTGCAGGAGATACAGGCTACAATCCCATCCATTTTAAAGAGATTGGAAATAGATGGAAAAATATCGATCTTAGTCTGATACCGATTGGGTGTTACATCCCCAGAAAGTTTATGTCAGCCATCCACATTGACCCCGAGCAAGCAGTGGCCCTACACAAGGAAGTCGGATCAAAACTTAGCATCGGCATGCACTGGAAAACTTTCCAGCTAGGAGATGAAAAGCCTCATCAGCCCCCCTACGATCTTCACCTTGCTTTACAAAAATCAGCGCTCGATCCCGCAACATTCCGCGCCTTAGAGCCTGGCTATGCGATCAATTGGTGAGTTCTTTGAGCTTCTTTATCTTCGTTTTGCAGTAGCTCTTTACAACTTCAAAGAAGAGCGCGTAGTAAAAAAGCGTTTTTACTCCAGCGCCTCCTTTAAAAAACTCGATAAAGCTCTTCTTTCTTCTCCCAACCCCTACAGCGTGCCTAAGGCTTTTCCCTACGGCGAGACGCCTCTTACAACCTTGCAGCAAATAGCAGACAGATGGGCAATATGCCCGTCCGATTATCTCATAGAGCTTGGTTGTGGGAGAGGACGCGGCGTTCTCTTTCTATCCCACTACACCGGCTGCAAAGCAAAAGGCATCGACTGGGTGCCTTCTTTCATTGCACATGCCAAAGCAGTTGCCAAGCAGACATCCAATGTGACCTTTGCTTGCAGCGATATCATGAAGGCGGACTTGTCATCTGCCACCATCATTTATCTCTACGGCACATGCCTTGATGACGCTGCCATCCACACATTAAGCGAAAGATTCAAACAGCTGCCACCTAGCACCAAGATCATCACTGTATCCTATCCGCTTCCCGGGTTTACCATCCAAGATGAGCTTGTAGGCTCTTTCCCCTGGGGAGAAGCGGATATTTATTTGCAGACTAGGTCCTAGTATCTGTACCATCTGGAGGAGTTCTTCCAAATGCATGTGCACTATCGGGTACTCCTTCTTCATCCCCGCTTTCATCGTATTCACTTTCGGTTGTACTTGTATCGGAGTCTATCTGGTCCTCTTTATTATTTGGAAATAAGGTTAAAAGAGCATGTTTATTTTCCTCAGTTCTTATCATTTCTCTATAAAAACCGCCTTTGAATTTCCAGAAATATTTGTCTCTTCCGAAGAATATTTTTTCAATAGTTAAGTTAAGATAAATTCCTACCTCGCAGAACTTTTTATTCTTTGTTAAGACAGAAAAAAGTGCAAAAACAGTATCTTTTTCATCTGTTTTTACGATCAAGGGCTCATCATGCTCGGTTAACAATTGGGGGGTTCCCATATCGGAGGGCAGGGCATTGGCTATCAGCTCTAAGAGGGAATCTTGATTGTTAAACAATTGTCCCCATATGGGGCTATTTCCACAGGCCTGTTTAAATTCGAAATCGTTAAAGAAAAGAGTTTTCGGATTCTTTTTGGAAGTTTTTTCTAAATATTCAATTTTATCAGAAGTTACCACTAATTGATCTGAATCTATACAAACATAATTCTTCCACAAAGGCCATTCTTTATATTTATTTTTAAGTGGTGTAGGAAGCCCTTCTGTGAGACTTGGATCGAATGTGAGAGGGTGTTGCGGATTTTGCATCCATATAGTGCAATAACAACTTACTTCCCATACAATCGATTTTTCTTGCGAGGCAGGATCTTTTTGTATAATGAGCCATAATTGATAGTCTTTTTCATCATCTGAATAAAAAAGGTTGTTAACAACTATCAAAGCGGCACGATCTGCATCTCGAGATATAGAACAGTGCACAGGTCCATGGGTTAAAAGAGGTAGTTGAAACATAGAGAAATCTTCTATACATTTATTTCCTACGTCTTTGAGAATAGATAGCAGGTTCATTATCTCAGCTTGAGAAGTAGGACTGAATACTTTACCGACTTCCTTTTTAAGCTCACCCAGAGAGGGCTGTGTATCATTTACATACAGGCAAGATTGAGCGGTAAATATTGTATTTAGCTCTAAGCCATAGAAATCTGTGGGGGACACTTTTAGGCGAATTTTGGGAATGCTTATCATGCTTTTTCCAGAAGGGCAATACGACTTGTTAAGTACTTCTATGGGACCATCAATAACTGGAGCGCTTGCTGTTGCTTCCTCAACTTCTCGTTGTTTTCTAATTGTATGAGGTGTTTTAAAGTCTGTGATAGGATTATGGACCGGACCTTGCGGTGTTTCTGGATGAATAGGTATAGGTTCCATGGCAACGGACTTTGCTGGTGTATGAAAATTGACACGAAAGGGGCTTCCTGCAGGTCGTGGGCTAGCCATATTTTTGTATGCACGAGATCGAGGCTGTGTTTGAGCCCCTTTGTCAGAAGAAGCTGGAGGACCCTGGTCAGAAGATTGTTCTGGTTTTTTGTGAATGCTATTCCAGAATATGCGAACTATAAATGCAATAAGCCCTAAAGAAAGAACACCTGCGATATTGAGGGTAGCGCGGTCTGACAATGATTTTCCAATAGAAGGAAATGGTATCTTTTTCATAAGAGAGACCATAGCTGGAAAGTGTCTCTCTCTAATAACGGACATATAAGGAATGCTGTTTAAAGCAGACGAAAAGTTAATGTTCATAATGGTAGATCTCCAATTTAATGATTTTTGTAGTTAATACGGATAGAGCTGTGTGCTGAGAAAAGCTCGTTGTGAGAGTCTTTTCTTGGCTGGGAAGCAATGCAGCTGGAATGCGGATAGATTTGATGACAACAGGGCCCTTTGCATCTTGAAAAGCGATTTCTACGAGGATGTCATGGATGGGAAGAGTGCTGTCATTTTTGAGGATAAGAGATAGGTTCCCTTGCTCATTCCAAAAAGTGGATAGGGTAGTGTAGCGCTCAGGGTGCTCTTTAAGGTCAAGCTTTTGAAAGGAGGCTAGGGCTTGTTTCCCGAGAGGGGAATTAGATTGAGAAGCTATTTCAAAATGGGCAAGCGCCTCTAAAGTATCATTATTCTGAAGATGGATATTTCCTAAAGTAGCATGTGCTTCCACGGTAGGAAAAAGAGAGAGACTTTTTTCTAGGTGAGATTGCGCAGCTCTCTCTAGTTTAAGACCGTGCTCAGCAAGGCCGATGCCTAGATAGAAATCAAAATAGGAGGGGTTTAAATCGCATGCCTTTTGAAAACAAGAGAAGGCACCTTTAAAGTCTTTAAGCGCAAGCTTGGCTTTGCCAGCAAGGTTATAGAGGTGTGCTTCACGGGGAGCTATGCGAAGGCCCTGCTCTGCAGAGGCAAGCGCTTCCTTGGGATGGTCTGAAAGAGCCTCGTAGCCTTTTTGAAGACACTCTTGTGCAGGTTTTGCTTTTTGTAGAGAAGCTATTGCTTGTGCATATTCCTCTTTACCATCGATAAGAGGTGTATCTTGTAGATAGATGGCAGCTGTTTTTTCATTTTCCTCTATGCGCTCCTTCGAAGGAGGGTGCGTTGCAAAGAGTCCTGATAGGAAGTTAGGTGCTTTGTTATCTGCAAGGCGCAGG
>CANJJB010000021.1 GCA_947474635.1 Parachlamydiales bacterium | reverse complement strand
TAGCTTAAAGCTGCAAGGCCATCGCTTGCCATCGTTCCCCAGCTGGCAATCGGCGCTTGGATGCCAAGGCCTAAAAAACTTAAGAAAGATTCAGCAAAGATGGCAGCAGGTATCGTGAAGGTCATCGTCGTGATGATAGGGCCGCTGACATTGGGAAGAAGGTGGTGCCATAAAATTCTTGCGGGGCTTGCACCGAGTGCGTAGGCAGCTTCCGCATACTCAAGGTGTTTGAGCTGGATGATCTGTCCTCTGACAATCCGTGCCATCGGAATCCATCCAGTGATCGTAAGCGCAATGAGGATGGAGGTCATCCCAGAGCCAATCATCACAGCAAGTAAGATGACGACAAGTAGATAAGGAATTGAGTGCAAAATATCTGCGATCCGCATAATAAGCGTGTCCCATTTTTTACCTAAAAATCCTGCAGTAGAGCCGACAAACACTCCGATTGCCATGTCGATGATGGCAGCAGATATGCCAACAGAAAGCGAGATCCTAGCTCCCCACCAAATTCTGCAAAATATATCCCTTCCGAGTTCATCTGTCCCAAACCAAAACTGGGAAGAGGGGGGAGAGTTTTTTAAAGGAAGGTGGGTTTCAAAGTAGGGATAGGGAGATAGAAAAGGCCCAATGATGGCCATCACTAAGAGAGCGCCAAGCGCACACAGACCGAACATAAAACCTTTATTTTTCTTGAGAAGTAGAAACGCTTCTTGCCAATAAGAAAGAGAAGGAGCCTTGATGACCTCTTGATTACTCATAACTTTTCCTTATTCTTGGGTCAATAAGGCAGTATAAGATATCGACGATATAAACGCCTACCATGAGAAATGCGCTGTAAAAAAGGGTGATTGCCATGATAAGGGAGTAGTCTCTATTCATGACGCTCATCACAAACCACTGCCCAAGACCTGGCACCCCAAAGATCTTTTCAATGACAAAACTGCCTGTGAGAATAGAGCTTGCAAGAGGCCCCAAATAACTGATGACAGGAAGCAGCGCATTGCGGAGGGCATGTCTTCTGACAATCTGGAAGGTAGATAGCCCTTTTGATTTGGCAGTAACGATATAATCTTGCTGGAGGGTTTCTAACATGGTAGATCTTGTTAAGCGCGCAATAAAAGCAGTGGGGAGGGCAGAAAGGGCAAGCGCAGGTAGCACTGTATGGGAAAAAGTGCCCCACCGCGCAACAGGAAAAATCCCTAGCTTCATAGAGAAGATATACTGCAAAAAGGTGGCTAAGATGAAGCTTGGCACTGATATCCCAATGAGGGCTAAGATCCTGCTACATTGATCGGAGAACCTGCCCTTTTTAATAGCAGAAAGAGATCCGAGCGTAACCCCAAAAAAGAGCGCAAGACAAAGAGCCTCGAGCCCTAGCGTAAAAGAGACGGGAAAGCCATCCATGATAATGCTTGTCACAGACCTGCCTTGATATTTCAAAGAAGGCCCGAAGTCTAACATCACAAGGCGCTTAAGGTACGTTCCATACTGCACAATCAGAGGCTTGTCTAGGTGGTAATGGCGGTAGAGGGCATCTAAAATTTCTTGAGGAAGGGCCTCTTCATCGGTAAAAGGGTCACCTGGAATGAGGTGCATACAAAAAAATGTAATCGTTGCCACGATGAAGAGCGAGATCAAAAGCGTTAATAATTTTTTTAACAGGTGCTTAATCATTCAAAATGTACTATACTATTGCTTTCCAAAAAGAGGAACTTTATGGTAGCCAAAATCTTAGAAGGAAACAAGGTCCATTTTACAAGTCTTGGGTGCGCGCGCAATCTCGTAGACAGTGAAGTGATGTTAGGTATTTTATTAAAAGCAGGGTATGAGCCTGCTCAAACTCTAGAAGAAGCTGATTTTTTAATTGTCAACACGTGCGGGTTTTTAGCAGAGTCGCGTAAAGAATCGTGCGATACAATTGACCTTCTTTTGAAAGAAAAAAAAGAAGGCGCAAAAGTCGTCGTTGCTGGCTGCATGGTGCAAAAATACGGCCCTGAAATTAAAGAGCGCTTTCCTGCTGTCCACTACTTTTTAGGCTCAGGCGATATGGAGAAAATTTTAGAAGCTGTACAAACACCAGAATCTGGTGTTGCCGTTACATCCGCTAGAAGCTACCTAGAAAGTGGAGAAATCCCCAGACAAATCTCCACTCCCAAGCACTATGCTTATTTGAAGATTGCAGAAGGGTGCATGAAGAGATGTGCTTTTTGCATCATTCCTAATATTAAAGGGCCTCTTAGAAGTAAATCACAGGATCAGGTTTTAAAAGAGTTTCACACGCTTTTAAATCAAGGCGTTTTTGAAGTCATTTTGATTGCGCAAGATTTAGGCGACTATGGAAAAGACCGCAAGGAAGTAGATGGTCTTACAACGCTTTTGCGCTCTATGCTTGAGGTGAAGAAAGATTTTTGGTTAAGACTTCTCTATCTTTATCCTGATGAGATCACAGAAGAGATCTTGCAATTGCTTGAGTCTGATAAGAGAATCTGCAGGTACCTTGACATGCCGATCCAACATATCAATCCCCGCATTTTAAAAGCAATGCGTAGAAAAACATCGAAAGATCAGATCCTGACAACGATTGGAGAGTTAAGAAAACGCCTTCCTGATATGATGATCCGCACGAGCCTCATGGTAGGATTCCCAGGAGAGACGGACGAAGAGTTTGAGGAGCTTGTCCAGTTTGTGAAAGATGTGCCGCTTGACAACATCGGTATTTTTAAATACTCAAGAGAAGAAGAGTCCCATTCTGCTAAGTTACCGGATCACATAAGTGAAGAGGTTAAACAAAAGCGCTTTGAGAGACTTGTGAAAACACAGATGGCTCAAGTGCGTAAGCGCAATAAAGCTCATATTGGTAAAAAACTCCCTGTGATTGTGGAAGGCTACCACCCTGAGTCTAATTTACTCATGCGCGGAAGATTCTATGGACAATGTCCTGAGATCGATGGACAGGTGATCATCAATGACGGACGGAAAGTCACAGCCTTTGGTAAGCTCTATGAAGTAGAAATTACCGATGTTGCAGACTACGATCTCATTGGAACAGTTGTAGCCCCCCTTAGAAAAAGAGAGAGTCTATGTCTTGTGTCATCCTAAAGCCTGGTAAAGAGAAGTCAATACTCAAGAGGCATCCCTGGATTTTTTCAGGAGCGATAGCCTCAGCCCCTTCCTTCGAAGATGGCGATATCTTGCCTGTTTTTAGCTCTGATAAAAAGCAGGTAGCCTCTGCCTATTTTCACACGAAGAATTCGATTGCAGGTAGGATTTTAAGCTTTGGAGAAGAACTTCCGCATGAAGCTGTCGAAAAGGCTATCAAGGGAGCTCTAGCTCTAAGACGGAAGCTTTTGAGTACAAGTGCAAAACGCCTGATCAACGCAGAGGGAGATGGCCTTCCTGGCTTGATTCTCGATCAGTATAACGACGTGCTTGTCATCCAGATCAATACCTGCGGCATGGAAAAGCTAAAATCTTTTATCGTAAAGATCCTTGTACAAGAGCTTGAGCCCTTATCCATCTATGAAAAATCCCACTCTAGCGCTAGAAAGCAAGAGGGCCTTGCAGATGCAAGAGGCGTTTTACATGGAAAGCTTGTTCCTGAAGTTATTATCCAAGAAAATGGCATAGACTACATCGTCTCTATCACAGAGGGACAGAAAACGGGCTTTTTCTTAGATCAACGGGAGATGAGAAAAAAAATAGCAGAGATCTCCTTGGGCAAGCGGGTTTTAAACTGCTTTGCTTATTCAGGAGGGTTTTCTATGGCAGCCCTCAAGGGAGGAGCCATACATGTAGATAGCGTAGAAATCTCACCAGAAGCGTGCGCTTTAGCTACACGCAATAGTTTCGGCTCACAAAAACACACCATCATTCAAAAAGATGTCTTTGATTTTCTTAATACCTCACCCTTGGATTACGATATCGTGATTTTAGATCCCCCTGCCTTTGCTAAAAAAAGGGCAGATATCGTAGCTGCCTGCCAGGGGTATAAAGAGATCAACCGCAAAGTTCTTCAGAAAATGCCTGCTGGCTCTATTCTTCTTACAAGCTCATGCTCGAGCCATATGGACGCTGACCTTTTTCAGAATATTATCTTCCAAGCGGCAATAGAAGCGGGGAGATTTGTTCGGATCATTGGAAGGCACGCACAAGCCTGTGATCATCCTATCGCTCTTAATCACCCAGAAGGGGATTATTTAAAAAGCTTACTGCTTTATTGAAATATCTTTATTTATAATTACTGTTTAGTATAAAAATAAATAAAGAAGTTAAATAAAAAAAGGTGGCTTATATGATGAAAGCGCGTATTCAAAGTGAAGCGGTACGTCATAATATCGATCTCTTTCAAAAGACCATGGATGGGGCTCTTACCGAAAGTAAAGCCTACAAAGCTTTTGTCAATTGTCAGACAGGTACCTTGCGTTTTACACAATTTGACTTTCTGAATAAAAATGAGTGGAAAGAAATTGTTATCCATGTCGATCCTGCTGCGCATGAAGTAGAAGTCTTTGATCAAGACAAAAAGGCATTTGATTTGAGCTCTTTTGACACTTTAGCCTACCGCGTCATGGCAGAAACTTTCTATGTTCTTCAGTATATCTTAAAGAAGCTTCCCGATGTCAATGAACTCCCTGTCATGAAACTAGAGACACCTGCAAGCAGGGCTCTCCATAGAGATCTTGTCTATAGAGCGTGGCACTCCATTGATCGCATAAAAGCAGAGACCCTTCTATCTGGCAAGGAAGCTGGAACCTACATCTTCCGCAAGGATGATTATGCTAAGACGTTAGAGCAAGAACTATCGAGCAATCTAAAAACACCTGTTAAGTGCGTAACACTCACGTATTTGGATGAGCAGTCAACGATCAAGGATAAGACCCTTGTTCAGTATAAAAATCAGTGGCTGTTTTATGAAGGTGATCCCAGTTTATCAGGGGATGGGTACGAGGATATCACGTATTTATTAGACTCAAACCAGGAAGTCTTTATTAATCCTTTAGAGTATTAATGCACGATCCCAAAATGAGTTTCTGCTGTTTCGAAGAAAGAACCATTTGGCCTTTCTGCTTTTTCTTCACTTGTTTTGTGGAGAAGATGGGGTTTCCAGGCTATAAAGCCGCCGATAACTACTGCAGGGAGAATAATGATAAGAGCTAACATGCTAAGCGGGGCGAGCATTAAACCTGCGCCTCCAGCTGCAATTCCCATTCCTACCATTCCCGTCTTATCTATATCTGCTCTTTTTTTTAGCATTTTCTTTAAGTGCTCAGAAAATTCTTGTTTCAATTTCTCTATGTTGTCTTCATGAGATTGATCTTTTATAGCTTCCTTAATTTTTTTCATTTTCTTGTCAAGGGCTTCCATTTGATTAGAAGATAAGTACTGGGCGAAAATCGCTTTATTGGGGTTGAAGTATGCGCATAGGTCATAAGACTGTGCAAAGTTCAATATTCGATCTAGACCTTTGTAATCTTTGATAAATCCTGGGGTAATGATATCTATGATAGAGCATGAGCCATTTGAATCCATCTTCTTGTCTATGATATACGTGACTATAAAAAGTATAAGAGGAATAAAGCCAAGCCAAAGAGGGGGAGCTGCTATTAAAGATCCCATGAAAATGGCAGTAGAAAGAGTAAAAATCACAGCGCTTATGATATCCATCATTCTTTTTCTTTCAGTTTGAGCAATCATAGCGTCTATTTGTTCAACAGTTAATTGAGCAAAGGAGCCTGAATGGATGTTATGTTTTGTTGTAAATTCCTTTGACAGCATTGCATCAAGACCTGCTTGCGAGCGAATGATCTTTCTAAAAGCAGTTTTTTCTTTTCGGGTGCAATTTTTCCACCCACCCTTTTTAATGGTTTCTAGGGTTGCAATAAAGCGTGTTTTTTTAAAGATGCTACAAATAGAGAGCACAAGCCCTAAAACACCGCCTAATCCAATAAGTGCGGTCTCAATCTGAGCTATAGCAGGGGTAGCCTGCATAGCAGAAGTCACAGGTCCGATAACTTTTTGCATTTTACTGAATTTAAGACCAAGTCCTGCGTAAGATCGAACGGTTTCGAGTGTTTCGACATGTTCGTGGATATGGTCATGGATGTCAGCTTCTTCAGGCTTTACCGTTTTTTGATCGGTTGGAGTTCTTGGCTGTGTTTTATCCGCGATAGTGTGTGGGGTGCTAACTAATGTAGAACCGGATTGAGATTTAGTTTGGGCTTGTTGAATTCTTACATCGGCTTGTGTGCGTGGTTGTTCTTTAGGGTCTACCTTTTGCGCTCTATTCTTAGAGCTAACTACTTTAGTAACCATAATTATTACTTATCCATTTGTTTATACCTCTAGTATAACAAATTATTTAGTTGATTATCAACACATTATTTTATAATGTAAGGTATTGATGGTAAATAATTTAGGGTGTGTATAACTCGTTAAAAGTTAACGCTTTATCTTTTTTCTAATAAACAGGGCAAGAGAGATTAAAAGAGCTAAGCTTAAAAGACTTAGCATGCCAGAGGGCATCCATTGAAAGGTTTTAAGGTACTTTTGAGTGAAAAAAGCATCTAAGATAAATACTACAATAAGAGCTAAGTAGGGGCCCCACTTCCGTTTAAAGCCCAAAAACGAGATAAAGAGCGCAAGACTGAAAATAATACCTGCTAGCAAAGACATGATGCTCCCTGCTTTTAAGAATCCAAACACCCCACCAGCAAGAATCATAAGAGCGTAAATTAAGATTACAAGAGACATAATACCAAGACCTTATAAAATTGACTTTTACCAAAAAAACGAGTATAATGCTTCTATGATCAAATCACCAATAAAAAAAATCTATGACTGGGCAGCCAATAAGGCAAACTCCCGTTTTTCCCCTCTGTGGCTGGGGATTCTTTTTATTTTTGAGATCGCTCTTTTTATTCCTCTGGATGCCATTTTAATCATTTTTTGTTTGGAAAACCCTCAGCGTAAGTTCCTATATGCCTCTATTGCAACAGTTGCCTGCACACTCGGAGGCGTGATCGGCTACTTTTTGGGCCTTCTTGTATGGGATGTGATTAGCCCTTATGTTCTAGGGTACCTGATTTCCTTCGATTTTTTTGATAAGATATGCGCTCATTATAACCTCTATCAAAACTGGGCTGTATTTATCGGAGCGTTCCTTCCTCTTCCTTTTAAGGCAGTAGCTCTCTCTGCAGGTGTCTGCCATTTGAACCTGTTACATTTTATCTCTTTTGTGTTCTTAGCAAGACTTTGCAGATTTTTCCTTATTGCCAAAGCAATCGATGTGTGGGGCGTTCAAATCAAGATATTTCTTGATAAATACCTCGGCAGGGTTGTTATGGCACTTGGTGCTAAGGTCGCGATTCTTTTTACCTTCTTCTGGGCACTCGGACAATGAAGATCTTTACAATTGATGACACCTGCAAAGCAGCTGAACTTTTAAAGCAAGGGGAGCTGGTAGCCTTCCCGACAGAGACTGTTTACGGCCTTGGCGCTGTCCTATCCCAAGAATCTGCTCTTAGAAAGATTTACGCAGCCAAAGGACGCCCCTCTGACAATCCTCTTATTGTTCATCTAGCAAACATCGAAGACATCTTAAAAGTTGCAATAGACATCCCTGATATTTTTTGGGAGCTAGCTTCTATTTTTTCTCCCGGTCCGATAACCTACGTGCTAAAAAAAGCGCCCAGCATTCCCTCGTTTATTTCTGGAGGGCTAGACACGGTAGCAGTCAGGTTTCCCTCTCACCCGATTGCAAGAAGGCTAATTGAGCAAGCAGGAGAGCCGATTGCAGCTCCTTCTGCTAACTTATCTGGAAAACCCAGCTCAACGATGCTTGCTCATATTCTAGAAGATTTTGAGGGTAAAATTGCAGGTGTCATTGACGGGGGGACAGCTCCTCTTGGTCTTGAATCAACCGTGATTAGTCTGCTTACAACACCTCCAGTGATTTTAAGACCTGGCACCGTCACTAAAGAAGAGATAGAAGATGCTTTAAAGATAGAGGTAGATGGCAAAGTAGAAGGGCAAAAGGTAGCTTCTCCTGGCATGAAATACCGCCACTATGCTCCCAAAGCTGAGCTTGTGCTCTTGAAAAACGAGTCAGACCTACTTTTGCTGCCTATAGATGCAAAACAAGCCATACTTGCAAGAGTTAATAACAATTACCTCCATTTCTTTCCCCTTGCAGGAGAGACTCTATATGCGACTCTGCGCAACCTTGACGCACTTGGCTTTCAAAAGATTGCCATTTTCTGTGATGCCGTCACGCAGCAGAAGGCTGCTCTCATGAACCGCCTTTTGCACGCTAGCTGCAGCAGCAGGTCTTAAAAACTTGAATGTTTCCGAATCTGGTGATACGCTTCTTTGAAAACAGGATATACAAAGGATTTGCGCTCATGCCAATGAAACTCATTGAAAAGCCCATAAAAAAGTCAGAATTGCTGGAAATTGCACAAGAGCGATTTGGAGATTTAGTCAAAGCTGTGGTAGACATCAAAAAAGGGATTATGATGGTGGGTGCTGAGTTGCACTGCGATGAGGAATCTCAATTATTGGAAGAGGGTTCTGAGCAGCAACATTTGTGGGGCATCAATATTTATCCTGAAAAGTCTCAAGAAGAATACATTGAGTTTGATTCGATGATTAACCTCCGCCCTTCGCAGGGTAATCGATCGCGCGGGGTCAATGATCCTGCTGTCTGTCAAAAAATCATAGAGATTGTTCGGCAACTAGTGGAGGAAGGATGAGTTTTCAACATGCTTCATTGGCTGCAGGGCGTTGGTTTGAGCTTTCTTTAGCTGAGCAGCTTGGTAACATTGGTAGCGAAGTCAGTCGGGCAATCAAAGCAGGCAAGGATGAGAAAAGATTCAATGGTGCTGTAGAGCGCGCACTTGAGCTGTTTGATTTAACCCTAAGAGATGTTAGGTGGCGCGGACGCCTAAAGGAAATAGGAAGAGCAAGGGAAGTCTTCTGTGATGCTGTTCTTGGCGGTCACGAATATGGATCTTCGCTAGAGAGCCTTAACACCTACTTCTTCCAGTTTGCCTACGCAGCTAGGCTCAGACGCTGATATTTTTTACATATTTCTTATATACAAATAAACTTTATAAACAAAAAAAGATTTAATAATTACATGTTTTATTTAATTTATATAATTCTAGTTTTAATGGTTTAAAACAAACAGAAGTAAAATGTATACTATTTGCTAAAAATAGGTGCAATTTATGGATAATATTAATTCTAGCGGTTCAAGATATTTACAAGTACCAGAACAATCATCCGCGGCAGCCGGGTCTCCATCAAGGCTTTCAGCAGATAGTTTAAGAAGAATATTTGCAGATGCTAGTCCCTCCTTTCACGACATTGCCCGTATATCTAGATGCTCTAGCGCCTTAAGTGATAGAGTCCGGATCGTTTCTCGAGGAGTAGAGTCAGCTCAAGGATTTGAAACGCTAGATAGACAATTACAAATAAATTACATAGAACTGCTTCTTTTATGGTTATCCACAAAAAACACCTCTTTAGAACATCTCTTAACTGCATTCACCAAGACAGGCTCCGTTCTTTTTGATCCGCTATGTGATCTTGTCTGTAAAGTGCACGAAGCTCCTAGAGATAATCCAGCATACGGAGAAGTTGAAATTAAAAAAAATCCGCGTATTTTACTCAATATGTTGAATGCTGCAGGAGACAATCCCATAGAGTTTTTAATACGGGAATTAAGAGACCATCCTCTTGATGAGTGTGCAAGCAAGCTCTTAAGAGCAGAGTTTAGACTATGTGAACAGGGCTCTAGTAAGCTTGCTGATATAATGTTGCTCATTGAATCGTACTATGAAGGTTTAGCAGAGCATCTAACCAAAGGTTTTAATTTTAAAAAATCAAGCTTGGATTTTGATTTATTGCAGGGAGATGAAAATCTAGCTTTTGAAGTTGCTAAGATTTTGGCAGCTCAAGATGGGAAGTGGGTTTCTAGGAATATTCGGAATTTTGGTTTTAAAAGTCAGGAGAAACTTGTTTCTATTGCTAAGATTTCTGCAGCTCAGGATGGACAGCATACCTCTTTTTTTATTACAAATTATGGCATCACAAATGAAGCTCATCGTTTTGAAATTGCTATGATTGCGGCAGGTCAAAGTGGAAGTGGAGTCAGTGGAAATATTGACAAGTATGGTTTTACAGATCAAAATTACCTCTTTTCCATTGCTATGCGTTCTGCGGCTCAAAATGGGCCGGGCACTTCATACTTTATTCATAGTTATGGTATCGTAAGTGAAGAGTCTCGCTGCAAGGTTGCTCAATGTGCTGTTCATTCAAATCCATTAAACTCTTCTGAGTTTATTGAAAGATATGAGCTTTGGGATGAAGCGAATCGTTTCGAAGTTGCTAAATGTTTAGTTGCCAGAAATTGGGTGGAATCCCTTAATTATCTACCGATGTATGACATCACAAATCTAGTTTATCTGAGTGCACTTGCCCATATTATTCAATCTCGGTCTGGGGCCTAAATTTCTTTTAGGCTCTCATTTTCAGTCCATCTGCCGTGTTTTTTGATGAGTTCAACAAGCCTTTCATCGGCTTCTTTGCTGTCGATGTCTTTTTCGACACATTGCTTGCCGACATAGAGATCGATTTTGCCAGGTTTTGATCCGACGTATCCAAAGTCTGCATCGGCCATTTCACCAGGACCGTTGACAATACAACCCATGATAGCAATCTTGACACCAGGAAGATGCGCTGTTCTAGAGTGAATACGCTTTGTGACTTCTTGAAGGTTGAAAAGCGTTCTGCCGCAGCTGGGGCAGGAGATGAAGTCAGTTTTAGACTTGCGCATACGGGCTGCTTGTAAAATATTAAAGCTGAGGGTGCGCAAGAAAGATACTTCGTAGGGGCCTTCCAGAAAAAGCCCATCTCCTAATCCATCGCAGAGAAGAGATCCACATTCTGCTGCTGCTTGAATGATGAGATCTTCTTTGGAGCAGGAGTATTTAAAATTAAGGATGACAGGTATGGAGAGTTTTTTTTCTTGGAGCCATTCAAAAAACTGCCTTGCGTAATGGAGTCTGTTTTTGGAAGGGCTTAATAGGATGAGGGAAGGGGGTGAAGTTTCAAGAGATGCCCACTCTTCAGGCGTCTCATCTTGCATTTTTGCAATCTTTGCCTGCGCAGGGAGAAATGTTGCAAATAGGTCCATGTTGGCTAAGGGATTTTTGATAGGAAGAAGACCTACGCCTGTTTCTTGTAAATGTGCAAGTAACTTAAGTGCCATCTCACTTGTAGGATCTTTTTCAAGGGCTATAAGATCTACACTTGAGACTTTTAGTTTAGGTCTGCCTAGGACAACATCACAGCCGACTTCTTTATAAAAGTCAGGGGAGGTGATGGTGTCTGGATTAACAGATACAATCACTGTGCCATCTCTATGCATAGCAATATCTTGTGGAAGGATAACTGCTCTTCGTTTGATGTTTTGAATGTTTCTGTGGGTTTCAACAAACGGAGCAACGCCTCTTCCTAGGGACTCTTCTCCAAACTTTATCAGACGTTTGCAGGGGTCAATTTCCAGCCAGGGGTCTTCTGTGAGAGAGACTCTAATGGTATCTCCCAGGCCATCTAAAAGAAGGGAGCCGATACCCATTGCTGATTTGACCCTTCCGTCTTCTCCTTCACCCGCTTCTGTAACGCCTAAGTGGAGTGGATAATCCCAACCAAGAGCAATCATCTCAGCAACAAGCAGGCGGTAGGCCTCTATCATGACCTGAGGGTTAGAGGATTTCATAGAGAAGATCAAATCATGGTAGTCATTTTTTCTGCAGATTCTTGCAAATTCAAGAGCAGATTCTACCATGCCTCTTGGGCTGTCTCCATAGCGGTTCATGATTCTATCGGAGAGCGATCCATGATTTGTGCCAATGCGCATAGCGCGCTTCAGCGTTTGACATTTTTGCACAAGAGGGGTGAACTTCTCTTCGATTTTTTCTAATTCTTCTGCATAGAGAGCATCCGTATATTCGATTACTCTAAACGAGGCTCTCTTGTCAACGTAGTTACCTGGGTTGATCCTGACCTTGTCCACAAATTCGCAGGCTCTCATAGCAGCAGGAGGGAAGAAATGGATATCTGCAACAAGGGGAATAGTATAACCTTTTTGAATGAGCCCATTTTTGATCTCAGCGCAGCTATCAGCTTCTTTCATCCCCTGAACGGTTATCCTGGCAATTTCACAGCCGGCATCTGCAAGGCGCATGACCTGCTGGATGGTCTCTTCGACATCTCTTGTATTTGAGGTTGTCATCGACTGAATGCGGACAGGGTTCTTGCCCCCGACTTTGACAGTGCCTACAGGGACTTCTCTTGTCTTCCGCCGGGTTGTTTTAAAAATAGATTCGCAATAGAGCATGGGGAAAATGGTAACTATCTTCCTAATTGCTTGCCAGTAGTATTTTTGAAGAAAATAAATCCATAGGCTCGCAGCCTCTGACAAAATATTTATTTATTTTTTTGAGCGGCAGTTGGAATTAGGAATCAAAATTAATGAGCAGTGTATGTACAATTTGGAAAAATAGGATACAGCATGCGCTATGCGATTATTACAGATCACACGGTAGAAGCACTTTATGGGGGCGCTTTTAAAGGTGCTTCCATCTTTTCTTTTCCTCCGGGAGAAAAATATAAAACAAGAGAGACAAAAGAGAAGCTAGAAGATCTGCTATTGGAATCGGGTCATACAAGAGATACTACTATCGTAGGCCTTGGAGGGGGTGTTGTCACAGATATTGCAGGATATGTGGCAGCAACTTTTTGTAGAGGCGTGCCACTTGTTTTAATCCCGACAACACTTGTGGGTATGGTCGATGCTGCAATCGGTGGAAAAAATGGGGTCAATACGCCTCTTGGCAAGAACATGGTAGGAACCATTTACCATCCAGAGAGAGTGATCATCGACACACGCTTTTTAAAGACGCTTACAGAGAAAGAATATCAGAATGGAAAAGTGGAAATCATGAAGATGGGACTCATTGCAGATGAGAGCCTTTTGTATTCCCAAGACATTTTTCAAGCAATAGAAGTAAAGCGCAGGATTGTTGCCCTAGACAGTAGAGAAACAGGTAGAAGGCGTTTACTTAATTTAGGGCACACAGTAGGTCATGCTCTTGAGCATTTGTCTGGCTATGAGATATCTCATGGGGAAGCTGTCAGCTTAGGAATTCGGATAGAGTGTCAGTGTGCTTACCGCATGGGGCTTTTAAGAGAAAAAGATTGGCTGATTATTGAAGCACTTTTTCCCAAACAAGAGATCCCGTATTCTCAAGAAGAGCTGAAATCGGCCATGCTCTTAGATAAAAAATCTAAGGGGGCTACTTTTCGTTTTGTGCTTTTAAAACAAATAGGTAAGCCTTTACCCTTTGAAGGGGAGTACTGCAGCGGTGTTCCAGATACAATTTTATCGGAGGTGTTAGATGAGTATGTTGTGTGCAAGTGCGCCTCACCCTAAAGCAGATCTGAGAGAAGTAGATCACAAAGATCATAAAACATTACATGACAAATCAGGCGCTATTTGTTTTATCGATTATCCATGGGATAAATATGCACATCAAGTTGATCCCTCTAAACTCATTCTCTCTTACCATAACTTTGAAAAAACACCTGAAAACTTAGATGAGATTTTGCAGAATATGAAGCGGATCTCTAATGCCAAATTTTACAAAATTGCCACAATGGCGCGCTCTAGTTTGGATAGCATAAGGATGCTTGATTTTGTGAAAAATAACCCCGGCGTCATAGGTCTCTGTATGGGAGAGCTAGGACAAATCACGCGCATTTTAGCGCCTGTTTTTGAAACACCTATCATGTATGTGGCAAGCCCCAATAGCGCTTTGGGCCAAGTTCCTTTAGATGTGCTTTTAGAAGTGTATCACTTTCGCAAGCTGCATGTAAAAACGCCCCTCTATGGCCTCATCGGAGATCCCGTCTCTCAAAGCCCGGGACATCTCTACCACAATGTAGCGATGCAAGGCAAGGAAGTGTACTGCAAAATACCGCTTGAAGCTAAGGAGCTCTCTTCCTTTTTTCAATACGCAAGAAGGCTGCCTTTTCAGGGCCTTAGCGTAACGATTCCTCACAAGGAAGCGGTACTTCCCTTTTTAGATGAGATCGATGATGAGGCTAAACAAATAGGAGCTGTCAATACGATTTCACTGCGGGGCGGTAGGCTCATTGGCTCTAACACAGATGGAAGAGCAGTGCTTGAGTTACTTGGCAATATCAGAGGGAAAAAGATCTTTATTTTAGGCGCAGGCGGCGCTGCAAGAGCAGCCGCTTACGCAACTTGTAGAGCAGGGGGAGAAGTAACTCTTTTGAATCGCACAGAAGAAAGAGCAAAGATTTTAGCATCTGAGTTTGGGTGTAAATATGGCCCACTCGAGGCTTTGCAAGAGAGTTATGACATCTTGATCAATACAACAGCAACAGGTATGCCTATATCATCAGAAGATATTCAGCCTGGTAAACTTGTCATCGACTTATCGCTCAAAGCTCCTAGCCTTCTACTCGAAGAAGCTCTTAAGAAGGGGTGCCGGGTTATACGGGGGCTGGAGGTTTATTTTGCCCAGGCAGCCATGCAAAGAGCCACGTGGCAACTGCTGTGACATTAGGCGCTTGCCAATGAGAGCTGATTCTAGTGCTAATTGCTTGGTGCGCATAAATTCTGATGTCATCTTTAGCATCCAGCTTATTTAGCGCAAGCCCTGTGATAAAGCGCGCGCATAAATGAATATACGCATCTCGATTTTCTCTATCTCCAGGATAAATGGGTATACCTTCTATTCTGTGGTGCCATGATAAAACCCAAAAAGGAAATAAAAACTTGACGGCTATATAGGTTCTAAAAACATAGATAAGAACGTTATACGTAAGCCTAAGTAGATGCTCTGAACATTCTTGGAGATGTTTGTCCGACTTATCTACGTTCATGTAGATGTATGCTTTATGCACGCAAAGCAGCAATTGAGAGGCAGCGCCTAGGCCGGCAAAAACCGGAAGGGCATAATAAGCGGAGGCTGCACACGCAATTCTGGGAATAGCTTCTTTTTGAACCCTTTTCCAAAGAACCTCTGCCATTGAGACTTGAGTCGCAGGTTTTATTGGAGAAGGGGTCTGTGGGGCAGCATCTGCCGAGTCTCTTGCCTTACATGCAGGTAACTCATCCTTAGGTAGATAGTGGCTCATATGATGCAAAAAGCCCGTTAAACCAAAATAGCTTTCAGGTCTAAAATCCATACCGCCCCCTTGTTTATAAGAAATAATAGAATATAACCCATATCGGATAAAGTAAATTAATTAATATACTGTTTTTAAAGGTTAAAAAATGTATAATACCTACTATTAAACATGAGGTTTTATGAAAAGAATTAATATTATATTTACGTCGATAGTTGCAGTTTGTTCTTTAGTTGCTATGTCTATGAATGATTATAGAACATTGGGCGTTATTCAAGAAGTTGCCCCCTTGTCTTGTCATGCAGAGGATAAAGGCGTGAGCACAACGTCATATGTCCACCTCTCTAGTGAAGATGAGTTCATCAAAAGCCTTCGCTCAAACGGGTATATCCTTCTTGAAATAGAAGTGCGTAACCAGACAGGTAAAGCCTATGAGCTTTCTAGAGATAGTATTAGCTTGCCTCAGGCCAATGCCAAAGACATCGCTTGGAGCTTTACCAAGAAATCTATTCCTCGGTCGATTGGACTTAAGATTGCCAGCTTCTTTTTCTGGCCTATGTTGATCCCAAGCACCATTGACACTCTTGTAACGCACAAGAACCATACATCTTTAAGACGCGACTTAAAAATAAAAACGCTCAAAGAAAATGGAGAGACACTTCTGCCTTATACATCTACCAAACGCTTTATCTTTATCAAAGAGAGCAATTGGCAAGAGTGGAGCGCAAAAAACAGCTTTGAAATCACCCTCAAAGAAACAGAGTCTCCAAGACTTTTAAGCCTTACGACCCCGCTCGAAACTTCCCCTTCATAGTTATAGCCAAATGTGGCAAGATCCATAGGTATGATCAAAAAACACCTCTGGATCGTTCTCATTGTTTCGCTATGTGGATTCCAGTTTGGTTACAACACAGCTGTGATTTCAGGCGCTATTCTTTTTGTTTCTAAAGCCTTTTCTTTATCTGTTTTACAAGAGGGGAATGCCGTGAGCATTCTTTTGATAGGCGCAATTGTTGGTGCATCGATCGGGGGCTTTCTAGCCAATCGGTTGGGAAGGCGCAGGGGGATGCAGCTAGCAGCCGTATTTTTTATGATAGGCGCATTAGTTGCTGTTTTGCCTGCTACAATCGATGGTTTTTTGATAGGAAGAGTGTTTCAAGGTTTAGGAGTAGGCGCTGTATCTGTCATAGCACCCATGTATTTAGCTGAAATTGCTCCTCCAGCAAAAAGAGGTGCCTATGTCAGCACAAATCAACTTTTACTTGTTGTTGGTATTCTAGTTGCCTATGGATGTAACTTTTTTTGGGTCGGAGAAGAGGCTTGGCACAAGATGGTAGGTTTTGGATTCATTCCTGCAGCTCTTCAATTCATCCTTCTTTTCTTTGTACCAGAAACTATAGAAACCTCTACACAAAAAGCCGTAAGTAAAAAATCGTGGCTTGTTCTTTTTAATCCAACCTTTCGCAAAGCTTTAATAGCAGGTGTATCATTAAGCGTTTTTCAGCAGATCACAGGCATTAACGTTGTGATTTATTTTGCTCCCAAGATTTTTGAAGAGGTAGGCTTTAAAGCTGCAGAGACAGCTATTTTTGCAACCCTCGGCATTGGGATTATCAACGTGATTGCAACACTCATCGCTGTAAAGCTCATAGACAAAGTAGGCAGAAGACCCCTTCTTTTGTGGGGAACTTTAGGCATGGTAGTTTCTCTATGTCTTATTGGCACAGCCTTATACACACAAAGTTATTGGGTCCAGGTCATCTCCGTATTTAGTTTAATGACATATGTCGGGTGTTTTGCAATCGGCATGGGGCCTATCCCATGGCTGATCATCTCTGAAATTTATCCTCCTGTAATTAGGGGACAGGCAATGAGCCTTGCTGTCTTTTGCAACTGGGTTGCTAACTACTTTATAGCGCTCACATTTTTAGATCTTGCAAAGGGCCTTACATTTGCAGGCGCTTTCTTCTTCTACGCGCTCATCGGGCTCATTGCGATTTTCTTTATCTGGAAGAGAATCCCTGAGACAAAAGGCAAGTCTTTAGACACAATTGAAAAACAGATTTAAAAAAAGAAACCTTCTCGTTAAACTCCGTATCAAAAGAGGTTGCAATGAGTTATTCCAAAATTGAGAAGCTGCTGGGATCTAAAGGTAAAAATCTTCTAAAACACGTATGCAAAACAATCAAAAAAGATAGGCTGCATATCCCCGGAACTGATTGGGTAGACCGTGTATTTGCCCCTTCAGATCGGAGCATTCCTGTCCTCAGAAGCCTGCAAACTCTCCTAGGCCATGGTAGACTTGGTAATACAGGCTACTTAAGTTTACTACCTGTTGACCAGGGTATTGAACATACAGCTGGCGCCTCTTTTGCTCCCAATCCTGATTATTTCGATCCAGAACACATCGTTAAGTTAGCAATAGAAGGAGGATGTAACGGTGTTGCATCTACCTTAGGTGTACTTGGCTCTGTTGCTAGAAAATACTCTCATAAAATTCCCTTCATTCTCAAACTCAACCACAATGAGCTTCTATCGTATCCGAACACTTACGACCAGGTGCTGTTTGCTTCTGTTAAACAAGCATGGAACATGGGCTGCGTTGCAGTGGGTGCTACTATCTATTTTGGATCACAAGAAAGCAGAAGACAAATCGCAGAGATTAGCCAGTGTTTTCAGATGGCACATGAGCTTGGCATGGCAACTGTTTTATGGTGCTACCTGCGCAACAATAGCTTTAAAACAAGCTCTTGCGATTACCACGATGCAGCAGATCTCACAGGACAAGCTAACCACTTAGGTGTCACCATCCAAGCAGACATCGTCAAACAAAAGCTTCCCACCTGCAACGGCGGCTTTAAAGCTCTCCATTTTGGTAAGCAAACAGATAAGATGTATTCTACTCTTTGCTCTGATCATCCCATTGATCTTGTGCGCTACCAAGTAGCTAATGGGTTCATGGGAGCTGGCGGCCTTATCAACTCAGGCGGCCCCTCTGGCAAAGACGACCTAGTAGATGCTGTAGAAACAGCTGTCATCAACAAACGCGGCGGCGGTATAGGTCTCATTACAGGCAGGAAAGCCTTCCAGAAGCCTCTTAAACAGGGCATTGAGCTATTGCATGCCATACAGGACGTTTATCTCTGCAAAGAGATCACTATAGCGTAGACATGCATCCCATTGCTGTGTAAATAAGTCATAAAAATGTCTGGAAAGAATTAATTCCTTGTCGTATGCTGACCTACATTCAATTTGAGGAATGTATGGCGACTAGACGAAGCTTAAAGCTTTCCAAAAAACTGGTAGAAGTGAAACACGTGACACTTTTTGATCAAGCTGAGGTGCCTACTCCTTCAGATTTTCTTTTTGGTTCCGTATCTTGTCAAAGGGAGTACGCAGATGTGTTTATCCAGCTTTTTCAAAATCCCTTTAGGCCTAAGGATCATCTGAAATGACGCAGCAAAAAGCAGATTTGAATCTCCAGGAATATTCCGTATTTTTAGAGCAGATTAAGGTAGATATACGTCAAGCACAATTGCGCGCTTCACTATCTGTTACTAAAGAGCTCATTTTACTCTATTGGCGAATTGGAAGTGGACTTTCCCAAAAGGCATCTGTCGAAGGATGGGGAGCGAAAACAGTTAAACGCTTGGCAAAAGACCTAGAGTCCTCATTTCCGGGAGTTGCTGGTTTTTCTCTTAGGAACCTCCAGTACATGCGAAAATTCGCAGATTGTTATCCAGATTCTAATTGTGCAACAGCTGTTGCACAAATTCCATGGGGGCATAACATTGTTCTATTAGAACGACTTAGCGATATTGAAAAAAGGATTTGGTATGCTCAGAAAACGATAGAAAATGGATGGAGCCGAGCGTGCTTTCTATGTGGGTTGAGTGAGATTTGTATGGAAGGCAAGGAAAAGCGGTCACTAATTTTCAAACAACTCTTCCAAAAATCACCTCTGATTTAGCTCAACAAACTTTAAAAGATCCTTATAATTTTTGTTTTCTTGCTTTAGATAAAGACTTTCGAGAGAAAGAGTTAGAGGAGGGGCTAGTCAGTCAAATCCAAAAATTCCTTCTGGAACTAGGGCAGGGCTTTGCTTTTGTTGGAAGGCAGGTTCACCTGACAGTAGCAGATGAAGATTACTATATCGATCTTCTCTTCTATCACCTGAAGCTGAGATGCTACATGGTTGTCGAACTCAAAGCGACAGCTTTTGATCCAAGGGATATCGGCCAAATCAATTTCTATCTGTCAGCTATACTGGGATATAGGCAAAGAAATTGTCGAAAGAAAAGAAAAAGACGGTTGGGGTTCGGGTGTTATAGACAGGATCGCAAGAGACATTCAGAATGAATTTCCTGGGATCGAAGGCTTTTCTAGGACAAACATGGGTAGAATGAGGGCATTTTACCTAGCATATTCAATTTACCCACAGGCTGTGGGTAAATTAGAAGAGTTGCCTGTTTTCAATATCCCTTGGGGACATAACATAGCTATATTTGAAGGGGTTAAGTCTTTGAAGGAGCGTCTTTGGTATGCCAGTATGGCCATTCAGGAAGGCTGGTCCCGCAATGCATTAATGGATTCTATTAAAATAAAAACTTATCAACGACACGGCAAAGCAATTACCAATTTTCATGATAGATTGCCTAGCCCATATTCTAGATTGGCTCATGATACTCTAAAGGACCCCTATAACTTTGATTTTCTCGAGCTGGCTAGAGGGCATGTTGAAAAGGATCTGGAAGATGGGTTGCTCGCGCATGTAGAGAAGTTCCTGTGCGCGCTAGGGCAAGGATTTTCCTTTGTCGGCAGACAAGTAAACTTAGTGGTAGGCAAAAAAGACTTCTATGTCGATCTTTTGTTCTATCATTTGAATCTTAGGTGCTTTGTTGTGATTGAGTTAAAGGCGGTGGATTTTAAGCCTGAGTTCGCAGGTAAAATGAACTTCTACTTGTCGGCTGTGGATGATCTCATGAAGAAGTCTACGGACAATCCAACAATTGGTATTTTGATTTGCAAAAGGAAAGATAACTTCATTGCAGAGTATGCCCTTCGAGATATTCATAAGCCGATGGGTGTGGCTGAGTACGAAACGAAAATTGTTTCCTCATTACCTAAAAAACTCAAAGGGCAACTGCCAACTATTGATGAAATTGAGGCTGAGTTAAGCGCAATCCCAGCTCAGAAGATAAAAAAAATAAAGCGGAAGAAAGGTAATTGATTATTCTGTCCACAAAGCACGGATCACATCATCTGGAAATTCAGGATCAAATTTTCTAGCAAAAAGTACATGGTGCCAATGCTGGGAAAGCTCTTTTACGTCATCGACATCACTTGCTTTAAAAAGGTAGGGGCTCGCGTAATGTTCCCTTTCCGTTCTCCAGTCGGTGTACGTTTTACACTCTCTACGCACTTCATTTAAAACCCCCATCATGCTTAGAAAAGTAGGGGGATAAGATTCATTATCGATGTCATGCCCGTTTGCAAGTAGGATCCAATAATTGTCATCTGCAATGATTTGAGCATGGCGCCGATTCAAAATGATCCACTGCGGACTGCCTCTATGATGCTCTTCAGGAAATTCAGAAAGTGTTCTCCATTTGCAACCCTTCCACCAAATGTTTCCAAATTGTATATAGGAAAGGTCGTCTTTTGTAAGCACATCATAGACATGTTGAGCAGATTTTACAGGCAGGCAGGCTTCTGAAAGGAATACAAATTTGACATTCCTTGGATCTTGAAGAGCAGCTCTTAGCAATGCTTGCTGCGCAAGCATAGTTGTTTCCCAGGCAGTTGGAAGAGTTTCTCTAATTCTAAATTGAGCAAACCAGGGATCTGTGACTACATTTTTTGCATGGTTGTACACCGTGTATTTATTAGTATCAATCCACTCTTTCCAGAGTTCCGTGTGATTGAGGCTAGAGCGTGTTAAAAAGAGAAGTGCTACTTTTTTCTCTTCGCAAGCTTCTAGTATGCACGTCAAGCAAGTGATCAGGATGAGTAAAAAACGGTTCACTGTTTCCATAAAGCTCGTATGACATCATCTGGAAATTCAGGATCAAATTTTCTAGCAAAAAATACATGATGCCAAGACTTAGAGATCTCTTTTACGTTATCGACGTCCTTTGCTCTAAAAAGGTAGGGGCTTGCGTGACTATCTCTGGGCCATCTCCAGTCGACGTAAGTTTTGCACTCGTTACACACTTCATCTAAAACCCCCATCATGCTTAAGAAAGTAGAGGGGTAAGATTCATTATCAATACCATGGTTATGAGCAAGCTTGGCCCAATGATGATCTCCTGCCATGAGCTGAGCATGGCGCCGATTCAAAATAATCCACTGCCAATTACCCTTTTGATGTTTTTTAGGAAATTCAGAAAGCGTTCTCCAGGGGCACCCTTCCCACCAAATATTTCCAAATTGCATATAAGATCTGTTATCTTGGGTGAGTACTTTATAAACATATTGAGCAGACTTGACAGGCACGCAGGATTCTGAAAGAAGTACAAATTTTACATTCCTTCGATCTTGAAGAGCTACTCTTAGCAGTGCTTGCTGTGCCAGCACGCTGGTTCCCCAAGCAGTTGGAAGCGTCTCTTGAATTCTAAACTGAGCAAGCCAGGGATCTGTTACTAGATCTTTTGCATGGTTGTACACCGTGTACTTGCTAGGATCGATCCACTCTTTCCAGAGTTCCGTGTGATTGAGGTTAGAGCGCGTTAAAAAGAGAAGTGCTACTTTTTTTTCTTCATGCGCCTCTAACATAGACCCAAACAAACAGGTGATCATGAGTAGAATAGGGCTCATAGCTTTTTCCGATTTTTAATAGACAAACATCATCAAATAAGAAGTGGTTTTATGGCAATGTGAAAGAATTTAATCTGCCTTAAATTCTTAGCTGGACGTTATATAGATTTGCATAGGCACCTTTTAAGGCAATTAACTCTGCATGCGTTCCTTCTTCCTCAATTCCGCTTTCGGTTAACACAAGGATTCTTTGGGCATTTCTGACCGTGGACAAGCGATGGGCAATCACAAGTGTTGTGCGATTAAGAATGAGCTTTTCCAGTGAATTTTGCACGGCTTTTTCACTTTCATTATCAAGCGCGCTTGTTGCTTCATCAAAAATAAGGATGGGGGGATCTTTTAAGAAAACGCGTGCTATGCTTAAGCGCTGCTTTTGTCCGCCTGATAACTTCACGCCGCGCTGCCCGATATCTGTAGCATAGCCTTTTGGTAGTGCCATAATAAAGTGATGGGCATTTGCTTTTTTTGCAGCTTCAATGATTTCTTCTTCGCTGGCATGAGGTTTACCGTAGCGGATGTTATCTAGGACGGTTCCAGCAAATAAATACACATCTTGCTGGACAATGCCTATGTTTTTTCTTAATGAGCGCAGGCTAATGCCGTTAATATTTTTTCCATCGAGCAATATTTCTCCTTTGCTGACTTCGTAGAATCTAGGGATCAAAGAGCATAGGGTTGTTTTTCCAACGCCGGATGCTCCGACCAGGGCAACGTATTCTCCGACTTTTATGTTTAAAGAGATATTCTTTAGGACGTGATCATAGCCTTCTTTGTACTTAAAGCTGACATTTTTAAATGCGATGTTTCCCTGGGCGCCTGTAAGTTCTATGGCATCTGGGGAGTCTTGGATATCAGGCTCTATTTCTAGGATTTCCATAAAGCGCTCAAAACCGGCAATCCCTTCTTGGTAGAGCCTGGCAAAGTTTCCCAGTCTCTGTATGGGCTCAATTAAGATCACGATATAAAGTATAAATGTTAGTAAATCAGCTAGATCCAAAGACGACTTAAAAATAGCTACGGCGCCAAAGATCACAACAGCAACAGTCATGAGTTGGGTAAACATGATCAGTCCGTCATAAAAATATGACTCACTTTTATAGGTATCTTTTCTGCTATCTAGAAAACGATTGTTTGCGTAGGAAAATTTCTTTTTTTCAACTTCTTCGTTTGTAAATGACTTTACGACTCTGATGCCTGCAAGTGTATCTTCTAATTGCGCGTTAATATCGCCGATTCTGTCGCTACTTTTTCTTAATGCAATCCTCATTTTTTTACTAAAGTAAAAGGCGTATAGTCCCATGATTGGTATAAATAGAAGAGCGATGATGGCAAGCTGAACATTGATATGGATGAGGATGATGCACGCGCCGATAAAATTTAGTGATGCAATGACGATATCTTCAGGGCCGTGGTGATATAGCTCAGAAAGATTGAATGTATCGTTTGAGATCCGGGTCATGAGCTGACCTGTTCTTTGTTCATCATAAAAGTTGAAGGATAGCTTTTGGTAGTGATCAAACAGCTCACTACGCATGTCAGCTTCCATCTGCGCTCCCATCATGTGTCCCTTATAAGAAATAAATGCATTACACGCGGTATAAATGGCAACGAGTCCAAGCATGACAGCGCCCACCGTGTAGATCTGACTGAGCGCATTTGCCGTATCAGGCGCTAATAAATTTTGAGTGATATATCTTATGCATAGGGGTATGGCTAGAGTCACTGCCGATACAATAAGCGCGCACGCCATGTCCGCATAAAACAGCCCCAAGTAGGGTTTGTAATAAGAGAAAAACTTTTTTACGCGTGAATTCACAGAAATTCTCCTAGAAAAGTCAGGCTGTGACTCTTTGTAAGCATCGTGTATAAACTATCTTGTACAGATAATTCTTTTCCAATAAAATTCCCTATTTTCCTTTTGCTTTAAATCAGATATGCCTCATTTTTAGAGATGTTTATGAAAAAAAACCTTCCTATTGGAATTAGTGACTTTAAAGAATTAATTGAAGGGAGCTATGCCTATGTTGACAAAACTCTTTTAATTCAAGAGATTATAGAAAAAAGGACCAAGGTTGCGCGCATACCTCGTCCGCGCAGGTTTGGTAAGACATTGAACCTTTCTATGCTGCGCTATTTTTTTGAAAAGGGGAAAGAAGATACTGGCTATTTGTTCAAGGGCCTAAACATTTGGAAAGATGAGAAGTGTATGGCTATGCAGGGGCAGTTTCCTGTCGTTTTTATCTCCCTCAAAGATGTGAAGCACTCCTCACTTGAAACAACTCTTGGAGCTCTAAGGGGCCTTGTTGCGAAAGAATATGAACGTCATGGATATCTTTTAGACGGAGAGCTTTTAACAACAAGAGAAAAAGGCCTCTACAATAAGATCCTCTTTGAAGAAGGAGATGGGCTCTTGCTTGAACAGAGTCTTTTCCTTCTTTCGGAATGGCTCCATCGCTACCATAAAAAACGGGTTATTCTCCTGGTTGATGAATACGACACTCCTGCTCATGCTGCTTATGTTGGCAATTACTATGATCCGATGATCGAGATCTTGCGTAACTGGCTATCAAAAGGCTTTAAAGACAACATTCACTTAGAGAGGGGCGTGCTTACTGGAATTTTACGCATTGCAAAAGAGAGCATTTTTTCAGGAGCAAACAACATTAGTACGTTTACGATCTTGAGTGAGGAGTTTGCAGATAAATTTGGGTTATTAGAATCAGAAGTAAGCAGCCTTTTGGAAGATAATGGTCTTATTGATAAGTTGTCTGATGTGGGCTTGTGGTATGATGGTTACCGTATTGGGTCCTGTGGGGGGATTTATAATCCTTGGTCTGTTTTAAAATGTATTGCCGGAGGCGGCTCTTTATCTCCTTATTGGGTGAACACAAGTGATAATGTTCTTATGAAAGAGCTCATTGCTAAAGGTACAGATGACCTAAAAGCAGATATAGAAGAGCTTCTCAGAGGTGGTGTGATCGAAAAAACAATCGAAGAAGGCATCATCTTTCCTGATCTTGAAAAAAGCCCCAATGCGATATGGTCTTTGCTCCTATATAGTGGGTACGTAACAATTGATAAGACTCCTTCTTATGGCGTTCCTTGTAGATTACGTATCCCTAACATTGAAGTGGGAGAGCTATACAAAACCATGATTTCAGATTGGTTTAAGACAAGCATTCATGAACACAAATACCGGATGCTCCTAAGCAGTTTGACAAGCGGCGATGTCGACACTTTTTCTCAGCTTTTTAAAGAGTTTATGATCTCATCTGTTAGTGTTTTTGATGTGCCTGCCGAAGAGTCAGAAAAAATTTACCACGCATTTGTTCTAGGAATGTTAATTGGGCTCAAAGATCAATATGAAGTGAAGTCTAATCGTGAGAGTGGTCTTGGTAGATATGATGTTATGTTGATTCCTAAAAATCCAAGCCATCTAGGAATCATCATGGAATTTAAAAAGGTGGGCCCTTTCGAAAAAATCGATTTAGAAAATGCAGTCACCTCTGCCATTAAACAAATTGAAGATAGGGGGTACGCTCAAGAGCTGCTTGATCGCGGCATAAAGCGCATATTATATCTTGGCTTTGCCTTCGAAGGCAAAAATGTCCTTATTCGCTCAAAATTCAGATAAAAATCTCATTAAGCGCTCAATGGTGAATCCAGAAAGACGTCCTCGCAAAATAGCAGATACTTTAGGTTGATCGATACCCATGATTGTAGCTGCTTGTTTTTGTTTAAGATTGCAATTTTTTTTTCATTTTTATCAGCATGCCAAAATTGGCATGCTTTTACAAGATTTGTTTTGTTGCTTAACGCACCATCTTGAGGATTTGTTTGAGAGGCTTGTCTTCAGGCTTGAAGTGCTTTTTCTTTTTGGGAGATTCGGGATTAGCAGGGGTCTTGTTGGAAAGCTGCGTGGCTGTAGCTTCCCAGGGAAGGGGATGGGAGGCAGGAGGTGCTTTGCTGTCGCTATCTGGGATGGGGCCTATTTTGTTTAAAAACTCTCCGATGAGGGCGCCTGTAGAGCCACCTGCAAGGCCGCCTATTTTGGCTTGTTGCTGCCAGAGAATGAGCGCTGCAACTTTGCTTGTGGCAAGAGCAGTATTGACATGCACATCATTGAGAGGGCCTGTCATGGGTATTTGGAGCACGTAGGTCTCTGGAAGATTTTGGATCTTGAAGGCCTTTTTAAGGCAGCTTTCTGTTAGCCCTAGTACAAGATCTACATTATCTTGGATAAGGTCAATGGTTCCCCAGCTGCAGATCTGGTAGGCATCTGCAATGAGCACTTCTGTTCTTTCTGAGGTGATGATGCCACCTTTGAGGCT
>CANJJB010000020.1 GCA_947474635.1 Parachlamydiales bacterium | reverse complement strand
TCCTGACCAGAAACTGGTTCCAATGAGATAAACGGGGAAGGGATCTATTTTTTTTGTCTTAACAAGTGTGAGCGCTTCAAAGAGTTCATCGAAGGTGCCAAAGCCTCCAGGAAAAACAACGAATGCTTGTGCATAACGCACAAACATCACTTTACGAACAAAGAAGTAGTGAAAGGTAAGAAGATATTCTCTATCGATGAAGGAATTGGGCTCTTCTTCTGTAGGAAGGTTGATGCAAACACCACAGGATTTACCTTGGACACTTTTAGCTCCAGCATTGGCAGCTTCCATAATACCAGGGCCTCCCCCTGTGATCACAGCAAAACCCTTAGCGACAATTTTTGTGCCCATGTCAAATGCTAACTGGTAGAAAGGATCCTCTTTTTTTGTTTGAGATGATCCAAAAAAGGCAACAGACGGACCAATAGACATCATTGATTCGAAGCCTTCTACGAACTCCGAAAGGATGCGAAAAAGCCTCCATGCATCCCAGTGTTGTGAAAATTTATCAGGCATCTCATTAGACATATGACCTATTTATGCAGAAGGTGGAGGCAGAGCAAACGACCCTTTTTTCTTTTTATAGGGAAGGTTAGCTTGCTTGCCATGGGCTACTTCACTGAGGTTTTGAATTGCTATAAACGCTAGTGGATCTTCACGTTGAACAATCTCTTTGAGCTCTGATAGATCTAAACGTTCCATGATAATGAAGAGAATCTCTTTCTGGTTTCCTGAAAAGGCACCTCTGCCATGCATGAGTGTTAAACTAAGTCCCAACTCTTTCATAATCACATCAGCAAGCTCTGTTGGCTTTGCAGAGATAATCAAAACAGACTTCAATTCATCAAGTCCTGTAATCATAAGATCGATCATTTTAAAGGCGACAACATAGGTAATCATTGACTGAAGAGCGATATGCCAGTCGAGCGTGACAAACCCATACGCGCCAAACACAAATACGTTGATAAACATGATCACTTGACCAACGGTATACCCTCGTTTTTTGTTGATGATGATTGCTAAGATTTCTGTACCATCGACACATCCTCCACTACGGATCACAAGGCCTGCACCTATACCTAATAAAGCACCGCCGACAACAATCACTTCGATTAAGTCTGCTTCAAAAGCAGGAACTTTCTCAAGAACAAGGAGAAATACGGCAAATAAGATGACCGCTACAGACATATGTATCACAAACGTGCGCCGAATATGTTTGTAAGCTAAATAAATAAAAGGAAGGTTAAGGACCACAAGAAGATAAGGTAAGTACTGAGCTCCGAATACTTTCGCGAGTATTAAAGCAACACCGATAGTGCCTCCATCAATCAACTTATTGGGTAATAGAAAAATCTGGATAGCAAAGGCAGCTAAAAACGCCCCCACGGCGATCCAGAAATAACTCATAATGTGATGAGAAGTAGTTTTTTTTGAATGAGCCATAAAATATGCCAGTGGTTAAAATTCGTTACAAAAATGCAGGATACAACTCTTAAGAATGTCTGTACAGAGATAATTGCGAAGCTTGCTTTAAAAGCTCCATTCGATACTTTGAGTATCTATCGCAGGGTTCCTGCTTCATATGGTTTGTTATTTGCTGCTTATTTTAAAGATACAAAATCGAGCAGCAAATCGACTAATCTACTATTTGCTGCTCGATTTTCATTAGACATACCATAATTGCGCATTAACAAGGGGTTGCTCCTTAAACGGAGTAGTATTTAAACTCTCCAATGTGAAAACCCTGCTCATAAAGAGCAATAACAATGGAGCAACCCATGAAGCATTATATTGGATTAGATGTGTCGATGAAAAGAACTTTTATTTGCATTATGAATGAAAATGGCAAGATTATGCACGAAGGTTCAGAACAAACAGATCCTTCAGCTATAGCTGGCTACCTATCAAAACAATGTTTTGGAGAAGTATTTGTTGGTTTTGAAACTGGAGCATTATCCCATTATCTTACCAATGGACTAAGAGAAAAAGGCCTCGATCCTATTTGTATGGATGCACGAGCTCTAAGCCCCATCTTAAATTTAAAAATCAACAAAACTGATAAAAATGATGCCAGAGGAATCGCAGATGCTCTTCGAACAAACATGTATACAAGAGTTCACTGCAAACCCGCAGAGTCTGTAGAAATGTCCATTTTACTGACCTCTAGAAGAGCCCTTGTCAATCAACAAACCCATTTAAAAAATACCGTTCGAGGTTTACTTAAAAATTACGGAATACGGTTAGGCTCTATAGGCGCTAAGAAATTCTCCTCAACAGTTACTAAGTATTTAGAAGAACGAGCAGAGATCGTTATTTTAAGCATAACCGCCTTATTAAGCGCATTTGATCATATCATAAGCGAAATAGATAGGATTGATCAAAAAATGCTCGAGATAGCCCGACAAGATAAAGAAGTACAGCAACTCATGAGCGTGCCTGGTATTGGCCCTATTACAGCATTAACCTATAAAACAGAAATTTTCGATCCAAAGCGTTTTAAAAATTCCAAGTCAGTAGGTGCCTATATTGGGATGACCCCTACCCAGTATTCATCTGGAGAGGTCCAAAGGCAGGGGAAAGTTTCAAGATGTGGGTCCAGTGAACTCAGGTCATTATTAATGGAAGCAGGGATAGTCATCCTCACACGCAGTAAGAAATGGAGTAAGCTAAAAGTGTGGGGGCTTAAGATTATGAAGAAAAAAGGGCTCAGGAAAGCAGCTCTAGCAGTTGGTAGAAAGCTCGCTGTAATTATGCATCGCATGCTTATTGAGCAAAAAGACTTTACTTACGGAGAACCAAAAGCAGCTTAAAAAAGCAGAAAAAGAACCTAAAATTTTTGTGAGAGAAAAACCGAAGGGATAAGCAAAGACGGCAAGAAGTTGGCTCTTAGAAGCCGTATTAGACATTGTCTTGCTTATTTCATTTCGGAAGGCATAATGGGGCGGAGAACCCAAACTTAGTTCTCCAAAAAGACCCCGAAGAGAACCATGGACCTTCTCCCACATCATTTTTAACATTTAAAATTCTGCAAAGTTTTTGCGCCTTTTATTTACGCTTCGCGAAATAACGGCGGAGAGGCTTATGAAAAAAAGAGAGACAAATATAAATAACCCTTGTGCGCAATTAGAGAACCCTTGTGCGCAATTAGAGAACCTCTTTTGAAACTCGCTTTGGTTGGAAAAATTGATGATTTTTATGCAGATTTCTAATCAAATTTTGAGAGCATGTGTGCACACATGTTCGATAAATTTAATTAGAAAGATGCAAAAAATGGCAATTTTAACGAGCAAATGGAGTTTCGAAAGAGGTCTATTACACTGCAAGACACGACTCTTCAGAACCGTGTTTTTCGATGTAATAAAATAAAATCATCGAGAAAATGGAGTAGAAGAGCGTGTTGTAGATGAAAGATATTTTGATACGATAGTTGATTTTGGAGAATTGCTCAGCAGCCAAAAATAGGTGCTATGTAACTGCCTCTATAAAAGAGAGAACGCGGGAAACGGGGCTCGAACCCGTAACTTCTGCCGTGACAGGGCAGTGCTCTAACCAATTGAACTACTCCCGCATAAGAAACTGTTGGGCGCAAAAGGACTCGAACCTATGACCACCTGTGTGTAAGACAGGCGCTCTACCAACTGAGCTATACGCCCCTAACAAAACATAGAGAAGTGTAACTTAAACAGGGTTTATCGGCAAAGGTTTTCGGTCTGTTCCTAAAATTTCATTTTCCTTTTCTAAAAGTTGCCTGCCCCCAAAGGTGATAAAAACACCCTCTCCTTTTTGAGGAAGAAGTTCTTTTGACACGGCGTCCATCACTTCTTTTTTGGTAAGAGAAATCAGCTGCTTGCGGAATTTCTGTCTTTTCTCTTTTGTCTTTTTCTCAATATCCCAGACGTACCCAATAAAGCTTCGACTTCCTGCTGAAACAGGCGTGTCTAGCTGCTGCACGACCTCTAGCTTAGCATCTTCTAAATCCCTCTCGTCAAAGTCACCTTTTGCAATAGCTTCTATCGATTGCTCAAAAATTTTCAATGTATTTGCAATATGGGGGTCACGGTAAGAGTGCAGAGTAAAAGATCCTGTAGCACCCCCGTAAGTTGCGCCGCAACCATAAGCGCCCCCCTGCTCCCTGATCAGTGGATGTAAAATTTTATTATCTATCAGGTGGGATGCTAAGCTAAGGGCTGGAGCATGAGGATGAAGATAGGGAGGGACTTTATAAGCTAAACAATTAAATGCTAGAGGAGAAGCAATAGGAATACCTTGAGAAGGAGGTACAGAAAGAGAAAGAGATCCCTTCCAAGCAGCTCCTGCCTTTGTAGGCAGATCAAGCAGTCCAAAATACTTTTCTTTCTCTAGCTCTCGTGCCATTGCATCATCACAACTTAAAATAAGTCTAGGGTTAGAAAAAGTGAAAATCTTATCTCTGACTGCCATCAATCTCTCTATAAAAATATCTAAACCTTTATGAGAAAAGCTCTCGACAATCTCTTGAACTTTTTTAAAAAAAGAAAGACCATGGCAGAGATAATTTACCTTACCTACCGATGAAAACCCGCTGAGTGCTAACTGATTGGCATAGCGCAGCGCACTACGATTGAGTCTATTTTCAAGGTTGGCATACATTTGAAGCATGAGCTCCTCTATTCGTCTTTTTTCATCGAGACGAAACGATGTTGCCATCTCCTTCATGATAGAAAAAAGAGAGGAAGCATTCCGACCGAGCGCTTTACCCCTAATCATAAAAAAGGGACTCAGCTCATCTACATTGTCTACATGAGGATTTAAAGAAAAGCCGCCCATCACACCTGCTGTATAGGCTTGGAGATATTCTAGATTTTCAACGTAGTTTCTTTTGCCCGATCCCAATTCTGATAAAAATCCACTTAAGATTTGGACGTAAGGAAAATCTGACTCTTCAAGCTCTGGTAAATCAAACACTAAATCTGCGTAGATAATCTGATTGGTAAAACAGGGATGATATAAAACGTTCCCTTTTTCCTTAAGGGGAAAATCCTTTACTTCTTTAGGAATATCATCGATTTCCACTTTGGGAAGGCATTCGATACTCTGCTCTTCTTCTTCTTGCTGATACTGCGCAAGCTTTTGTGCTTGATCAACAATGGCTTCCATCTCTTCTTGAGACAATGTTTTTTTCAGATCTTTTAAATCTTGTTTCTCTTTTTGGAGCTCTTGCGAAGTAAGTTGAGGATCAGGCCGCATGATCAAACGCACAAAATGCGTGTTGGAGAGTAAATAGCGATCAATCAACCCCGTCAAATAGCAAGGATCTTTTGTTTTCTCAAGCAAACTATTAAAAAGAGTGTGTATTACTAAAGCATTTTCTGGAGGACACCCATGTTGCTGACCTAAAGCTGCGCGCATAAAAAGAGTAAGACCAAAAGGAGCATGATCTCCTGTGATTTCTGTCCGTGCAAATTCAAGCTGGTGAATGGCTGACTCAATTAACTTCGAAGGAATCCCCGTCTCTATAATGTCTTTGAGCGTTTTTCTTAAGAGCTCTTCTAGCTGAGGAGCATCTTCCTTCCGACACCCTTTACAAATAAGCACGTAGGGAATCTCAGACATCTCAGTGTCGATATAAGCATCTGCTGATACGCAGAGTCCCGACTGAAGTAAAGGCAGCCTTAAAAGAGAGGCATCTGTTTCCATTAAAATCGCATCAATCACATTGAGTGCAAGCATCGTCTCTTGTTCGTGGATAGGCACTGTCAGCCACCCAAAAACAACCATCTCTTTTTTATTTAGATCTTCTGTTTCAGACACAGGGTAAAAAGCTTCTTTATGGACAGGCTTTTTAAACCGCTTTTGCACTTCAGCAGGCGGCAAGGCTCCTAACTTTTCAACATCCTTCAACGCTTTTTCTTCAATGAAATCAAGATGTTTTTGCAATGGAAAGTTACCATAAAAAAAGAACAAACACCGGGAAGGATGGTAGTTGTCTTCATGAAACTTCACAAGCTCTTCATACGTCAGCTTAGGGATCTCTTTTGGATCTCCTCCTGACACATACGCATAAGGAAGATCTGGAACTAAACTATCCATCATCTCATGCCATATCCGTGTCTCAGAAGAGTTAAAGCTTCCCTTCATCTCATTCAAGACAATGCCTTTCCTCTGAAGATCAGAAAAGGGATTGGCTGGCTCTGTAAATTCTAAACGGTGCCCCTCTTGCAAAAAGCTGAGCTTCTTAAGCTGCGGATGAAACACCGCATCAATATAGACTTCCATCAGATTATAAAAATCTTTCTCCACTTGGCTTGCTGCCGGATAACAGGTAAAATCGGGCCCTGTTAAAGCATTCATAAACGTATGCAAGCTACGCCGCGTCATGGCAAAAAAGGGATCTTTCACGGGATATTTCTTGGAACCGCACAGTACTGTATGCTCAAGAATATGGGCTACCCCATTAGAGTTATAAGGCAGTGTTTTAAACGAAAGACAAAAGAGGTTCTCTGGATCATCATTTTCTAGATGGATGATCTCTGCTCCGCTTGGCTCGTGCACGATTTCTCTCAATGTGCACTTGAGCTCTTCAATATATAAAATCTTTTTTAAAAAGAACGCGTGGTAACGTTCACCTTTTTGACTTAAAAACATAAGAGTCTCATAGTAAGGCATATCATGTTTTCCAGCAATCGGACTTTCTCTTTATCCCCTACTATGTTAAAATTTTCTCCAACAAACTGAGGATTAACCATGAAGATAGATTTTTCTGTTAAAAAAGTTCCTTTATACTCTAATTGGCAACAAGCCCGCTTAGGAACCAAAGCTGTCTGTATTCTTGCAGCCTCTGCACTCCTTCTTTTCTTAGTTAAAAAGGCTTTTGCCTATTGCTATTATAAGGACAAAACATTGCCTCCAGCACAACCACCTGCTTTAACCGTAAATCCACCTGTTGTTGCAGCAAAATTACCCCAAGCAGCGCATCCAGCTCCTGCCCGAAGTTCTACGGAGTGTCAACTCGTTGCTTATTTACAAGATACTCTTTACCTTCCTACAGAAGATGATTTGTCAAGAAACCTAGGCACTCGATTAGCAGGTTTGGCAGAAAGAGGTATTACAACACTCAGTGATTTAGAATGTCTTCGTCTTGACCAATTTCTGCCTACGCTGAAAGAATTCGAGAAAACGATAGATGCTATTGATACACAACAAACAAATTCCAATTTAAGAAATGTCAACAACCAGATATCCCTTGTCATAGAAAGTATCCAGGAATTCATGAACGTTTTCACAAGAACTAATGCACCCATTCAAACCCTCTGCGCAGTCAACACAGAGTTTAATTTTACAGATGACATCACAAAAATTCAGACTGCTTTAACCGCTCTAAAAACGACATGCGCTAAAGTTGTTAATCGTAGCGACCCGCTCCAAGTAAACAAAACATCTCTAAGTGGAATTCTTACTGAACTTCAAAAGCTAGACAACAGCCGCCAAGTGTGCTGGTTGAAAGGCTATCTTCTTCAGCAAGACCTCATCGTATTTTGGAACAAGCAACCCTACGACGCACAAAATAGGTCTCTTTCTGTATACCAAGCACTTCAAAAGGGCATAACACTTGAAGATCTCTTCCAATTGGGAGCTCGATGCGGCTAGACAAAATACTACCTTCTTTTCCCCAACCATCTTTTCTAGCTTACCCGCAACAACTCCGCTTTGGAACTAGAACTGTTTGTATCCTTGCAGCCTGCGCTCTCACTCTTTTCTTAGTAAGAAAAGCCTTCTTTCATATACCCACGAAAAATACGATTCCTTTAACTCCACCTATTCCAATTACTAAAAAAAATGACCTACTTCCTCTATCTGTAGAACCTCAACTTGCTACTTATTTAAGAAACACTCTGCTCATTTCTTCACAAGAAGAGTTTACAGAAAAACTAGGCACCCAGCTAGATAGCTTTCCGTCTAAAGGCATAACAACTCTTAGTGATATACTGTCTCTTGGTCTTTTTATGTTTATTTCCCATCTACAAGAATGGGAAAAAAGCATAGCTGCTATCGATACTCCAACCACAAATCTCAAGCTAAAAGCTGTCAATGAACAGATATCTCTTACCATAGAAAGAATCCAAGGGTTCATACATACTTTCGTCCGACCAACTATGATCACACAAGTCGTATTAGAAACTGTTAATAAAGAGATATCTCTTACCATAACAGGTATCCAGGAATTCATGGATCGTTTCATTAAAACACATGAAACCCTTCAAGCCCTATCTTTAGAACATACAAAGTTTGATCTTACAGATGATATCACACATATTCAGACTGTTTTAACCACACTCAAAACCATGCACTCTAACTCTCGTAAAGATATAATAACCCAACTGAATGCAAAAAAAGCATCCTTAAGTGACATTTTCACTCAGCTTCAAGAACTAGACCTCAAATACCAAATATGCTGCACTATACAAAATACCCGAGAATTTATGGATCATTTCATCAAAACAAATGAAACCATTCAAGACCTCTCTTCGGAACATGCAAAGTGTGATCTAAGAGAGGATATCAAAAACATTCAGACTGCTTTGACAAATGCCGCAAACCCTAGCAAAAAGCTTCACCGAAATAAAAAATCTCTCAGTCGCATTCTCTCTCAGCTTCAAAAACTAGACCGCAAGCGCCAAGTATGCTGGCTAAGAGGCTATCTTCTACAGCCCAACCTTATGAAATTTTGGAATGAAAATACACCGGAAATCCAATCTAGATCTCTTTCTAGATATGAAGACTATCAAAGAGGTATAAAACTTGAAAATCTTTTCAAGTTGGGTGTTAACGCATAAACTCTTGGAACTGCTCTTGCAAAGAAGAGGGAACAACTTCCTGAATACCTGTCTTATCATACATAAGAAAATAAGTGCAGGCAACCATGATGCCAAGCGCGGGACTAAAGAGAGCAACAAGAAGAGCGATTCCACAAACAGATGAGCGTTTGAGTGCAACCCACTTCTTGCCTAAGGCCTGTTGCAGCGTTGTTATTTTGAAAAGCGTTAAAAGACTAGCGGTGAAGAGTAAAACGAAAAGAGAAAGCGTATACCCCAGCCATACTAGATCTCCGAGAAAAAGCACAAAGAACAAAAGACGTGCCGTCAAAGAAGAAAAAAATCGATCTTTTTTACAGATTTGCGGCTCTTCTTGGACAGATTCCGCGTGCGGTGCATCTTTGGAGTGGGAGATATCATAAATTGGCATACGTTTTATTTCTTATGTTTAACTTTGTTAAATCCGTTGAGTGCAGCAATGCGGTATCCTTCTGCATATGTTGGGTAGTTAAACACTTGATCGATAAAATAATCAATCTTTGCGTTAAAACTCATCGCTACTTGACCGATGTGAATCACTTCGGTTGCAGCGCGCCCAATAATATGGATGCCAAGAATTTCCAGAGTCTCCTCGTGGAAAAGAATCTTAAACATCCCCGGATCATTTCCAATGATCTGGTTTCTGGCAATCTCGTAGTAGTAGGCTCTTCCTACTGCATACCGAAAGCCCAGTTGCTTTAACTCTTCTTCAGTATAACCACAGGATGATATTTCGGGTATTGTATAAATTCCGATCGGGTAAAATGTCGGAAAATGATGCGTCTGAACTCCGAAGGCGTGTCTTGCAGCAAGTCTTCCCTGTTCCATGCCCGTTGCTGCAAGTGCAGGACCTCCGATCACATCTCCTGCCGCATAAATATGTGGCACCCGCGTCTGAAAAAGAGCATTTACCGGAATGTATCCCTTTGGACTGAGTGTAATGCCTGCATTCCCAATATGAAGATGATTGACGTTTGCTTCCCTTCCAAGGGCATATAAAAGCATTTCGGCCTGTAATATAGATCCATCTGTGAACCTCACTTCTACATGGTTATTGTTACGAGTTATCGACTCGGGTTGTTTTTTTCCAACAACCTTAAGTCCAATGTTTGTTAGCGCTTGCTGAAGATGTAATCCAATCTCAATATCTAAAAGAGGCAGCAAGTGATCTCTTTTATCTACGACAGTAACTTCTGTTCCTAAAGCAGCAAAAAAACTAGCGTACTCCGATCCAATAATGCCACCACCCAAAACAATGAGTGTTTTAGGAAGATGATCAATTTGGAGAAGCCTTGTCGAATCCAAAATCACTTGATTATCAAAAGGAAGATTCATCGGATTGCGCGGTTTAGATCCCGTCGCAATCAGAAAAAAATGACTTTCAATGCACGCAATCACCTCATCTTCTTGATCTACGATCTCAACATGATGATCATCTTTAAACCTAGCTGTTCCACAGATCAGCTGGATTTTATTTTTTTCAAATTGATGCAAGATGATGCGCCGCTGCTCATCTAGCACCTTATGAAGGCGGTAGTTTAAATCATTGATCGAGATGGTCCTCTTGAGATGATCTTTTCCATAAAAGCTTCTCTCGTAGAAATCAGTGAGCGCCAAAATAGCTTCTCTTAAGGATTTAGACGGGATCGTCCCAGAATTTAAAGAAGCTCCTCCGGGATGGGAGTCCTGCTCTACCACCACAACAGATTTCCCCAGCTTAGCTGCTTGAATAGCCGCCTTCTGACCCGCAGGGCCTGATCCTATGACAACATAATCAACGCTGAGCTCTTGCATATTTTATACATCAAATTAAAATTTATATTTAACATTACAAATTTTGTTGTTCAATAAGAATCCTCCTGGTATATTGCTTTTCTTTAAGCTGAAGGATGTATATGCCAAGAAAATGTCAAGTAACTGGAAAGATCCCCGTAAGAGGCAATAGCTACGCTCTCCGAGGGATTGCAAAGAAGAAAAAAGGTGTAGGTCTTAAAGTGACAGGCATCAAACGCCGTCGTTTTAACCCTAACTTGGTTAAAAAGAAATTCTGGTTCCCAGAAGAAAATCGATTCGTGACTCTCACCGTGACAACAAACGGCATGAGAACCATGATGAAACACGGCATGGCAGCTATCGTTCGTGATTTACGTAATAAGGGAGAGACTGTTTAAGTCTCGCCTCCTACTCGCCATACTCGTAATCTGCGCTTTCTATACGTGGGTAGTTTTTAAAGCTACCCACGTCGATCTCCCCTCTCCTGAAAAACCCCTTGTTTTTTACTCTAACCAGACACGGCAAGATCTCCGTCTAACTTTTCGTAAAGCTATTCAGTCTGCTAAGCACTCTATCCATATCAACATGTATGCTCTCACAGACCCCCTCCTATTAAAATGGCTCAAAAAAAAGGCAAGCAGTCACTTGCACGTTACCCTCTATTTTGACCCCCGCGCAGGACATGTAGAAAGCGCTCCCTATTTTGATGCCATACCCCTTAAAACCCAGGGGCTCATGCATCAAAAAATTCTTATCATTGATAATGAACTTGTTTTCTTAGGCTCTGCCAACATGACGACATCCTCTCTTGTCTTGCATGACAACCTGACGCTTGGTTTCTACTCTCCCCTACTTGCCCAATTTCTCAAAGATCCCCTGCACCACGAGCCGCATCTTCCCCGCAAAAAGATCCCCTCGCATGCGCCCCTGTTATTTCAAATAGGCTCCCAGCAAGGAGAGCTCTGGCTTCTCCCCGACAAACAGGGCAACGCTTTAGCCCGCTTAATCCAGGAACTAGACAGCGCTTCCAAAACAATTTTCATCTCGATGTTCACGCTCACTCACCCCACTATTACAGAATCGCTTATCTCTGCTAAAAAAAGGGGCGTAGATGTTAGGCTCTGTATAGATTTTTACGCAGGAAGAGGTGCTAGCAGTAAAGCTATCAAAAGACTCAAAGAAGAAAATATTCCCATACTATTTAGTCAAGGGCAGCAGCTGCTCCATCATAAATGGGCTCTTATCGATAGTCAAAAACTCATCGTAGGATCTACTAACTGGACAAAGTCAGCCTTCACAAAAAATCGCGATTGCCTTCTTTTTTTAAAAGAGCTATCTTCCAATCAAACAGCCTACCTAAAAGGGCTATGGAAAATAGTTGTTTCTGATGGTAGAAAAGATCCTTAAAATGGGGTGTCTATGGTGATATTAAGTCTTGCGTATACGTTCTTCTTGCTAATGGACTCCATTGGCAACATCCCTCTTTTCATCTCACTCCTCAAAGATCTCAATCCCAAAAGACAAAGACAAATCATCCTAAGAGAACTATTGATTGCTCTTCTCATCATGATCGGATTTAGCTTAATCGGTAACGCTATTCTCTCTTCCTTAAAGATATCAGAATATTCTCTTTTAATGTCGGGCGGGATTATTTTATTCATCATCTCTATCAAAATGATTTTTCCCTTGCCCCATGATAATCACATAGAACACGGTAGAGAAAAAGAGCCCTTTATTGTGCCCCTTGCAATACCACTTGTTGCAGGACCTGCTGTTTTAGCTGCGATCATGCTCTATGCTAAACAAGAGGAAGGTTTCTTTGTCACCATAGCAGCCATTGTCCTTGCATGGGCGCTTTCCACTGTCATTCTCCTCTCTTCTTCTATCCTCAAACGTTGGATGGGCTTAAAAGGGATCATTGCCTGCGAGCGCCTCATGGGTCTTTTGCTTGTGATGCTCTCCATCCAAATGTTTTTAAGCGGAGTCACAGCCTATTACCTCTCACTCCAGATGCTTTAAACCTCTGGTAGCATGCGCTGCACTCCTAGCCCTCCGTCAAAATCTTTTCCACCGACTCTAAATCCCTTACGATGACCTTCTTCTGCTCCCTGAACAAACAGTGGAACTTTTCTGCCGCCTAAGGTTACTTTCTCAGAACAAAAAGTCCCCCTGGATACAAAATGTGTCTTGCCTGTTGTCACACGCATTGCATTAAGAACTGCTCCAAGATCAATACCACTAACAGGAGTATATCTCTTTTCATGCATCTCAAGGCGAGCCTTTTTAGTAGCCTCCCATGTCATAGGAATATCCCCATGAATAAGCTCCTTCCTAATAAGAGCCCAATGGGTTTTTAGAGCAGTCGTTTGATAATGCTGCTCCCAGGCAACTGGATTTCTACTTACAATCCTTACTCGGTGCCCTTTTATGGGATTTTTACCTAATGTCTCCATAATCTCAAAAGTTGCGCCCCCAAACACAAGAACAGGCGGAAAGTGGGTCTCGGCAACAGTTTTATCAGGCGAGAATGGATCAGGAGAGGCTAAGATGTGTCCCATGCTTGCAGGAAGTGGAAGGTGTTTTACTTCGTAATTAAAATGTTCTTTCCATTCGGGGGCCCCAAAAGAATCGTACAAGGCAAGCATTGGCTCGAACGACAGAAGCGCTTCTCTAGCGCAGATGCTAATTTTTTCATCTTGCGCAACTAGCCTTTGGACCCATCTGTAATCCTCTTGCTCCATTGTAGTAAGAGGAAGATCCTTGCTTGCAATAAGAGCTAGACGAATATCTACCAATCTGAGTTCTAACCTATAGGGTCTCACATTTAGATTTGTTATCAGGTCGGATATAAGGGAGATATAGTCCTCTTTCTCTTTTTTTAAATCAATCTTGCTAGTACGACGGAGATCCCAGATATCAAAACGTTCCATGATAACTCCATCTCTAGGACACAGGCGGGTTGTCTGAAAAGTTTCACGAAAAAAATCATCATATTTACAGGGGCAGCGACAAGGAGAAGTGATGACCATTTTGGGCATCGAATGTTCATAAGATCTTGAAGGGATATAGGATGCGGTAGGTGCTGCCATGCGATTATTCCTTGTGGTTGTCGGTGTAAATATTACAAATAGCGATCATCGGATTGAATAAGCGCGACATCTTACTGAGCGTTTACTTTTTTGACAATATACATCTTGCTCTAACAATTAAAAAAAATATTGATTTTTTATCTTTAAATGAAAGAGAATATTTTCTTTTACAGGAGTCATATAAATATGCAGAGAAGAATTAACCAGGCGATTTTAGTTGGATGCGTTGCACTTGCACTTTCTTGTTGGGGTAGAGGCGTCGATTTAAACTATGAAGAATTTCAAAGAGAGGCAAATCTTCAAACTACCGAATTATATCAAGAGGGGGAAGAAGACTTTATAAAATTTTGGGAAAAATGCGCCCTTGATCTTGTGTGGTTTAAAAAATGGGATAAAGCACTAGAGTGGCAATCTCCTTATGCCAAGTGGTTTGAATCTGGAACACTCAACGTCTCTTACAATTGCTTAGATCGACATATTGAGGCAGGAAAAGGTGATAAAATTGCCATCATTTGGGTTAATGAAAATGGGACAAAGGAATTATGGAGTTATCAGAGACTTTACATAGAGGTAAATAAACTAGCAAACGCATTGAAAAAGCTCGGCGTTCAAAAAGGTGATAGAGTAGCTCTTTACATGCCCATGGTTCCAGAAGCAATCGCTTCTATGCTTGCGTGCACACGCATCGGCGCTGTTCATTCTGTCATTTTTGGAGGAATTGGAGCGCAATCTGTCAAAGACAGAATTTTAGACGCAGAAGCTAAAGTACTTATTACAGCAGATGGAGGCTTTAGAGCAGGTAAACGCATTCCTTACAAAAATAAATTAGAAGACACTTTGAATGAGTGCGAAAGTTTAGAGCACGTCATCGTTTTAAAACATACAGAAGATGAAACCCCCATGAAAGAGGGAAGAGACTTCTGGTATGACGATATTATGAAAAAAGCAAAAGATTATTGCCCTCCTGAAGAGATGGGTGCAGAAGATCCTCTCTTTATTTTATATACTTCGGGAACAACAGGAAAACCAAAAGGCATTTTGCATACGACAGGAGGATACCTAGTCGGAGTACATACAACATTTAAATGGGTGTTTGACATCAAGCCCAATGACATTTACTGGTCGACTGCAGATATAGGATGGATCACGGGACATAGTTTTGTAACTTACGGGCCCCTTTCTAATGGTGTCACGCAAGTAATCTATGAAGGAGCTTTTGAATACCCACACCGGAATCAATTCTCCAAAATTATCGATGAGAATAAGGTCACCATTTTTTACACAGCCCCGACACTTGTACGCACTTTTATGAAATGGGGAGATAGCTGCCTTGAAGGATCAAATTTAAACAGCCTCCGCTTACTCGGAACAATTGGAGAGCCGATTAACCCCGAATCATGGATGTGGTTTCACACTTTTATAGGTCATGAAAAATGCCCCATTGTAGATACGTGGTTTCAGACAGAGACAGGAGCGCTTGTCATATCACCTATTCCTGGTGTGACACCTCTTATTCCAGGAAGCGTAACACACGCGCTACCCGGCTTTGAAGTCGATGTTTTAGATGTCGAAGGCAATCCTGCAGAAAGAGGGCTCCTTGCCATTAAAAAACCTTACCCTTCTATGATGCGCGGCGTTTATAAAAATCCAGATCGATATAAATCTACGTACTGGAGTCAATGGGAAGGAAAATACTATTTTGCCGGCGATGCAGCAAGGCGCGATGAGAAGGGAAACATTTGGATCGGTGGAAGATGTGATGAAGTTTTAAAAGTATCAGGTCACCGCATTGGAACAGCTGAACTAGAAAATGCCCTTATTGAACATCCGGCAGTTTCTGAATCTGCCGTCATTGGAGTAAAAGATGACATCAAAGGGGAAAAAATTGTTGCCTTTGTCATTTTGAAAGATAGCTATGCGCAAAAAAAAGGTATTGAAGAAGATTTAAGACAAAAAGTAGGAGAGTATCTAGGAGCGTACGCTCGCCCAGAAAAAGTTGTCATTTTAGATAAACTACCCAAAACCAGAAGTGGGAAAATCCTAAGACGCATCTTGAAAAATTTGATCGAAGGAGAAGAGATGGGAAGCGTTGTAACTCTTAGCGATCCTACCTGTCTTGAAGAGATCATTGAAAAATGTAAAATCGTCAACCGACAGTTTTACCCTGAGCAGCAACAAAAGCTGCTCAATGCCATATCTGCTATCCCTATTTTTCAACCTCTTGAGTGGAACCCCATACCTTATAGTGCAGAGAGTCTTTCTAAACTCTTAACCCCTATTTTAGAAGAGCACTTGAGCCAAACTAATTACGATAGACTCCATCTCGTAGGGCAGTTTTTAGATTTTTATGAAAGTAAAAAGCAGGAAAAAACTCCCTTAGAAGCTCTTAGCTCTTTTAAGCCTGATATTTCAGTGAAAGTAGTGCATGGCTCTTCTTGCTACGGCCTTATCGAAGATCTCTATGATCGTCTTCCAGTAGAATGGAATGCTCGCCGCATACCTGCAGTACTTGGAAGCCGCTTTCAGCAAAAAGGATGGGCAAAACCCTCACATGTTGCCCTCCTCATTAAATATGCCTCTTCTGAAGATCAAGGCTACATTCTCTTAGATCCTAATTTTGATATCGAAGTTCCTATTATTTTAAAATCTTCTGGAGAAGATTTTGTCGTAAACATGAAAAATAAAGGAACATGGAGTTTTCATTTAGAAGGAGATAAGATTACTATCAATAACTTGAAGGGGGGTAAGGAATGGGAAACCATTTACACCATCAAAGAGTATCTCAACTCAACAGACGTTGCTATAAAGCCCATGATTGCAGGAGACAGAAAAATTTGTCTCATTTCTCGTAATGCAAAAGGAGAGCAGCAAGCTTATTTTAGCGTAAATCTCGATCAGAAAGAAGTTCTCTGGTCAATTGGATATGAAAGACAAGCCCCCATTTCTTTTGATGACTTTTTAAATAAACGCTACCTGTGGACCCCTGAATTTTACGCTAACTTCTCTCTTTCTCAAGAAGAGATAGATTCTCTTATTGCCAAAACTATTCGTCAAGGAATTGTGTTAGATGAATTGAGAGAGCAGTATTTTGAACTGTTAAAACAAGACCCTAGAAAAACGGAGTTTTATTTTGAGTAATCTCACTGTTTACCTTACCATCGACGATTGCCCTTCTTCCTTCATGCGGGAAAAAGTGGATGCTCTTTTAGAAAATAAAATCTCGGCGGTGTGGTATTGCAGAGGAGAGTTCATGGAAAAAAACTTTGCCCATGTTGTCTATGCTATTGAAAAAGGCTTTTGGATTGGTAATCACTCCTTCACCCATCCCCATTTTTCAGATATCACTATAGAACAGGCCCGCCAGGAAATTGAACAAACAGAAATACTGATCAATAAAGCCTACTCTATAGCTCAAGCCCCAAGACCAGCCAAGCTATTTCGATTTCCTTACATGGATAAAGGACAAAAACAAGGATTAACACATGTAAAGGCAATACAAGATCTTCTCTCTTCTTTGGAGTTTGAACGTCTAAATTTTCAAGGAACAGAGCGCCACCCCGCTTTAATAGAAAGAGAAGAAGACATCGATGCTGCATGGACATTTGATGCAAGGGAATATGCTTTGTTTAGTGAAGCAACCAAGAAGAAGTTTAACCTATTTAAAACCGCAGACTTTGTTCAAAGAATCGCAGAGGAATTATTCCAATTTCGTCGTACAACAGAAATTGTATTATTCCACGATTTTGAACAGACACACGAGCTGTTTTCCCCTCTCTTAACCAAACTGCTTGATCTAAATGTGCAGTTTAGAGCCCCCTTATTACAAAAACACGTACCACTTGGCATTGAAAAACCCCTAGCACAACTTGCTGTCGCCTCTGAAGAAAGCCCCGCCGACGCTTAATATTCTTTAAGTAAATAAAAAGTTAGGTATAATGTTATCATGTTTTTTATCACACATCTTCCAACCTTTAAAAGGAGAGTGTGGTGTTCATACTTTAAAAAGAGGATTAAATTTTATGGCTATACCATCTGTAGGTGCAAGTAGTTCACACGTTCATGCCGAAAAGGCTGTTTCCAGAGAGGGTTCTCAATCTTCTTTCAAGCCTCGTTTAGATTTTGTTCAAGGACCTTCTTCAAGAGATTTTAGCACTAGACACGTTGAAGTTCTCCCTACTCATAGGGATTCTAGTCATCGCTTCGAAGATAGAGCGCAAGCCCCCAGAAAAGCCCCCCTAGAATTTACACATACTTCATCAAGATCTGATGCAAGACCCGCAGAAAGCTCCGCTCATAAGACAGAGGACCTAAGAGATAGAATAACTTCCAAACGAAAAAGAGAAGAAGAGGATGAATCTTCCAGCAAAAGAGAAAGAAGTGATGAAAGAGGCTCTTTTACTTCTCATAGCAGTCAAAGACATGATCATAGAGAGCCAGAAAGAAGAGACAGAAGAGAAGAATATCAGCCCCGTTTTCAAGAAGCACCTAGATCTTTTGAAAGATCCTACCCGCCTGCTCAAGTAAGACCTAAAGCGCCTATGCGAGATGATGCAGACTTAATCCGAAATCCTGAAACCATTAGATCAGATCATTCAATCACTATTCAAAGTCGTCCAGAAGCTCCTTACATGACTTATCTACGTACAGGAGAAAAAACAGCCGAGTGCCGCATTAACATTCCGATGTATCAAAAGATAAGAGAAGGAGATATTATCCTTTTTCATAACAGACAAGACGGCATTTTTTGTAAAGTGACCTTCTTGCACACATACCGCACTTTTAAAGATATGATACAGGCAGAAGGAGTCACAAATCTTTTGCCCCAACTTAAAAGACTTAATAAGTCTGACGCAGAACTAATGCCACAAGCAATTAGAACCTATGAAGGATTTCCTGGATCCCAAAACATATCTCGCTATGGATCTGTAGCTATTGGCGTCAAATACCTATGTGACAAACCACAGCAAAGAAGATAAAAAAAGCCCCCAAGCACTATTTAAAATTGCTTGGGGGACTTATTACTTTAGTTTTATTCTCTAAATTTCCAGTATGCAAGACTTGGCACTGCTTTTTGTTTTGGATCTAAAGGTACGCGTCCTGCAGTTCCTGCAACAACAGAATCCCCAGTAGTTGCGCAAACGCTATAGATAAAACCATCATCGGCATCAAGTGCTTTGATGACTTTTTTTGTTCTTATATCCCATAATTTTACAACTCCGTCTCTAGAGGCAGAAGCAAAGACATGTTTAGAAACTGCGCACAGATCATAGATGGTGCTACCATGAGCATATCCTTGATGTCCTGAAACAAAAGATCCCAGTGGCTCTAAAGTCTCTTTATCCCACGCATGAATCTCACGATCTCGTCCACCCGTCATAATCATATCTCCTAAAGCACACATACTATAAATGTATGCTTTATGGGCCCTACGTTCTCCTTTACATTCTTGCGTTGCAGTATCCCAAATACGAATCGTTTCATCTGCAGAACAACTCACTATATAAGTATCTTCTAACTTAACCATTTTAGGAATGCCTCCTTTATGGCCTTTACATGTACCCACAAGCTGGTTAAGTGCTATATTCCAAATTTTGATGTCGTGCTCCCAAGGACCTTTATGACCATTTGGTTTCTGACAGGTGCCAGAAGCAACTCTATCAGGACTCAATCTAAGCAAACTATAAAATCCTTGTTCCTTTGGATCGTGTATCTGCCTGACATGAGAAAAATCCGTCTTATCCCATATATTTAAAATACCTTTGCCGCATCCCGTCAATAGGTAATCCCCTAAAGTTTCTGCACAAAGAACTTCTCCTGGATGACGTTTTAACGTATGGGTACACTTTTGAGAATAGAGGTCCCATACTTTTGCTGTTTTATCATAAGAACAAGAAAGGACTTTTTCTGGTGATAGGGGAAGGATGCGCCAGACTCCCTTTGTATGACCTGTAAGCCACCTTTCAGAAACCCCTGCAGCGCCGTATAGAGAAATCCCCCGACTCATTAAACTTCCTGATTCAGAACTAGCGCAACTACGCGTTACAGTGACACCCTCTTCAGATTCCAGCGCTTCTAGAGCCTCTTTTGTTATCCGAGCAAAGTCTTCTTCCATACGAGCACCAGGCCATTCTGCCCCTGCATACCCTTCCGCACCTTCATGCTCAGTGAATACAACAGATCCTCCAGGAGCTGCTACGCTCTCTTCTTCTACTCTTAATCCCTGCATACCCCCACCTAATCGACTTACGGCGTCCATAAAAACTCCTTTGTTAAGATTTAATTTACAACCGACAATACATTGTAAAGTGGATATTTTTTTAAGTATATAAAAAATTTAGCGATGATTATTCCTCTCTTTACTTTGCAAGAAAAAATGGTACAATTCCTCAATGAGAAATCTCAAACTAACCCTTTCTTACGAAGGAACGCAGTACCTAGGCTGGCAAAAGACCAAGATGGGCCCTAGCATTGAAGAGACCCTTGAAAAAGCTCTTAGCCAAGTCCTACGCCATCCTGTTAAACTCCAAGCAGCTAGCAGAACAGATGCAGGCGTACATGCAGCAGGACAAGTCATTAATTTATTTACATCTTCCCCAGAAGACCTCTTCCGACTAAAAAAAAGCTTTAATGGAGTTCTGCCAAGAGACATCTCTGTTCTTACACTCGAAGAGATGCCAGATGCCTTTCACCCCACACTTGATGCACAAGGAAAAGAATACCACTACCATATATGTTTAGGAAACGTGCAGCTGCCTTTCTTGCGCCTCGTATCGTGGCATTTTCCTTATCCTCTAAACATCGATGAGATGCAAAAGGCTACAAAAGAACTTATAGGCAAACATGACTTTGGTGCTTTTACAAGTGAACAAACAGATGACAATGTGCGTGAAATTTTTTCCATCGATGTCTCTATGACAACGCCCGATCGCCTTCAAATTGCTGTGCGTGGAAATCGCTTTCTCTATAAAATGGTGCGCGCAATCGTTGGAACACTGGTGTACATCGGCTGCGGAAAAATTAAAAGATCTGATCTTGCTCATATTTTAGCGAGTAAAGAGCGCGCGCAAGCAGGAGTAACAGCTCCTGCACATGGTCTTTTTTTAAAACAGGTTTTTTATGCTGAATAGAAATGATCCCTGCTGGTGCAACAGCGGAAAAAAATGGAAAAAATGCCACTATCCTATCGGGACTGTCCGCAATGCGCAAGATCTTGCAAGGGAATATAAAAAGAAATTCGGCATTCTTCTTAAAACACCGGAAGAGATCAAAGGCATCAAACATGCCTGCAAGGTTGCAACAGACATTCTTGATAAACTCTGCCATGCTGCTAAAGCAGGCGCTACAACCAATGAACTCGATCTTCTTGCCATAAGGCTCCACAAAGAAGCAAATGCTACTGCCGCACCTCTTGGTTATGGCGATCCCCCTTTTCCTAAAAGTATCTGCACTTCTTTAAATGAAGTTGTCTGTCACGGGATACCAAATGACATCCCTCTAAAAGAGGGTGATATTCTCAACATCGATGTCACATCGATTGTTGATGGTTACTACGGAGATTGCAGCCGGATGGTTGCAATCGGCAAGATCGATGAAGAAAAAAAGCGCGTTATGGACGTTTCATATGAGTGTCTCATGAAAGCAATTGAGATATTAAAACCAGGAGTACTTGTTTGTGAAATTGGCAAGGTGATTGAAGAATTAGCAGCCGTGCATAAATGCTCTGTTGTGAATATTTTTGTGGGACATGGAGTAGGCCTTCAGTTCCATGAGCCTCCTCAAATCCCCCATCACCTCAATAGAATAGATGTTCCCCTAGTAGAAGGGATGACATTTACAATTGAGCCCATGATTAATGCAGGCATACGCACCACGATCGTTGATTCACAAGATCACTGGACAGCACGTACAGCCGATGAAAAACCAAGCGCGCAGTGGGAGCATACCCTCTTGATCACCTCTAATGGGTACGAGATACTAACAGTTCTTTAACCCTATTCAAAAACATCTCAACATCCATACCAGCAAATGACTCTATCTTGAAATCCGCAAGAGAAAAATCTTGGGCTTTAGAATAACTATTCGGTACCGCGATTGTAATGCATCCTGCGCTGCTGCCTGCTGTGACACCTGAGCAACTATCTTCGATCACCACACATTCAGATGGCATCACATTCAGTAGTTTTGCCGCATGCAAGTAAACATAGGGTTTAGGCTTATTGACACCTTCTACATCCTGATACTCTTCTAAGTCATCTTGGCCAGAAAGAATCACATCAAATAAATGCCTAATGCCTAAACTTGTCAAATGCGCGTAAATCTCCTCTTTGCAAGCAGCTGACGCCAGCCCCAGCTTGAGATTAAACCGCTCTTTTTCTTTGATCAATCGATGCATAAAATCTACTGTATGTCGAATAGGAGGAAGTCCCTTGCTCTGAAGTGAAAAAAAAGACGCGAGCTTATCTTTAACAAGCTGCTGGGCGCACTCTTTTCCGATAATTTGAGATAACGCCTTGGCAATCACTTCCGTAGGACGACCCACATAGCAGTAGTACTCCTCTACGCTAAAATCTCTTCCCTGCTTTTGCAATGCAGTTCTCCAACTTGTATAGTGGGCATGCTCGCTATCTACAAGCGTTCCATCGCAATCAAAAATAATCGCTTTTACATGATCCATTCCATTTCTCCTAGGGGGCTCCATTGTAATGGACTTTTCCCAATTTTTGAATATAAATAAAAACTTGTCATATTGATATTAAAAAACATATATAGGACTTAATCCTAGAGAGAAACCCCCACCATGCCCCATCTTATTTTAGAATACACTGACAACGTAAAGGAAAAAATTAACCTTCAAGCGCTCTTTACACCCTGTCATGCGATTTTAGAAAAAAACGCACCAACCGATCTCTCCAGCTGCAAAAGTCGAGCTATCAAACAGACGCACTTTTACATTGGCAATGGAGCTCCTCAATATGCCTTTGTTCACTTAACCCTTCTTCTTGCAGAAGGACGCCCCTTGTCTACACGCCAAAATATCGGTCAGCAAATGTTAAAAGTTTTGGAAGAGTATTTTGCTCAGTCATCCAAAGAACTGAATTTGCAAATCACCGTCGAAGTGAAAGAACTTGCAAAAGGCCTTTACTTCAAAATTCCCGCTAATTCAATATAGTGATGTTCCTGGAGAAAGCCATGAGATTGTTTTATTTAGTGTTATGTACAGTGCTTTCCTTGTTTGCTCCATTATCAGCAGACACTCTTGAAGAGCTTTTTAAAAGCTCTGAGGCTTTTAAAAGAGCGCATGTCGGTATCTGCATCTTAGATATTGAGACAGAAAAAGAAATCTACACATCGCATGCAGAGCAATTCTTTGTTCCCGCTTCTTTGCAAAAAATCCCCTTAAGCGTGACTGCGTTTTCTATTCTAGGAGATGATTTCTCTTTTCAAACGACACTTGGGCTTGAAGGCTTCATAGATCAAGAAGGAGTACTGCATGGCAACCTCGTGGTTCAAGGAGGAGGTGATCCGACTCTTTCACTCACTATTTTTTCTGAGTGGGAAGAGTGTTTGAAAAAACAAGGCATACGCTCTATCGATGGGAAAATCATCGTTGACACGAGCGTTTTTGAAACTGCCATGGCCTCACCTTTTTGGTACTTTGAAGATTTAGGCAATTACTTTGGAGCAGGCGCATGTGGCCTTAGCATCAACAAGAACTCTTATAAGATAACCTTCAAACCTGGAAAAAAAGAGGGAGACCCCGCAACTGTTTTACAGATAGATCCTCCCATACCCTATCTTACCTTTCATAATGAAGTCACAACGGGTAGCGCAGAATCAGGAGATCAAGCTTATGTATTTGGTTCAGAATACTCCCCCACCCAATTTTATAGAGGAACAGTTCCCCTTGATCATGAGACATTCACCATCAGAGCAGCTATACCCAATCCCGCTCTTTTCTGCGGCATGACACTTGCAGAAAAAATCCCCGTCTCACAAGGCGTCGAAGTTGTAAAAACAAAAAGACCTCAGGCGCCACAGTTGCATGTGCTGCATCAGAAAAAATCTCCTCCAATGAAAAAGATCTTAGAAGACCTTAATCACTTTAGCATTAATTTGTACGCAGAACACCTTCTAAAAACAATCGGTCATGGAATGGCTACGGAAGGAATAAAAAAAATGGAGACGCTCCTGAAAGAATCGCACGTGCCAGCGCATGTACGAGATGGCGCGGGCATTGCAAGAACTAATCTCATCACTCCCAAGGGATTTACAAAACTACTCTGCACCATCCGCAAAAACCCTCTCTACACACCTATCTATGATTCTTTCCCACCGATAGGAAAAGGCTCTCTTGTATCTTTTTCTCCTGTTCCAGGAGCCTCCGTAAGAGCAAAAACAGGCAGCATGAATATGACATCTAACTTAGGTGGATTCTTGAAGCTTGACTCTGGAAAAGAGTTTGCGTTTTGTGTCTGCTGCAATAACTATGTTGGCTCTTTAAAAGATGTGATCGAAGAAACGCACAGGTTACTTGTTTTATTTTCTTCCACAGAAAAATAATCTACGAACTTTTTATGCGAAAAAGGTTCTGTAAAGTCGCATCAATATTAATTTTGTTTTTTTGATTTTTTATGGTACGCTGTCTACTGTTGGGCAAGAAGTGATTGCCTAATCTAGAAGGACGCGGTTTGCTATGGATCTGACTTTACCACAACTACTTGAGCGCCTACAAGATTGTGATGAGTGCCAAAGGATTGAAACAAAAGAATCCAAGTCAGCACTTGGCACAAGTGTTATTGAAACCATTTCAGCATTTTCTAATGAGCCTGATCTGGGCGGTGGTTATCTTATTTTGGGTCTAAGAAAAAATGAAGATGGCTCTTCTAAAAACCGCTATAGCATCGTAGGCGTGGATGACCCCGATAAAATTCAGTGCGATCTAGCAAGTGTATGCAGGAGCGCCTTTAATATTCAGATTCGTCCACAAGTGAGTGTTGAACTTGTGGATGGCAAGGTCGTGGTTATTGTGTTTATTGCTGAGTCCTTTTGCAGAGACAAGCCCGTTTTTATTAAAAAGTATGGAGAGGAAAAAGGTTCCTACAGACGTATCGGATCATCCGATCAACGCTGTACATCGGAAGATCTCGATCTCTTGTATCAATTAAGAAGGCAAAGACCGTATGAAACCGAAGTTTTTCCAGACGCTTCATGGGAAGATATTGACCCGAATGCTTTGGAAGAATACCGCAAGCTACGTGCGCAAATCGATTCTAAAGCCAGCGAATTATTACTAGATGATAAGCAATTATTGCTTTCGCTCGGACATGCGATTAAAAAAGGCGAAGAAGTTATCCCGACTATCGGCGGATTGTTACTTTTTGGAAGTAAAGCTGCACTCAGAAGAACAATGCCCATAGAAGCGCGTATCGACTACATTTTGGTAGAAGGAATAGAATGGGTTCAAAATCCTTTAGCAAGATACCATTCTATAGAGTATCGAGAAGCTCTTATTACTGTTATGTCTCGCTTACATGGGCAAATCATGAGTGATTTACCCACTAAATTTCAGTTGAAAACAGGTGAACTTCAGCGGAGTGATATTCCGTCTATTCCAAGGGATGTAATCCGTGAAGCTCTTGCTAATGCGCTTATGCATCGAGACTATCGAGCAGGTCAAGCTGTACAAATCATTCGGTATTCAAATCGTATTGAATTTCACAATCCTGGCTATTCTCTAAAACCTTTTGATGAGCTTGGCCAATCAGGTTCATTTACTCGAAATGTAAAAATTGCCGGTGTATTTCACGATCTTAAATTTGCAGAGACAAAAGGAACTGGCATTACCACGATGAAAAAATTAATGCATGAAGCAGGATTATCCACGCCTCCACTCATTGAAACTAATCGGGATTACAACAAATTTAATCTGCTGCTTCTGCCTCATCATTTGCTAGATGAGCGTAATCTTAGATGGCTATCGCAGTTTCGAGGTCTAAAATTATCAGAGTCCGATATGCGCGCTCTTGTATTTGCACACGAAATTGGGGCAATTACTAACCAAGATTATAGACAAATTAACGGAGCTCATACCTTAGCAGCTAGTAGCGCGCTCAGACATCTTCGTGATCTCGGATTGCTTACAATGAAAGGAGGCGGGAGTGAGACCTATTATCAGCCCGTACCACAAATCATTGAAAATATTGATCAGGGAATGAATGCGCTTAGAGAGGGAACCTCCCATACTAACCCCCCATATAAGGAGGGAACCTCCCATACTAACCCCCCATATAAGGAGGGAACCTCCCATACTAACCCCTTATATAAGGGGTTAGACGCAATACCTAAGGGGTTCCCCAGCTTGCCACCCGCTTTAAAAACCCGAATTATTAATCTAAAAAATCGCCCTCCGAAAAAAGAGATTGAAGATATCATCATAAAGTTATGTTCTTTAGGTACTTTACACCCTGTTCAAATAGCCAAAATTTTAAATAGAAATGCGAAATACCTAAAAAACGATTTCCTCGCAAAAATGGTTAAAAAGGGGAAACTAGTCTATCAATATCCTGATAAACCAGCTCACCCACAACAAGCGTATAGAACGAATATGAATTCTCTTTCAAACATGCAAGAAGCTGTTACACTCGAGATAGAGATTTAGACTTTTTGCCTTTTGTTTTGGCAGGCGCAGGCGTGCGCTTTTCTGAGAGTTTTTGCAGAATGGTTGCCATTACTAAAAAGCCTTGCTCAAAGCGATCAAGACCAAAGTTTTCGTTCGGAGCGTGCATCTCATCTTCCATGAGCGCAACACCAATCATAGCAACTTCTGCGCCAGAGGCTCTTGTTAAATCTGCTACAATGGGAACAGAGGCGCCGCAAAATATCTTCTGGCAGGGTTTTTTGAAAACGTGTTCAAAAGCATCTGTTGCAATCTGCGCAATAGGAGTTGTAGGAGATGTTCTAACCGGCAATCCTCCATGATCAAATTCCGCTTGGATATCAATGCCTTTATCTACTTTGTCTTTCAAAAACTTAATCACTTTTTTAGCAATATCATCGGGATCTTGGTTAGGAACTAATCTGCATGAAATTTTTGCGATAGCAGAAGATGGTATGACTGTCTTAAATCCTTTCCCTGCATACCCACCAGAAATCCCGTTGATCTCTAAAGTAGGTAGAATTGTATTTAGCTCCCACAAAGTGCCTTC
>CANJJB010000019.1 GCA_947474635.1 Parachlamydiales bacterium | reverse complement strand
TCATGTAGAAGAAATCAAGGGAGTTATTCCCGAGATGAAATCTCTAGCATTTTGGAAAATGGTCTTTATGCGTAAACTGTCATCTGAGATCAGCTTTTCTTTTACCTCTTCTCTAAAGACGGGGTATTCAGGGTATGCGATCAAGGAGTGATCATGATGATGATAGAAAAAAGTTGGCATGAGCAGCTACAAGAAGAGCTCAGTAAGCCTTACATTAAAGAGCTAAAAGCATTTCTAGAAAAAGAAAAGGCAGAAGGGCAGGCTATCTATCCGCCTGAATCATCTATTTTCCATGCTTTTGCAAAAACACCCTACGATAAAGTGAAAGTGGTCATTATAGGACAAGACCCTTATCACGGCGCAGGACAAGCGCATGGCTTAAGTTTTAGTGTTCTACCAGGCACCAAGTCTCCCCCTTCCTTGCAGAATATCTTCAAAGAATTGCAAACAGATATGGGGATAAAACAAGCTACGCATGGATGCCTTGATGCGTGGGCAAAACAAGGCGTACTTCTTCTCAATGCGATACTCACCGTAAGAGCAGGAGAGCCCAAATCACATCATGGAAAAGGATGGGAGCAATTTACAGATGCTATCATCGATCTTCTTGCCAAAAGAAAAGATCCGATTGTTTTTCTACTCTGGGGAAAATCTGCCCAAGAAAAGGCCGAGAAGCTTCTAAATACACATCACGCTGTTTTTATAGCTGCACATCCCTCCCCTTACTCTGCAACCGGATTTTTGGGCTGCAAACACTTTTCAAAGGCAAACGCTTTTCTTAAAAGCATAGGGAAAGAGCCTGTCGATTGGAATTTAAATGGATGAGAAAATAGAAGCGCTTGTTTCTCAGCTTTCGCCCTCTCAGCTAAGACAGTATTGTCTTGAGCTCTCAGATAGATATAGAAAAGGAAGTTCTCCTTTTCTTGAAAAAAGAGAGCACCGTTTTGCTTATTTAGTAACGCGCTTTCCAGCTACGTTTGCTGCGATCACACGAGTTCTCCAAGAAATTACGCGCATGCGCATAGAAACCATGCTCGATCTAGGATCTGGTCCCGGCACAGGTTATTTGGCTGCAAAAGATATTTTTCCACATCTTCATGCCGCTCATCTTTTAGAAACAGATCCTGTTTTCATAGAGATTGGGAAAAAGCTCATAGAAGATAAAGTAAGCTGGATTCGGCAAGATCTCAAAGAAGTGGGCATTTTAGAGCCCCAAGACCTCGTGCTTCTTTCTTACTCTATAGGAGAGATCCCAGAGAAACATTGGGACTCTATTTTAGAGTCAGCTTGGAGAGCTACTAAGAAAGCACTTGTTGTGATAGAGCCCGGAACCCCTCGGGGGTTTTCCCATATCCGCAAAATCCGAGAAAAGTTGATTTCTTATGGGGGGCGTATTTTGGCTCCTTGTCCTCACGAGCATGCTTGCCCTATGAAAGATCCCGACTGGTGCCATTTTTCAACAAGGCTAACAAGAAATTATTTACACAAAATAGCTAAAGAAGCTGCCTTAGGCTTTGAAGATGAAAAATTTTCTTACATCATAGTTTCTAAGGAAGCTGCAAACCCTTCTGGGGACAGGATCTTACGTCCCCCTCAAAAACGGAAGGGACATGTGATCTTTTCCCTCTGCACCCCTGAAGGATTAAAGAATAAAGTTGTCACTAAAAAAGAGAAAGAAATCTACAAAAAATCAAAAAAACTTGACTGGGGAGATGTTCTAAAACAATAGACTTTTATTATATTTTAATTTAGAATGCTCCTATGAATTACGCATTAGAAAGAATATTAAATAATCCTAAATCTACGCTTTTAGTGGATGGCAGAAAAGTCTCTATAGAGTTTTCCCCTACCCACTTAGAGCTTTCTACCACTATTATGCTAGAGGTAGAAGTCCCTTGTATGGATAAGATTCTCGAAAGCATTGCTTCGATTAACCTTCTCAAATGGGCTGAGCAGATCTCTTTAGATTTTGAGCCGTCCACATCAGCTATCACTCTCTATCAAACGATACCTTCCCATCCCCATCATTTTGAAGAAATTCTCTCTGAATTTCTTGAGATCGCAACAGAGTGGGAAGAGATTCTGCTTTCTTTAACATGATTCTTAATCTGTTTATAATTAATATGTTCTGATTTCATTTATCACCAAATACGATTTCCTTGATTTGGTGATGTGATTTTGGTGGAATTATCACATCACCAAATCATGAAATTTTACAACCATTCCACAAAAATTAACTCGAAATCTACAGCAGATCTTTGTAGACTGCGCTTTGCACGTTCTTAAAAGAGGTGATGTATGTTTCATGGATCGATCGTAGCTCTTGTGACTCCTTTTACTAAAGAAGGAGAAGTGGATTTAGATACGTTAGAAGCATTAATAGAGTGGCATATAGAAGAAGGTACAGATGCGATTGTGCTCTACGGTATTACCGGTGAGGTTTCAACGCTTTCTGATCAAGAACAAGAAGCGATTCTTACAAGAGCAGTAAAAGTTGCACGCGGCAGAATTCCTCTCATTGCAGGCACAGGAACAAACGATACACGAGAGAGTGTAGCCAATACTAAAAAAGCAAAAGAAATTGGCATAGATGGCTGCCTTGTGATTGTTCCTTATTACAATCGTCCTACGCCTGAAGGATGTTATCTCCATTATGAACATATCGCGCGCGTAGGCCTTCCTGTCATCGTATATCATCATCCAGGTCGTACGGCTCTGCGTCTTCCTACCAAGGTTCTTGCAGATATCGCAAAGATCCCCAATATTGTAGCTATCAAAGAGGCATCAGGCGATTTAAGCGTTGTAAAAGAGCTAATTGCACTAACAAGTGTGTCTATCTTGTCGGGAGATGATCCTTTTACTCTACCTATGATGGAGATCGGAGCAAAAGGTGTTATCTCTGTCATAGCTAACATCATTCCAAGAGAGTGGAAAGAGTTTATCAAAACATTAGAGGAAAAGGATTTTATCAAGGGGCGCCAGTTGCATGAGAAGTATTTACCTTTCTGCGAAGCCCTGCTTGCAGAAATCAATCCTCAAGGCATTAAGTACGCGCTTAGTTTGATAGGAAAATGCCCCTCTTCTCTGAGATTGCCTCTAATAGAGCCTCGCCTCGAGACGCAAGAGAGAATTAAGATCCAGGTTGCAAAGTTTGTAACCTTAGAAGTTAAACGCTAGATTGAAAGTTCCCCCTTGGAGATAGAGGTTTCCATCTTGCTGTTTTTTCCCTTGATCATTTAGGGAGGTTGTAAGGCCAGAGACCATGTTTTGTTGCCAGAAAGAGATGGCTTCATATTTGAAAAATACATCGCAGTATTTTCTATGGCGTGCGTTAAAGATTCTCCATCCAAATTGGACAGCTGCATCGCAGTTGAATCTAAAAGCATGGGGATTATAGTGAACATTGGCATGCTCAACATTATCAAGAGTTTCTCTGTGAATGAGATAGTATTGTGTATAAAGAAGACCTGCAGCAAGAGTTCCCCCAAATCTAAAATTGCTTCCAATGAGCCAGCTCATATCTAATCCAAGGCGTGGTCCAATTTGCTGAGTTATATTCTTGTTGTGAGAATAAATAGTGCTCTCTACAGAAGGTTGTGATCTTACTTTATAAGAGAAATCTACTGAGAGATGTTGGTTGATGACAGCTCCTCTTGCAGCTAGGAAGGGATTAAAAACGAGTTTCTTCCCTACGTAATAGCTCCGAGCAAGTGACAGGTCAAACATGTTAAATTTAAGGCGCCAAGAGTTAGATACATCCGAAGACAAGAGTTGATTGGTTACATTTGAGTTAGTAGGGTTGTATAAACCTTGATCAGCAACTGTCATTCCTACCCAAGGTGACATGATGATCGGATGGTCGGTATTTGAATATTTGGAAGTGGTATCATGCGTTTTTAACCTGGTATATTCTAAAAATAAAGACCAGCTATCATAACTTGTGCTCAAGCCAATGCCTGCTTTAAAGCCGGGCTGGTAATGGGAGTGGAAATCACATATTTTCTGTTCAGCTCCAGGTCTTGGCCCTGTCACTCCTACATAGAACTCATCTTGCTGTGGTTTCCAATAAATAGCGCTGGCAGAGAGTATCGCATTAACGCCTCTATTTACACTTGTAAGTTCTGGCATATCATAGCCAGGAGATTGCGCTTTATAGGTTTTTGTTTTTTTATGAGCAGCTGTTTTGTGTGCAGTTTTAGAGGGCGACTTTGGATGGGAGTGGGCAAAAGAGTAGGGCGCGTATGTACTTAAAACTCCCAACCCAAACAGGATAGCTCCGATTGCAACCAAAGAGGTAAAAGGTTTTGTATTTTTCATGTGCGCAGCTCCAGAAGCTTTTTTTTGCGTCGGCTCATCGATGGGGTCTATTGATTTTTTTGCCATATAACTTTGTAATGCGAGAAAATTTATTTATTGTAAATAATTTTTTTTAAGGCAGGCAAATTTCTGAAATCTAATGGTGTTAAAAAATAGATGCTCAGATAAGATTTTTTTTCATAACATCAGTTCAAAAACCAAAGGAACAATTATGGCATCAGCAATCACTTCCACAAGTGAATTTCGCACACAGATGGTAGAAAACCTCGAAGACGCCGTAAGTAGAGAGCTCATGACACAAGCAGTCACACTCGTTCCCTGCGGTCACGTATTCAATGAAGACACCATCGACTGCCTTGGTCGCCACAAACTCTGTCCCAATGATAGAATCCCCATTAAAAGATATATCCCCAACTACACCATCCGCAACCTTGCGGCAGCGGCTCTTGCTCATCCCGAAGAAAGAGCTCCGACTAGGGAAGAAGAGCCAACTGAAGAAGCCTCTACCCATTTCGCTAAAGCTAAAGTTATGAGCGACCAAGGTAATTACGAAGCCGCCATTTCCTCTCTTCTTCTAGCTCTCCAGATCAGCCCTCATTTTCACAAAGCTCAAGCTTATCTTGATTTCTGTCTCAACCATGCAACGGCAGAAGAGTCTATCTCCTTTTCTGTAGACTCTTCTTTCAAATCTCAATCAGATAAAGACAAATACACCGACCTTTTATTCGATCTTCTTGAAGATCCACAAATCAAACAAGAGATCAGCCTTCAGGAGATTTTAGGAGAAGCCGTTGAAAATCTCATCGAGAGTAGCGCACACAAGCTTACTTCAGAGGAAGAGAGTCAATACAAATGGACCCAACGGCTTTTTAGAGAAGATGGAAAAGTGAGAACCTTTGTTGTAGAAAAACTTCAAGCTATCCATGGAAAAACAGCCTGCCCCCTCATTGCCTTTGGAAAAGCTAAATGGCTCCAGTACTTCGGAGTAATCAGAGAAGAGCCGCCCTTGCCTCCTGATATTCATCGAATTCTCGAAAGCCCTTGTCCATTTTGGCCTGACAAGACAGTACAAGAGACCCATACGCTTGTTCTTATTCCCAGAACAGTCAATGGCAAGCCTTTTAATTTAAATGCTCTTGAACGGCTTATCCAGCATCCCAAGCAAGGGCATGCAACGCGATATCGTTCACATGGTTGGGACAAGCTTAAAGCAGAATTTGGAGATCAGTCCCCTTACGCATCTTATTGGATTCTCATGACAAAAGATGTTTTACCTGGCAGCACATTGAAGACTCGCTCTTCCCAATTCCAGCTTGTAGATAGTTACAGCAAAAAAGCACAAGTTCCCTACCAAGTTCCTAGCGCTTTAGAATCTGCTACCAGTATTTTATTAGAGTATGTTCAGAGTGGAACTTGGCGGATCCCCTTCACATGCACTCGCTGCCAAGAGATAGTTAAAGAGGGCCCAATATGTGTTGGTAATTATTGCCCATCCTTCGGTTCCTACCAATCCACTCCCGATGACCTCTACCTCGGCAATTTCAGCGGCAACGATGTTGATAGCAGTGTTGGAGTTGCTCCTCTGCGGAAGTTCTGATGGAAGGTGGTCTTTTGTGGCCAATTAGAGAGCTTGAGATAGCTTTTTTAAAAGGGTCTTGAGAAGGCCTTTTTCTCTGGGAGAAGGCTTGAACCTAGGATCTTGAAATAAATCTTTCAGGCGATTTAACTGACTTGTTGCTTGTGCAAAGAGGTCTTGGGCTCTTTGATCTTTTTGAGCTAGAGGAAAGGTCTTTCTGATGATATCGAGGATCTCATTTTTCGGCTGTCCTTTATACTCTTGGATCACCGCTTCTTTTTGCTCAAGAGGAGCGGATCTACTTGCTAAAGTGTAGACGGCTTGTCTGGGCATTTCATCGAGTTTTTGGTAGAGAGTTTGGGGAAGTTGTTGGTAGAGCTCATAATATTGGAGAAAGTTGTAAGGCGTTTGTCTATTACCATAGGTAGCAACAAGCCATGCGGAAAAAGCGCCATCTTGGTAATTTTTTAAAATTATCTGCGCTTTTTTAATTCTTTCACCATGCAAAATAGCTGCTTGATTGTTGATTGCTTTGACTTCAGATGTGATGTCTAAAAGAAGGGAGAGATCTTTTTCAATTTCTTGAGTTTCTTTTTTGTAAGAGCTTAAGATAGTTTGAATCTTCTCTTTTTCAGCTATAGAAAGTGGAGTAACGCGAAAAATACCCGAAAAACTAGAGAGGTTGCCTTGCGATGATCTCTCAGCAAGCTCTTTCATTTTAGAGAGGTTTTTGGAAGCTTCTAGTCTTTTTGAAAGGAGAGAATTGATTTTAGACATGACTCTTGCTTCCTTTTCTTAAGCGGGAGAGAAGCTCTTTAGCAGCAGAGGCGTAATCTTCGGCAGCTCTGGACTTAGGAGCTGTTTGCAAAATCGGCTTGCCATGAACGCTTGCTTTAGCAACTTCAAGATCACGTCTTACTTTAGAAGAGAGGATTTTACCGGGAAATGTTGATTCAATCACTTCTAAGAATGTGTCATTGCTTTGTCCACGCGGGTTCCAGAAAGATAAAATAACACCTAAAACTTGGAGAGAGTGTCTTTCAGAGATGTTGTTCATGAATTGAGATAAGCGCTCAAGGCCTTTGACGCTGTAAAACTCAGGGGTTGCAGCAACAAGCGCGTACTGAGAAGCGATGAGAGCAGATTCTGTGAGCCAGCATAAAGAGGGAGGCGTGTCAATTAAAACGACATCGTAGTTTGTAAGAGACTTTAATAGTTCTCTTAACCGCTCATGGGAGTAGCGGTCAGATGCTAAAGCTTCTGTCACTTCGATGCGCTCAAGCCACGTATCTGCAGGGATCAAAGAAAGACCTGGAAGGGATGTGGTTAAAATGACGTCTTCGATCTTTTTTTTGCCTTGTAATACGGGAGCTAAACTGTCGTTGGTGTCAGGATCGTAGCCAAGACCTGTCGTTAAATTAGCTTGTGCATCAAAATCAATCAGAAGAACTTTCTTTTTGTGGAGTTTGACAAGCGCTGCGCCGAGATTAAGAGTTGTGGAGGTTTTAGCGGTGCCTCCTTTAAAACTGCTGACTGTGATCACTTCCATAGGCATACCCTCAACCCGCAGCTTATCATTTAGCGAAAATCGAAGAAAGAGACTTTTCTTCTAGCTCTTGTTTTAAGCTCGTTAAAAAGTGTTCTAGCTGCATCTCTCCATGGACAACATTATCTCTTGTGCGGAGGTTAATCGTTTTATTTTCCATCTCTTTATCGCCGACAGTGAGCATGTAGTTGATCTGAAGAAGTTGCGCGTTTCTGATTTTTTTGTTCACAGATTCGCTTGTGTCATCAACATCGCAGATAAAACCTGCTGCTTTAATTGCCAAGGCAAGTTCATGCGCATAGGCGCTATGTCTGTCTGCAATCGTAATGACCCTGATAGGAAGAGGGCTGATCCACAAGGGGAATTTACCAACAAAGTGTTCGATCAAGATGCCAAAAAAGCGCTCGATTGATCCAAAAACAGCTCTATGGAGCATCACAGGACGTTTGGATATCCCATCTTTATCCATGTATTCTAGCTGGAATTTTTCAGGAAGAGACATGTCTAATTGGACAGTTCCACATTGCCAGGACCTACCCAAAGCGTCTTTAATATGGATGTCAATTTTAGGTCCGTAAAAAGCGCCATCGCCTTCGTTGATCTGGTAAGGATCGCCCCATTCTTCTAGGGCATTTTGCAAGCCCCTTGTCGCCATGTCCCACTCATTTTCAGAGCCAATGCTTTTTTCAGGGCGTGTTGATAGCTCAAAGCGGTATTCAAGGCCAAAGGTGCTGTAGATCTCTTCAACGAGATTTAAAATGCCTAAAATTTCTGATTTGATATCAGAGGGCTGCATAAAAAGATGCGCGTCATCTTGATGAAAGCTTCTCACTCTAAAAAGACCGTTGAGCGCACCGGAGGCTTCATGGCGGTGAACATGTCCAATTTCTGCAACACGTAACGGGAGTTCTCTATAGCTATGCGTTGTAGATTTGTAGTAAAGCATGCAACCAGGGCAGTTCATCGGTTTGATTGCAAAATTGCGCTCTTCGATCTGAAAAGCGTACATATTTTCTCTGTAATGGCACCAGTGTCCTGAACACTCCCATAGCTCTTGTCCCATAATCAGAGGTGTTTTAATTTCAACGTAGCCAGAGCGCATAAGAAGACTGCGCAGGAAGTCAATGAGGCGGTTCCAGATGATCATCCCTTTCGGATGGATAAAAGGCATGCCAGGCGCTTCTTCTTTAATCGAGAAGAGATCTAACTTCGGCCCTAAAATTTTGTGATCCCGTTTTTTAGCTTCTTCAAGCAGAAAAAGGTAATCTTTAAGAAGTTTTCTATCGGGGAAAGAAACGCCGTAGATGCGTGTGAGCATCTCTTTTTTAGAATCACCCTTCCAGTAAGCTCCTGAGGTTTTTAAAATTTTAAAAGCTTTGACTTTGCCGATACTTGGAAGATGAGGACCTCTGCAAAGATCAAAAAACTCCCCTTGCTCGTAACCGGTAATAGCTCCTTCAAATCCTTCGATGAGTTCTTTCTTGTATGGATTGTTTTGGAAGCGCGCTAGAGCCTCTTGCTTATCTTTAAAAAGGTGTCTTTTAGGAGCGTAATTTTCTTGAATAACCTTGAGCACTTCCTCTTCGATTTTTTCAAAATCTGTATCAGAGATAGTGAGATTTGCAAAGTCATAGTAAAACCCATTTTCAATCGGAGGACCAATCGTTGGCTTAGCATCGGGCCAAAGGCGTAATATCGCTTGCGCAAGGATGTGAGCCGAGGTGTGCCAGAAAACTTCCTTCCCTTCTTTTTCTTCGAAGTTGATAAAGCGTGCTACATCTCCCTCTTTTAAAGAATGAGATAGATCGTATAAAGTTCCCCCGATTTCAACAGCAAGGGCTTGATTAGGAGAGCGCAGGTTGAGTTTTTCAGCTAGATCTTTAGCAGAGCTGCCTTCTGGAAGTTCGACAGATTGTTGATTAACTTGTATCTTCATATAATTTTTGCTACGTTATGTGGATAGCATAGTCTACAACAGAATGGCACAAAATTACAAAACCAATTTCATGGACGATCTTTCTTCTCTATTCGACGCCTCTGGCATTCAAGATTCTTTTTGCTATAGAGCGCTAAGAGAAGCAAGAGGGCTTGCCTCTCAACTCGTAGGAGAGGATGGAAAGCTCAAAAGAGAAGAGATCAAGCTAAAAAATAGTTTTTATCCCAGCGGGTTTTCTGACGCGCTGATCTACGAAAGACAAGAAAAATTTCTAGCTAGATGGCTGCAAGATGACGCATTTTTTAACTCTTTTAAAAGATTTAGCCTGCCTCTTTGCCACAAAGGTGCTGAAAAACTTGTGCGCGCAAGCGTGCAGCTATCCATTAAAGAATCTTTAACAGATGCCCATGTCAAAAAAGCTGCCATCTCTGCTTACCTGATGATCTTAAGACAAACAGTTGGCTCTTGCTTTGCAACAGCTCCTGCTATTGTCATACAAGAAGAGTATGGAGATCTCTTTATTCAAGACCTCTACGATCTTTTGACTACGGGTAAGTTAAAGCGTGTCATTAGAGGCGTAGAATATTCCGTTCCCTTAAGTTTAAGTTGGGGACTCGGAGATCTCGGTAGACCCCTTTCACAGCAGGCTTGGGTAGCGCCAGGCCTCATCAGAGCGTGTGAAGTCGCAGGTTTAATCAGTGAAAAGCTATCCCTAGATGAGAAATGTAAAAAGCTCCAAGAGCTTATGGGTGATAAAAAAATAACAGTTGCCCAGCTCCTACAATCTTTAGCCCCTCCCCATTTGCTTCAAGAAGCAGAAAGTGCTTTCAAAGGAATGGTCGATCATGCTCTTCTCAAAGCTTGGGAGTTTACTTTAGCTTCTCTCTCAGAGGCAAATAGAGATTTCCCCAGGTGGAACTTATCTCTTAGCTTAGGACTAGATCCTGAAGAGAAAGGAGGCATTGGAGAGATCCTTTATAGAGTGCTTCAAGAAAAGCTTGAGGAAGCTAACAAAAAAGTAGCAGAATACCATAGAGAAGCAGAGAGCGCTTTAGACGAGTGCAAAGTTGCTCAGTCCCTTTTAAAACAAAGTACAAGCGAGTCTGAAATGCGCAGGCGTCAAGCTGAGTATACAGCACGGTACCACAACTTCCAAAGTTACGCCGATCTAAGAGATCACTTTCAAAACGTCGCAAAAGCCATTTCTCTTTTATTTTCTTTTCTAATCAAAAAATACATAGAAAAGATCCAAGAATATTTTCAGGAGATTTACGATCCAGAAATGGTAGAGCTATCTGGTTATCAGTATGAGGATAGTCCTGCTGGTTTTAGACTTGTCTACAAGCATGGAAGATCTGATGCTTCTTTGTGGACACAGATCGATTCGTCTGATGAATTTATCAGATCGCTTGTCGACTTTTTTACCATGACAGAGGGGCAGTTTGTTCATGACTGTGAAACAGAAGAAGAAAAAAAAGTCATTGTAGAGGCAACATCTCATGTTATTCTCTACGTACGCTCAGATGAGTTTTTACAAAGGGCGCTAGAAAGAACTAAGAAACAAAAAAGAACGCCCTGGTCTTATTCTTCTGGTGGCACCATGGACATCCTACTTACCCTTTATTTTTGCAGAGAAAACTCTATTGCCCAAGAATCCAAATGGGTTGAAAGTCCTCTTGATCTTCTTACCTTTTTAATCGATACCATTAAAAATCTTTCCCACCTTGTCACAGATCCTTTTCTAAAAAATCCTCATAAGAGAATGCTCATGCACTCTCCTAAGCACGCTTTTTCTCTCCAGCCAGGAAGAGATCTTTTCAAACAAGGGTGGCAAGACTCTAGCTTTACATACACCTGGGTTAGAGATCATATCGTTGTCCCCATGCAAAGTTTTTATGCAGGCATGCTTCTTTCTCCTCAAGAGCAAGAAGCGCTCCTGGAAAAAGCTTCTATTTCTTCTCGTGCCCACGGCACGCTCCAAGTGTCAGAATTTTATCAAATTCTCGTAGAAAAAAATGTGCCTAATCCTGATTCCTTTCTCTACAGATCTCTTCCCCTAACTCCCAAAGATGGATGTAAAGCTGCTTTACAACTCCTGTTGAAGCCTTGGACAAACAAAGTAGAATTGCCAGAGTCTCTACCATCTTATCTCTCATCAGAAGAACTCTGCAGTTTAGCAAAGCTAAATCTTGCCAAACAAAAGTTTGCCCACCTAGACATTCACCTTCTTGTGATAGAGCAAGCAAGAGCGCTTAATCTTGCTCCCACACCTTGTCTTTTTGCCGATACCAATTGGCCAAATAACTACTTTGCTTTCATTGTAAATCCTGGAACGGAGGAGCTAGAGCTCTGGCGCACGGATCGCACAGGCTGCACGGGATATCCTATGACAGCATGGAAGTCTTGGCTGGATGGAACAGAAAAGCTGCCTTGGGTTGTTTATACAAGCGTGTAGGGGTTTTTGCTGAGCCCAGCGGAGTGTATAGGGGTTGCTGCTGGGGAGTTGGTTTTGAGAGAGTTTGCGCAGAGATGGTTAAAAACCTGTATACTGTGCGTTCCCAACATTGTCTGGAGCGAAGTTGATTTGGGATTTAGAAGCTCCGCTGCTGTTGTTAAAGAGATAAGCTGGTGAATTTACTGGATCTGGAGTCGTGGATTGGTTATTTCTTAATGTTGTAGATATGTCACCTTGTACCTGAATGTATATTCCGGAAGTGGTAAGATCCTGTCTTGGGGAAAGATATAAGTTGTTGATCTTATTATCTGCGATTAAGAAGGCAGCATTGGTGGCTGGGGTATTTTTGTATATGCCTATCCCTTGGTATATATTAGTGAAATTTATCGTATTGCCTACAATAGAGCAGTTTAGGGGAGCGTTTGTATAATCTACTTCTATACCACATGCCAGTCCTGTACCCGGCATCCCCGTAAATAGGTTATTGCTGATGGTGAAATTCCCAGAACAGTTGAATATGTCAATTCCCTCCGTCTTAGTATTATCAGTTCCTATGAATGTGTTATGAACGATGTTAGCATTTCCGACTATGTTAAAAAAAGAGATTCCGTAACCGTTTTTGCTGCATAAAAAAATGTTGTTTTCAATGTTGTAATTTCCATTTACATCAATATCAATGCCAATGAACCCCTGGTTTTCAACTATCCTTAATCCGACGATATCATTGTTGCTTATACCATCATTTGGGCTATTTATAACAACTCCATTACTATTACTCAACGTTGGCATCATACTCGCTAAGGGCTTAATCCGAATCGTTCCCAAAGTTGTAGGCAGCGCATGGAGAACACTCATCCCCCACAGCTTCTGGCCATTTTTTAACTGAATCCCCTGATTCATCCCTCTATCTGTCCCATTCCCAGGAAGAATCGCAATAATATCATTAGGACCAGAGGCTCCCTCAGCAGCTGCAAGAGTATTGAAAGGCGACTCATAAGTCCCTTGAGAGTGGCTCGTATTATCCACAAACCAGAAGGTATAAGGAAGACCTGTCGCAGGGTTAATCGCTACGCTCTTTTTCTTCTGAGTAGAGACAACAATGATCTCTTGTTTATCTACACGCTGAAAGGCTCTATCACGCACTAGCCCGTGGAAGGAGCAGCTTCCTTTTTTTTCTTTGCGGCTCATCTTTTTAGGAGTGAAGGCATAAGAAAGGCTAATCTGTCCTTGCCCGATCCATTTGAAGAGGTGATCGTAGGAGGTGTTGCCTTCAATGCGTAAGATGTTAAGTACATCCATCCCTATTCTAAATTCACCACCGAAGGTGTGCTTCGTGTCATTGGCAAAATAGTAGGGGCCGAGCGCGCTATAAAAGTCGATCCCTTTAACTTTAGCAATGTGAACACCTACTTCTGCATTGGTGCCTTTGATAGCTAGCTCTTGCTTGCGAGAGAGGTAAAGGGAGTTGCCTGCAAAATGATCAAAGGTAGCATCTGAAAGAGATCCCTTATGTTTACCTACAGGGAAGTAACCATTAAGCCGATAGTCAAGGTACCTGCCAAGAGACTCTACTCCAAAAGAGACCTGGTTGTAGTTGCGCTCGTGTGTCTTGCGGTAATCGTAATAGATGTTGCCGCCCCATACTCTTGACTCGATATAACGAAGGCGAATGCCTGCGTTGGCAGCAGGCTTACTATTGTTGAAGATATGCCCTCTGACATCTAAGAAGGGAACCCAACGGGTGTTTAAAGCTGATAGGGGCACAAAGAACCCTTCAAGAGTTGTTTAGCCTTGGTTATAACCAAGACCTTTAGATTCTATATGGCGGATGGAGACGCGGTTTAGATCGTGAGTACTCTCACAAAGTTGAGGCTGATTTTGTTGGGGGGGGGGGGGTAGAAGCATGGAGCAGGAGCGGTGATGTGAGAAGAAGATAGCTCAAGTTCTTGTAGTTCATAAACGGCCCTTTTTTGATCGGACAGTAAATTAACTTTATTTTTTGAGCAATTAAAATCGCCACAAAGAGCGCATCGAAGTATAAGCCTTTTCCGTTCATCACCTTGTTTATACATAACATGCTGATAATAAACAGCTTTTGTTTTTAATATTCTAACAAAAACACTCACTTGTCATTTGCGAGTGTTTTTGTTAGAATATGGACAAGATGAAAAAAAAGATATGTCTGCATTTACTGACGCCTCTTATGAAAAAGCTTTACTTTACAGCAAAAGAAGCCAAGGCTCTTGGAGTCCAAAGAGCTGTTTTGCATTATTATGTTAAAACCGGCGTACTTATTCGGATGGCTAAGGGAGTTTACCGAGATAGTTCTTATGAAAGTACAGCATTTCAATGGGAGGATCTTATTGAAGCTGTTTCTTCCGTTCCTGGAGGCGTGATTTGTCTTATATCTGCACTTGCGATCTATGAACTGACAGACGAGCTACCTCGTCAGCACTGGATAGCCGTTAAAAACTCTACATATATTCATCGCTCCAGCGATTATAAAATTATGCGTTTTCGTAACCTCACTTTGGGAAAAATAGAAATTAAACTTGAAGGGGTTCTGGTGCCTATTTTTGACAGAGAAAGAACGATCATCGATGCTTTTCGCCTCTTAAGTTTAGAAATAGCCATTAAAGCTCTTAAAATGGCGCTTAAACCTCATAGGGGAAAAGAAAAAATAGATTTTATTAAGCTACAGAAATATGCTAAACTGCTGCGTGTATCTATACATCCTTATCTAATGGCTGTTACAACATGAATGAACAGACTCTTAAAGATCGTCTGCGTAGCATCTCAAAAGAAAAAAACATAAAGTTCAATGTTTGTTGGAAACAACTTCTTCTCGAGCGCTTTTTGGTTCGTTTAACAAGATCGTCTCAAGCAGACAAGTTTATCTTTAAAGGGGGCATGCTGCTCTCTTACATATTTAAAATTGGACGAGAAACAATCGACTTAGATTTTCTACTCAATAGAATGAAAGGAGAAGAAAAAGAACTTAGAGCGTCTTTTCAAGAAATTATCTCGGTTAAGAGTGAAGATGGATTTGCATTTTCTATAGATGACATTGCTCTTCTTTCTCAACCTCATATGAACTATCCGGGATATCGTGTTTCTCTTCGAGTTAAGCTTGGGAAAATGCAAGATAAAATCCAAATTGATTTAGGAATAGGAGATGTTGTTGAACCAGAAAGTGTCACGATTAATTCCTTAGAATATCATGGGAATCCCTTGCTTGCAGGAATTATTTCGTTATTAGCCTATCCAATAGAGACTATCTTTGCTGAAAAATTGGAGACTGTTTTGTCAAAAGGAGAGTCTAACACTCGAATGAAGGATTACCATGACTTGTTTCTGCTTTCTCGAGATCAAGCTCCGCTCAATTGCCAAAAATTACAAACAAGCCTAACCAATACTTTTCTCAATCGAAAAACCAACCTGCACTTGATTGGTTTTGATGAGCGCCAAATGCAACGATTGGCTATTCAGTGGAAAAGACATATCGGTAGCTTGGGAAATATGGCTCAAGAACTTAAACTGCCTGTGGATTTTAAAGAGATAGTAGACACAATTAATTGTTATCTTAGGACTCTTCCGATGATAGACCTGCAAATACCAGGAGTTTACAGTGAGACCACCTGAATCCATTTATCCTTGTTCATAAGTGTATTTTTGAAAAACAACAAAATGCCCGAAGTGTTAAGCTTTTTTAGCAACGATGGTGTGGCTTTATGAAATTTATTTTAGTTTGTATAGCGTGGATATTTTTAGCGGGTTGTCAGGTAGGAGAGAAAAAAGAAACTAAGCACGAGAGTCCTTTAAGCCAACTGTCAAGCTTTGAAGTTATGACTTTTTTTCTCCGTATGAAAATTTTGATGAGAAGCCTGCTTTAGAGATATTAGTTAGCAGCCTTAAGCAAATTGGACGGGTAGAGTTTGTTGAGAGGAATAAAGAACATACACCTAGAGAAAGCGCCTCCGTTCTGCTTGTTTCTCTTGGTGGGTATCAGCAAAAACAAGAAGGTTCTATCCAGTTATTTAGCAGTGTTGAAGTCGTTGCAAACAAATTTAAAATGGCATGCATTATTTGGGAAAAAATTTAAACCAAAACCAGAATCTCCCCTATCCTGTAGAAGAGAATGGAAAAGTTTCTTTTAAACGAGATGGTGAAGGGAAAGGTGATTCAAATAATACTCTTGAGACACTGCTCGAGCGGCTCGTTGCAGAATTTGCAAAAGAATACCGCCTTTCTAATCCTGAAAAGAGTTCTCCCGTATTTTATATTCGGAAAGATCCAGCTTTATAGAGCGCTAGCTTGAGCGAATGAACGTTTGAATTTTTTAGTGAAATGTCCTACACTGCTTTTCTATGTATATTGGCAATCTTCCTAGTCAAATTAAAAACAAAAAGCGCATGTGGCAGATCAATGCTGCTTGTTTAGTGTTTGTTTTTGTTGCGAGCGTCTTTATGTTTTTTTCTGGGGAAGAGAACGTGGCTACTGAAAGTATTAAGCCTCGACCAAGAGGGCAACTTGTCTATGAAGAAATTGGCTGGGGGCCGCTTGCTTTAAATGAAATGCGCTCGCAGGGGCCTGTGCCTTTTTTAACAAAAGAGCTACTAGTTTTAGGAAAAAATAATAGACCGGAGCGGCAAGCAAAAGAGGGGTTTTTTCTTTTGGGGCTCAAGAGCTCGCAAGAAGAGATGATCGTGGCTGAAAGGCAACCGATCTTCCTGATGAAAGGGGAAGATGATAAGTGGCACTTTTCTCTATCAAGAACGCCTATTTGTATTTCTTCTAGCCAGGGAGAAGCAGATAAAGTGGTGGTGCATGTCACCTCTGAAAAAGAGGAGGAAGGCACTTTTTTACTAAGATGTTTTGATAAGACGGGCGGCGCTATTGAAAAAACTCCTTATGTAAAAGCTTTAGAAAGCGCTAAGTGTTGGGGTCCTGACCTTCTTATTCGCAATTACGGCGGCAGCGATTACCGCGACTTAGTAAAAAAAAATAAAATAGAAGTGAGCGAGCGGGTGTATTTTGTAGGAGAAGGCGATCTTTTGATGTGGAAGAATGAGGGATGGGAGCTAGTTGCTCTAAAAGATGTCTTGCCTCTCACGCCCATTGCAAAAGTTGTATTATCTGGGCCGGGTGAAATGCGCCTCCAAATTTGGGATGAGAGCGGATTTCATACGATTGTAACGAAAAAATTCATAGAAAAAGCGTCCAAAATATCTCACAAGCTAGATGAACTATTTTCTTCCATACGCATGAGAACCCCCTCTGAGATTACCTGTCTACTGGGTAAAAGACGGGTGATTTTAAAAGAGGGAGATTGGTGGCTTAAAATGGATAATGGATGGAAGAAGTTGAAAACATTGAGCGACATCGAGGATTATTTAGATCACCGTCTAAAAGGGGAGCTTTTTATTTTTGAATCAATTGCAGCCGATAAGGGAAAAGTTATTTTGAAAGGAGCCTCTTTCGATACCATGAGAACGGAAATGCAGCCTCTTGCCATGACAACTTCTCTGGGGAAAAAACCACAAAGTCCTCCAAAGAAAGAAAAAGAGCCTCCTCAAATGATTGCTAAAGCAGAGCGAACACATCGACATTCGAAGGAACGCTCATGATAAAATCAATGTTGCTTTGTTTAACCCTTTGCTTGCCCCTCATGGCAGAATCGATTGAAGATAAAAAAAGAGATATTGGGCAAAGCACTCATTCAGTAGATGCTCAAATACAGGCTGTGAATGAAAATCTAGGTGCTTTAAGAAAAAGGTTACAGGTCTCTTTTCAGCAGGCGCATGAACTATATGAGCAAAAAGCGGATAAAGATGCATATAAAGAGCTGCTCCTTGATGTAGCGCAAATAAAAAAAGAGATTGCTGACATCGAAGAGGGATGGCGTATGGGTGCCGTTTCTGAGTCTAAAAGAGATGAAGATGGTTATGCTCTCTGGGATCAGGAAGAGACAACTCTTGCTCAACTTGTCATGGAATACGGATCAGCAGAGTACCTCTACATCGTTCCTCCAGAAATTGCTGCTCTAAAACTTAGCATGCACTCAAATATTCCGATTCCTAAAGAGTCATGGGAAAATGTCTTAGATGTTATTTTGATGCACAACGGCATTGGAGTAAAAAAATTAAATCCTTACTCAAAGCAGCTTTATATTTTAAAACAAGATATGGGCGCTGTTCAGGGGATTGTATCTAGAAAAGAAGATCTCGTGTGGTACAACGATAGCGACCGCATTTTTTTTCTATTTTCTCCTCCTGCTGAACAAGCAAAAAGTGTTTTCCAATTCTTTGAGCGCTTTGCCGATCCTAAGCGCACCTTTATCCATCAAATTGGTAGCAAGGTAGCGATTGTTGCTACAAAAGAGGAAGTCGACAAGTTGACTTCTCTTTATATGACTGTATGGGATGGGCAAGCGGGCAAGATTTCTAAAGTAGTTCCCATTTTAAAAATGAACTTGAAAGAGATGGAAAAAATCTTATCCACTTTTTTTGGGGATAATATAGATAAAATGCGTCCTCCTTTTGGAAAAACAGATCACGAGGGGCTCGGCATTTTTTCTCTTGCGCAGAGTAACTCTCTTGTTTTGATTGGCCCTAAAGAGACCGTTGAGCGCGCAGAAAGAATGATCAAAGATACGGAAGAGCAAATCGAAGATCCTGCAGAGATGACGGTGTTTTTGTACACCTGCCATCATAGTGATCCTGTTGAACTCTCTAAAGTGTTAGATAGAGTTTACACATCACTTCTTATGTCTAGTCAAGAAGGCCCTTATAAAGAAACAGATGTCTCTTTTGCAGCTCAGTCTGCAGGCGGTGGTGGAAGAGTGCCTGATGGTTATCCTGCTATGCCTCCTCTTGTTGTCTCTCCTCCTCCCATGAGACCAGGCGTTAGCAGTCATATGGAAATCGAAGAGAATGTGTCTGATCATTTCATACCAGATCCTAAGACAGGGACGATTTTGATGACAGTCCGTAGAGATGTATTAGGTAAGGTGAAAGATCTTCTAAAAAAACTCGATATCCCTAAGAAGATGGTACACATTGAGGTGCTACTTTTTGAAAGACGTTTAAATTCCCAAAATAATTTTGGGCTCAATCTCTTGAAATTAGGAAGCGATAGAAATGGAGTGACCTATACTCCTAGTGTAGGTCCTGAAGTCAGATCAAAAGGGGTTCTTCAATTTTTCTTCCATGGACCTGCACATAAATATACGCCCAAGTTTGATATTGCTTATAACTTCCTCATGACCCAAGACAATGTCCAGCTCAATGCAGCTCCTTCTGTAACGACGATTAACCAAACACCTGCTACGATTTCAATCGTAGAAGAGGTGTCGATCAACAATGGAGCAGCGCCGGTTGATACAAATAAGGGAACCTCTTTTGAGAAATCCTTTTCAAGAGCGCAATTTGGTATTACCATTATTTTGACGCCGACTGTTCATGCGCGTGAAGGAGAGGAAGATACCGGCTCTGTGACGCTTAAGACCAACATTTCTTTTGATACGAATAAATCAGATCCTCACAATGAAAAACCGCTGGTCGATAGACGGCATATTGAAAATGAAGTGAGAGTCGTTGATGGAGAAACAATCATTTTAGGTGGCCTTAGAAAAAAAACAAAACAAGATAGAGAAGAAAAAGTTCCTTTCTTTGGAGAGATCCCTGGTTTTGGAAAACTTTTTGGCTCTACAGCACTTACGGATCACGAAGCGGAAATGTTTTTCTTCATCACTCCAAAAATTATCTACGATCCTCAAGAAGAAGTGACGAAAATCCGTACAGAAGAACTGAAAAAACGAGCAGGAGACATTCCTGAGTTTCTCGATAAAGTTGTCGAAGCAAAAGACAAAGAACAAAGTCGTTTCTTTAAACAAAGCATGCAGATATTTTTTAAAAATGACCGCTAATTTAGAATCTCTTTGCCTCAAGCTCAAGATTCCTTATGTAACATCTCTCCAAGGCTACGCTTTTGTCCAAAAAAAAGCACAAAAAGTTCCTTACGCATTTGCTAAAAACAAATGCCTTTTGCCTTTAGATGCAGATGATGACTCTATGACTGTTGCCGTATCTGATCCTTTGGACCTAGATGCTCTAGAAGAAGTGCGTTACCTAGTAGGAAAGCAGATCAACCCTGTCTGCGCTCTACCCGATATCATTAAAGAAGCGATTGAATCCTGCTACGGACAAAAAGAAGATGTTGCTAAAAAGCTGATTGCAACACTAAGAGAAAAGCAGTCCTCTTCTCTAGAAGAAGATGAGGGATATGATCTTCTTGAGCAGACATCGGATTCCTCTGTGATCCGCCTTCTAAATGCTCTTTTGACAGAAGCCATACAGCAAGAGGCATCTGACATCCATTTCGAGCCGATGGAGCAAGGATTAGAAGTGCGGTACCGCATTGATGGCGTACTTCAGATGCGGCACGCTCCTCCCAAAGAGCTCCAGATGCCCCTTATCACCCGCATTAAAGTGTTAACGCGTATGGATATTGCAGAAAATAGACTCCCTCAAGATGGCAGGATCAAATTGAAAATTGGAGGAAGGGGAATAGATTTTCGTGTCAGCACGATCCCTGTTGTTTACGGTGAGAGAGTTGTCTTAAGAATCTTGGATAAAAGCAACGTGGTTGTTGGATTGCACAAACTAGGCATGCGCGGACCTATGCTTAATGAATTTCAAAAGATGATCGCTTTTAGTGAAGGGATTGTACTTGTTACAGGGCCCACAGGAAGTGGAAAGACAACGACGCTCTACAGCGCTATTTCTGAGATTAATTCTCCTGAAATTAACATTATGAGTATTGAAGATCCTGTCGAGTACAAACTTCAAGGGATTGCGCAAGTGGGTGTAAATCCAAAAATCCATTTAGATTTTGCAACAGGTCTAAGGCATATTTTAAGGCAAGATCCCGATGTCATTATGATAGGAGAGATCCGGGATAGAGAAACCGCTGAGATTGCTATTCAGTCCTCATTAACAGGGCATCTAGTTCTCAGCACACTTCACACCAATGACGCTCCCTCTGCGCTCACAAGACTTATCGACATGGGCATAGAGCCTTACCTTTTATCCTCTTCTGTCATTGGCATTTTGGCACAAAGGCTCGTACGCATGATCTGTCCTCATTGTAAAGTATCTTATGTGCCTTCACCGTCAGAGTTAGCAGAGTTTGGTCTTACAGACTCTGCCCCCTTTTATAAGGGCGAGGGGTGCGCAAGTTGTTTTAAATCGGGATATAAAGGTAGACACGGGATTTATGAGCTCATGACGATGTCTAATGGAATAAAAAAGCAGCTTCTAAAAAGTGGCGATGCAGTGGAACTGCGCGAGTGTGCCCTTAATGAAGGGATGAGTTCTCTTCGGAGAGAAGGCTCCTATCTTGTCACGCAAGGCATCACCACAACATCAGAAGTGCTACGGGTATCTCGAAGTTGTAGCGAGGAATAACAAGTGGGCTTATATCGCTACCGAGGGCTTTTAGAAGAAGGAAAAAAAATAAAGGGTCTTATCGATGCCGATTCAGAGATAGGGGCAAAAGAGCGCCTTCGTAAGGACAGCATCCTTTTGACATCCCTTAAACCTTTAGAAACAAAGCAAAAAGAAAAAAACTTCCCCTCCTCTTTTCTTTTGTCTTTTACACGTGAAGTAGGACAGCTTTTAAGAGCAGGCCTTCCTCTTTATGAGAGTTTAGAAACCCTAGAAGAAAAATACCGCCAGCACCCTGTCCACTGCCTTTTTCTTGACCTATGTAATGCCCTTAAAAGAGGGATTAGTTTGTCAGAGGCATTAAAAGGGTATCCTAAGAGTTTTGATGATGTCTATATCTCTATGGTAAAAGCTGCTGAGCAAACAGGATCTTTATCCCGGATTTTCGATCAGCTCTCTCTTCTCATAGGAAAAAGGCAAAAGTTAAAAAAGCAGCTCATATCTGCTGCTGCATATCCTGCTTTCTTAAGTGTATTCTGTGTCATTGTTACCTTCGTTCTTCTCTTCTTTGTGATTCCCTCTATGAAGGAGCTCTTCGAAGGAAGAGAGCTTCACCCGTTAACAACGACTGTTCTTTTTTTAAGCCAGTTTTTACGCGCGCATATTTTAACTTTAGCAATCAGTGTCCTCTCACTAGTTGCCGGCGCTATTTTTTTATTTCGTCAAAAAAGTACGCATGCCTTTTTTCACAAACTTCTTTTGTCTCTGCCTCTTTTAAAGACAATTATTTTACAGTCAGCCCTTGTCCGCTTTTGCAGAGCCTGCTCCATACTTCTAGAAGGGGGTGTGCCCCTATTAGAATCCTTGCGTCTTTCTAGAAAAGTGATGCATAATCTTCCCTTAGAAGCCGTGATTGAAAGAGCAGAGCAAAGGATTATGGAAGGGTTTTCTCTCAGTTCAGAATTGCGAACCTCTCACCTCATTCCCTCACTCATGGTTCGGATGTTGGCACTTTCTGAAGAAACAGGTAATATGGGCGCTAACTTGAGCAATATAGCAGACATTTATGAAGAGGAACTTGCCAAAAGCCTTGAGCAGATCACAGCCGTTCTTCAACCAGCCCTGCTACTGCTATTAGGACTCATCGTAGGCATCGTGCTGCTATCAGTACTACTTCCGCTCACAGATGTGAGCTCGTTACTAGACACTTAATCGAGGAAAACATGAAAAGAAAAAAAAGGCCCATCACGTTAATGGAGATCATGATCGTCATCCTTCTCATAGGACTGATCAGCAGCGTCGTTGGCTATAACATGAAAGGCAGCTTAGATAAGGGCAAAGCTTTTAAATCCAAGCAAGGCGCAGCTAAAATCCAAGAGATCCTGCAATTTGAAGCTATAGACAAAGGGATTGAATTGAAAGAATTTATAACAAAAGATGCGCCCCGTAGATATGTTGATTACTTAGTTGAATCAGGTCTTTTCAAAGATGAAAAAGATTGTTTAGATGGTTGGGGTAAGCCTTATGACATTAGTGTTAAAGGAGAAGATTTGGTTGTTGTATCAGCTGCATTAAGACAGTATGAGAGGTCACATAAGGTTAAACCTGTTTCAGAAGCCAAAATAGCAGAAACAGAAACATCAGAAGAAGGTTAATTGAAAAAAAGATCTTTTACCCTTTTAGAGATCATGATGTGCATCATGATCATGGCAGTTATAGCAGGAGCTATTGGATTTGAGCTGAAAGGAATGATCGGCGTCCATCGTTTTCGGCATGACACGTGTAAGATAAAAGAGCAGCTTGAAAAAGCCCAGCTGCTCGCTTTGATCTACAATACCGACATGCGTGTCACTCTTGCTAAGGACAAAGATACGTGGGTGTTGATGACACATAGCGATGAGCTGGCGCTACAGCACTTAAATAAAGCGCGCATTAAACTCGAAGGGATTAGCGCGCTATCTTTAGAAGGATCACGAGGTAAGGGGTCAAAAATTGTGCTAGATATTTTGTCGAATGGCAGAATTGAGCCTTTGGCGGCTTTAAAGATGGAAGGGAAAAATAGGGTGCGCTATTTAGATTTTCAAAATCCTATTCAAATCAACTTTGCAGATAAGCATAATCGGCCTCTATCACTAACAGTTCCTAAGCAACCAGGGGGTCATCATGCAACTATCTAGTCCAGTGTTTGAGCGCGGCAAGTCCATTCCTTCTCTCTATACTTGTCAGGGAAAAGACATCAATCCCCCGCTTGTGATTTCAGATGTTCCCAAAAATACAAAATCTCTTGTGCTCATTATGGATGATCCCGACGTTCCTCCTGCTGTGCGTAAGGATGGGATGTGGGTGCATTGGGTTGTTTTTAACATACCGCCTGACACGAAGAATATAAAAGAGAATACCGTCCCACCAGGTATTTTAGGAAAAGAAACAGGTGGCAAAAAAAACTATCGGGGGCCTTGCCCGCCGGATGGAGAGCATCGCTACTTTTTTAAACTATATGCCTTAGATTCTTTGTTGGATCTAGAAGCTGGAGCTACAAAAGAAGAGGTTGAAGAGGCGATGACAGGTCATATTCTTGCCCATACAGAACTGATGGGAAAATATATAAAACATCTATCTTAATTAAAGAAAGTTGACAAATAAATTGTTTAATCCTTATGTTGCAAATTAGAGTAATTCTCTATTTCTGTAACCCTTAGGAGGGAAAGATGGAACATGTAATGTGTCTGGCCAGTATATTTGGGCCGTTTTTAGCAATTGTTGGTCTCTGGATGCTGCTTTATGCAGATAGTTTAGTAAAAGTATGGACAGCTTTAAAAAACTCTCCAGCTTTAGTGTATCTAATAAGTATCATTACCCTTTTATTGGGTATTATCATTGTAAAAACATACAATGTATGGACATGGGATGCCTATTTCCTTGTAACTTTACTAGGATGGATATTTGTTCTACGTGGACTTTTTGGACTATTTGTTCCACAACTATTGATCAAATTAACAATGAAGCCTGCCGCTGCCAAAATTCAAGGAATCATTCCTTTTGTTTGGGGCTTAGCTCTCTGCTGGCTCGCTTATTTCATGTAATTTATTTCTATGAAAGAAAACGCCTTTTAATTCCAAAAGGCGTTTTTTTTTATCCCTCAATTATTACTTGTGAAACGACGCGCTGGTTAATAAAGCCGGCTCACGTTAAAATTCTAGAAAGTATTAATGAAAGGGAATCTCTATGAAATTTTTAAAAGTCATTTTTGTATGTGTCGTATCTTTGGTAATAGCTTACGTAGGCGCAGATGATAAGTTGCTTGCAGGTCTTGAAAAGCTAAGGATTCAAGAGCCCCATTGGCAACATGCAATTTTAGAAAATCACCCTACGGGACAACCTTCTAGAATCCAGTTTTATGAACTAGGTGAAGAAGATCAGAAACATCCTCTCAAGGAAATATCCTTTTTTCCTAATGGACAAGTCAAAAGTGAAACCGATTTAATAGCAGTTAGCGAAGACTCTCCAGGAGCTGTTTTTTGGAAAACTACAACCGTTCCTCATGGAGTGTCAGTATCTCTTTATGAAAATGGAGGGATTGAAAAAATCGCCTTTTACGACCAAGGGGTCTTAGATGGGGAAATGAAGATTTTTTATCCAGATGGCAAGCTCAAAGGAGTGTGCGGTTTTTCTAAAGGCAAAAGAGAAGGGATAGCTTATACCTATTACGAAGATGAAACCAAAGCTGAAGAGGTTCATTATCATCACGATCAGCTCGTGGGTGATTTAATTCGATATTTCCCAAATGGGAAGAGGGCTATTTTAGTTACTTATCAAGACGGAGTTCCTCATGGCAATGCTTTTGAGTGGCATGAAAGTGGGGCCTTAAAAGTTACAAAACACTATGAAAAAGGACTTCTTCATACAGAAGGAAAGCACTCGGCTCTTATTGCTTACAACGAAGACCATGCCATCGTAGAAGTTCAAGATTTCAAACTCGGAGAACCGATCGGGACTCACCTAAAGTATCATGCAGATGGTAAGGAAAGTTATAAAGTTCAGTATAAAAATGGCAAAAAAGTAGGCAAAGAGCAGTTTTTCAGTGAGTCAGGCACTCTCTGCGGAGAAGGAACCTATCAAGAAGGAGTTGCTGTAGGTGTTCATTGGAAAAATTATGATAATGGCAAAGAGGCCTACATTGCAAAATTTGATGAAGCAGGCAAACTCCTTTCTCCTGTCGAAGAATTCAACCAAGCAGGACAGATAACAGCTAGGTATAGCGCCTCAGATAGCAAATATGATGGGGTATTTGAGCAATGGTATGACGATGGAGTGCCAAGCGTTGTTTACCATTACAAAAATGGAGAGTTTGAAGGAGATCAACAAGAATTTTTCCCTTCAGGCAAACTCAAGCTGCACGTGATTTATCATGATAAAGAAAAAGATGGCCCCTATGAAGAGTGGCATGAAAACGGACAACTAGCTCTAAAACTCACATTTAAAAATGGCGTTAAAGAGGGCCCTTTACAAGCGTATTTTTCTAACGGGTCGCCTAAATTAGAAGAATGCTACGTAGATGGTAAGCTTGATAAGGCACGTAAAGAATGGTTTGAAAATGGCAAGCTAAAAATGGAAGGATATTTTGTCCTTGGAAAGAAGGATAAGAGCTACAAAGAGTGGAATGAAAAAGGAGCCCTGATCGTTGAGGCCTCTTATGAAAACGATCTTCCCCATGGAATGATTAAAGTTTGGTTTGAAAAAGACCGCCTTAAGCAGTCCCTCCAGTTTAACCAAGGGAAAAAAGTTGGCAAAGAAGAAGAGTATTGGGCCAATGGACAACTCAAAGGTGCAGTCGTATATCAAGATGATAAGATCCAAGGCAAAGTCGAAGCCTTTTATGAAGATGGATCCCCTTCTTTTATCAAAACCTTTCAAGATGGGATTCCTGTAGGAGAGCACAAGATCTTTTATAAGTTTGAAGATGCCAAGAAAAAAGAGTGTGTTGCTAGGGTCATGCGTTTCAATGACGCAGGACAGCTAGATGGAGAGCAAAAAGCGTTCTATTCCAGTGGAATCATGCAAGAGCTTACGCAATACCAACAAGGTGAATTGCACGGCATGGTTGGCCGTTGGGACAAAGATGGTAACATCGTAGAAGAGATGTGGTATGAAAATGGCAAATTAAGCGGACGTTTCTTTCAAAAAACAGAAGATGGAAGAGAGCTTATTTTCCAATATGAAAATAACCGCAGGCATGGTCCCCACATTGTTTACTATCCTCAGCATGAAGTTTTTGGAAAGAAAAAAGCACTTGAAATGAACTTCGAGCACGGAGCGCTCCACGGAGAGATGATCGAGTATGATGAAGCGGGTAACAAAATTTCAAGTAGAGTCTTTCAAAAAGGTCAGCCAGAAGGGTTATTCCAAAGATTTGATCCCAAGGGTAATCTACTTGCGAAAGTAAATTTCGTCGCAGGCAAACAAGAAGGTCCTGCTTTTGAGTATTACCCAAATGGTAAAATTTACAAAGAGATGAGCTATGTAAATGATCAAAAAGAGGGTGTAGAAAATAGTTATTTCCCAGGCGGAAAACTCTCTAGCACCACCCACTACGTAGCTGGTAAGTTACACGGCCCTTCCTCTCAGTGGAATGAGAAAGGCATTTTGACATTTGAAGGGGAATATGCAAACGGCCTTCGTCATGGTAAATTTAATAAATACTATGAAGATGGTAAACCCCATCTCTTGCAAGTTTATTCAGATGACCAGCTAAACGGTGTGAAGAAAGCCTATGACGCAAAAGGCCTATGCCAACAAACCAAGTGGGAAAAAGGCAAGAAGATCAGTTAGGAGCCTATTCAAAGCAAAGGGATGGGCTGCGTGATAGCAGCCATAACCTATTGATTTTCAATTATTTATTTTCTTCTTTTTTACTATAAAACCTCCTTTTTATAGACTTTTTTTACCTATTTTTTTAATGTAAATAGGCGTTGTTGCATAAATAGCTGCGGATAAAGATTTTCTTGCCTTCAAGCCAACGTGTCTATAAATTTTTTGTTACCAGACAAAAAAAAGCAGGCACAGTATGACAGCTAGAAAAGATAAACACCCTCCTAAGAAGAAAG
>CANJJB010000018.1 GCA_947474635.1 Parachlamydiales bacterium | reverse complement strand
GATTTATAATTACTCAAATACTGCACCTGGATCTTCTGCTTCGATGTTAAAACAATCGGGCGGTTAGAGATGGTGTGGGGACAAATAGGAGTGATCACAACGGCCTCGAGGGTAGGACTTAAAATAGGGCCGCCGGCTGCAAGAGAATAGGCAGTTGAACCATTCGGGGTTGCAATGATCATGCCATCTGCTTCAAAGGTATTGAGGTACAGCCCATCTACGTGGATGCCGATTTCAATGAGGTTGGGGTTTTTCGAGCGGTGTATGACAAAATCATTCACAGCAAAGTATTTCTCTTCACCCGCGGACTGCCCCTGGAGGATGAGCCTTTCTTCAATGTTGTAATTTCCATTGATGAGATCCTGGAGGCTAGGATAGACATCGCCAAGGGGCACATCTGCCATGAAGCCAAGGTGTCCGAGGTTGATCCCTAAAATAGGTGCGTCTAAGTGTTCATACTGATGCACAAGACCTAAAATGGTACCATCACCCCCAAGTGAAAGGACAAAGTCAATTGTTTTGGGATCGATCGTAGAAAGTGGAATTGCACCGATCTCTTTTGCTTCTTGGTCTCGTGCAACGACTGTGACTTTTTGCTGCGTGAGAAAGTCTTTAACAGCTTTGGCAAGGTCCTTGGAGTGGTGGATGTGGGAGCCGGCATAAATGAAAATAATCATCTTAGGCCTGCAGGTAGAGCTGCAACGCTGCAATGTTTGAGAATTTGTTTGGCAATGCTCTCTGCATCAAGCCCAATTTCTTTGGAGAGCTCTTTGTGACTGCCTTGCTCTACAAACATATCAGGAATGCCTAAGTTGAGCACAGGGATGTGGTTAAAGCCGTTTCTCATCATAAACGAGTTGAAAATCATCCCAAGGCCCCCTGAAAGAGAGTGCTCTTCTAAAGTGATGACAAACTGATGGCTAAGAAGGATATTGCAGAAAAAGTCAGTGTCGAGAGGCTTTACAAAGACAGGGTCAACAACAGTAATGGAGAGCCCTTCAAGCTTAAGAAGCTCTCTTACTTTTAAAGCAACCTGGCACATATGCCCGAGAGCAATGATCACGATCTCTTTTCCTTGTACAAGTAGTTCTGCTACTCCCAAATCTCTATGCTTAAGAGGAAGTTGCGGGTCCTCTGTTGCCATGTTAGGATAGCGAATGGCTGTTGGCCTTCCCCAGTGGAAAGCGCTTTCCATGAGCTCTCTTAAAACAAGGCCATCTCTTGGCTGGCAAATGATCATGTTGGGCATAGCATTCAGAAAAGAGATGTCATAGATGCCGTGGTGGGTGGAGCCGTCAGGTCCTGATATGCCTGCCCTGTCGATTGCAAAAACAACAGGTAATTCTTGCAAGCAGACATCGTGAAAGAGGTTATCGAGCGCTCTATGTAGAAAAGTTGCGTAGATAGAAGAGATGACTTTCATTTTTTTGCCGTAAGCAAGGCCACCGGCAAATGTCACGGCGTGTCCTTCTGCAATACCGACATCTAGGCAGCGCTCAGGAAATTTTGTCATGAAGGCATCTAGACACGATCCTGCTGGCATCGCAGGCGTGATTGCAACAAGGCTGGGGTCGTTTTCTGCCATTTTTAAAATGTGCTGTCCAAAGATCTGAGGGAAAGAAGGCTTGGAAGGGGAGGTGTGGAAAACTTCTGTCTCTTTGTCAAAAGGTTTGCAGCCGTGCCACGTGATGGGATTGGCTGCTGCAATGTCCATCCCTTTTCCTTTGACAGTCAGAAGATGGAGGAGAATGGGTTTATCGCTCTCTTTTAACGCTTCAAACACCCGGATGAGTCCTTCGAGGTCATGACCATCGACAGGACCTATGTAAGAGAGGCCAAATTGCTCAAAAAAGGGAGCTGCGCTGACTAAATTTTTTACCGACTCGCGCACTTTGTGTCCTTGCTGCGCAAGCGTTTTTCCGTAGCCTGGAATTTTTGCAATGAGATTTTCAATGTCTTGGTAAATTTTGTTGGCTGTCGGATTGTTAATGAGCCTGCTTAAAATGTTTGTGATTGCCCCGACATTGTTTGAAATAGACATCTTGTTGTCATTGAGGATCACGATGAAGCGTTTTAAATCTTTCGGAATGTTGTTGAGCGCCTCTAACGTAAGACCGCACGTTAAACTCGCATCTCCTAAAACAGGAATGACAAATTCTTTCCGCTTGGTAAGCTCACGATTTTTGGCAACACCTAAAGCAAGTGAAAGCGCAGTGCCTGCATGACCTGCATAAAAGTGGTCATGAGGAGACTCTTTGGGGTGCGCAAAGCCAGATAAACCTTTAAATTGCCGTATCGTGTGAAAATTTTTGCTTCTTCCTGTCACGATTTTATGCGTGTATGTTTGATGGCTGACATCGAATATGAACTTGTCATCGGGTGAGGAAAAAACAGTGTGGAGCGCAAGTGTTAATTCTACAGAGCCGAGGTTAGAGGCTAAGTGCCCCCCATTGACAGACATCACATCGATGATTTTTTGGCGGATCTCATCTGCTAAAGTCTTAAGCTCGTCTATTGATAAATTTTTGAGCTCGGATGGATCATCGATCATAAAGAGCCTTGAGAAGGATTAAATTCTTCTAAAATAGGAACATCCTCATCGTCAACAACAAGCTCACCCGATCTTGTTTTAAGAAGCGTTTCGATCTTTTTTTCTGCTTCATTTAGGCGCTTGTTGCACGAAGCAATTAACTTATCTGCTTCTTCATAGAGCTTCAAAGATTCATCTAGTGATACTTTGCCTGAGTTCATCTTCTCGAGTATTTCTTCTAAACGAGCGTAACTTTCTTCAAATATCATAGATTTCCTTAACTATTGTTTTGATTGCGCCATCGTGCAGCCGGACACGGATCGTATCCTCTTCTTTCAGTTCTTTACAAGAGAGAATAACCGAATCATTTTTTTCCTGAAAGAGAATGCAGTAGCCCTGAGAAAGAAGAGTCCGTGGATCGATGGCTTTTAGGTGAGAGGAGAGTCTCTTAAGCTTCTCTTTTAAAATGGTAATTTGGTTTGTAGGCTTGAATGTGAGCACTTGCCGTGAAAGTGAGGAAAAGCGAACTCTCTTAAATTCAAGTTTTTGCTTGATACATGTGGTTATTTGAGAGCCCATATCATCGATTTTTTGAGAGATCGTCCCCAAGATAGCGTAAGGAGAGGAAAATACGGGCTGCCTTGCAATCCCATTTAATTTATGACGATAAGCTTGTATGAGGTGAAGTAAACTCTGCGCCATCCGCTGCGCCGTCTGCTCAAGGTAGGAGAGGTGGTGTTTTTTCTCTGCAATCACAATTTCAGCAGCAGCAGATGGCGTGGGAGCTCTCACGTCTGCTACATAATCTGCAATTGAAAAATCCGTCTCATGGCCCACAGCTGAAATGATCGGGATTTTTGAGTGGAAAATAGCCGAGGCAACAACCTCTTCGTTGAATGCAAAAAGATCCTCTAAGCTGCCGCCGCCGCGTCCGACAATCAAAACATCTGCTAGATTGTATTTGTTGAACTGCTCAATTGCTTTGGCAATATCGTTAGCAGCACCTTCTCCCTGGACTTTCACGGGACTTAGTATGACGTGAAGAGAGGCAAATCTCCGGTTGAGGACATGCAAAATATCTTGAATCACAGCGCCCGTCGGACTTGTCACAATGCCAATTGTTTTGGGCATGTGGGGAAGAGGCCTTTTTCGGCCCTTATCAAACCACCCCTTGGCTTCTAATTTAGTTTTGAGCTCGTGGAGTTTTAAAAGAAGTTCTCCTACACCTGCATACTGGAGTTCCCGGATGATGATTTGGTAGTTGCCTTTGGGAGGGTAGACGTTGATTTCCCCTTTGGCAATCACTTGGTCACCTGCTTTGGGCATTCGGATGAGCCCTCTTGTGTTGCCTCGGAAAAGAACAGCAGAGATCTGGGAAGTCGCATCCTTCAACGTAAAATAGAGATGGCCCGAGGCTTGCTCTTTAAAATTAGAGATCTCTCCCTGCACAGAAATAGAGGGGAACTTCGACTCTAATTGTTTTTTGATTGCTGTTGTCAGTTCTGAAACCGTTAAAATTTCATTCATTGCTTTGCGTCCGTAAAGATGCTAGAATAAACTATTTATGATCTCTCTACAAGTGGGTTTTTTATGACAAAAAAAGTTGTCGGCAATTGGAAGATGCATAAAACGATTGCTGAGACAAAAGATTTTATCACGCGTCTTACTCCCTTACTGAAGGGCATAAGTTCTGATGTGTGGATTGCGCCTCCTTTTACAGCCATTGCAGCAGCAGCAACTTGTGCCCAAGGCTCAAAGATTAAAATTGGCGCTCAAACGATGAGCGCCCGTGACTCTGGCCCTTTTACCGGCGAGGTCTCAGGTCTCATGCTGAAAGAGGCAGGCGCCCAGTTTGTCATACTTGGCCACTCTGAAAGAAGAACCCTTTTTCAAGAAAAGAATCAAGAGATCTATGAGAAACTAAAAAAAGCTTTGGCTATCGGTCTTACTCCTATTTTGTGTGTAGGGGAGTCAGAGGAAGAAAAAGAGAGTGGAAGGGCCACAAAAATTCTTGAGCAGCAGTTAGAAGGATGTTTACAAGATATTCCTCCCTTTGAGATCATACTAGCTTACGAACCCGTATGGGCAATTGGAACGGGAAGGGCCGCAGGGCCTACAGAGGCTGCGGAGGCACATGGGACTTGTCTTGAGTTTCTAACTAAAAAATGGGGCCCCCAAGTGGCTAAAAAAGCCTGCCTGCTCTATGGGGGATCTGTCACAGGGGAGACCGTGAAAGCTTTGTTAAAAGAGCCATCTATCCACGGCGTGCTAGTTGGCGGGGCATCGCTAGATGTCGATAAATTTGTTGCGATACTAAAGGGAGCTTGAGGGATGAGCGTTTTATTTTACATATCACTATTTGCGTTTATGTTTTTTTCAGTCATTTTATGCTGCGTTATTTTGATCCAAGAGAGCAAAAGCTTGGGTCTTGGTGCTTCTTTTGGAGGAGATCCAGGAGAATCTATTTTTGGAACATCGACAGCAGATGTGCTTAAAAAAGTGACTGCGTGGATGATTGTGGTTTTTATGGTGTCATGTGTGCTTTTATCCATTTGGTCAAGTTCCATGGGGAAAAGTCACATAAACTCTATACCAAGTAGCATCGAAGAGATAGAACAATGAAGCTTCCGATTTGTTATTATGGCGACCCTGTTTTGCGCAAAAAAGGGGAGAAGGTAGTTGAAATCACAGATGATTTGCGCAGACTTGTAGCTGACATGATAGAGACGTTTGATGAAAATAACGGCATTGGGCTTGCAGCGCACCAGGTAGGAAAGCCCCTTGCTCTTTTTGTACTCCGGAAGTACATCCACCGTGAGGATGACAAGTGGGATGTCACAGAGCCTATAGTTTACATCAACCCCAAAATTTTAGAGTATTCTGATGAGATGTGGGTTGAAGAAGAAGGGTGTTTATCGATTCCTAAGATCAGGCTGCCTGTCGAAAGACCTGTCCGCATTAAAGTTGAAGCAACCGATTTAGAAGGCAAGCGCTTTGTAGAGGAACTAGAGTGGCAAAATGCAAGAGTTGTCATGCATGAAAACGATCATATCAACGGAGTTCTCTATATCGATAGAGTTGAAGAAAAGTTTAGAAAACCTGCTGAGGCAGCTCTTAAAGCCATCAAGCAAAAAACGGAGCAGAAATGATCCGCAGCATGACTGCTTTTGGCTCCGCTAAAAAAGGACCTCTTCAGGTAGAGATCCATTCCGTTAACCGCAAGACCCTAGAGATGGCTATATCACTCCCTAGAAACATGCTCTTTTTTGACCTAGAGGTGCGCAAGTGGTTATCACAAGAAATTCATAGAGGGCAACTTACTGTGCGCGTAGCCTACGATGAAAAGGAAAATCTTTTACCTAAAACTGATTCTTTCAAGCCTTTAAAGGCCCAATGGGATAAAATCGCCCTTGAGCTTGGCCTTGACCCCAAGGTGGAAGTTACCTTAAATTTTCTTGTTGCGCGTAGCCAAGAAGAGGGCATTTCCTTAGAGCCTCTTTTAGAAGAAGAGCTAAAACCTCTTCTTCTAGAGGCTCTTAAGCACTTTATCGCAATGAGAGAAAAAGAAGGTGAAAATCTCCTTAAAGATTTTTATGCGCAGCTAAAGGAGATTAAATCTCATCTCAAAGAGATAGAAATTCAAATCCCTCCGTATGCAGATAGGCAAATTGCCAAGCTAAAAGAAAGGCTTATAGCATTATCAGAGATACAGGATGAAGATAAGATCCTAAAAGAGACCTTAAGCTACATAAAAAAGATCGATGTGCATGAAGAGATCATCCGCCTTTACTCCCACGTAGATCAAGTAGATGAGCTACTTGGGACTGCAGAGAAAAGCATCGGAAGAACCTTAGAGATCCTCATGCAAGAGATGGTAAGGGAAGTAAACACTTTAGTTGCCAAGATGGAAGATACGGGTATTATAAAACTTGCCATCAAAATTAAAAGCTGCCTAAACAAAATGCAAGAGCAGGTACAAAACATAGAATGACACGGATTATTGGGAATTTACAAGAAGGACTGTTATTTGTTATCAGCGCGCCTGCAGGAACAGGCAAGACAACGCTCGTGCACATGCTGTGCGAAGAGTTTAGCTGCATCAAAGAGAGCATCTCTTGCACGACAAGACCTCCGCGCCATGGAGAAGTAAACGGCTTGCACTACACCTTCTTGTCGGAAGAGGAGTTTAAACTTAAGATCAAGCAGGGAGCGTTTTTAGAATATGCTGAAGTCTTTGGACACTTCTACGGCACGTTGAAAGAAGCAGTCGATGATGATAGAAAAAAAGGCAGCCATGTGATTCTTGTGATTGACACGCAAGGCGCCCTGCAGCTTAAAAGTAAAGTGGAAGGAAGTTTTATTTTCATTTCTCCACCTTCTTTAAGTGAGCTTAAAGAGAGATTACATAAAAGAAAGACAGAAACGGAAGAGAGCATAGAGAAAAGATTATCTTGGGCTCATGAAGAGTTAAAGATGGTCTCGCACTATGATTACCACATCGTGAATGATAATTTAATTGTAGCCTACGACGTTTTACGTAGCATTATCATCGCTGAAGAACATAAATTTAGGAGAACATAATATGCAAAAAGACACATTGACAAATGAAGTACTCAAAAAGCACTTTAAGAATAATTTCGAGCTTGCCAATTACCTTATCAGCGTTGCTCATCACCTCATCAAAGGGGGCCATGAATTTGATTTAGATGGTTTGCTCAAAGATGTAGCAAAAAACCCCAATCACTACCGTTTAGAAGATCTAGCTGCTCTTGAAAACGCTGACTAAGGCTTACTATGTCTAGTAAAGTGCTCATCACATCTGCGCTGCCCTATGCAAATGGCCCTCTCCATTTTGGCCATATAGCAGGAGCGTACCTTCCAGCGGATTGCTATGCGCGCTTTGAAAGACTCCAAGGAAAAGATGTTCTCTATCTCTGCGGCTCCGATGAGTATGGTTTTGCAATCACGATATCAGCAGAACAAATGGGAAGAACGCCCCAGGAGCATGTTGATATGTATCACGCAATCAACAAAGAGCTCTTTGAAAAATTAGACTTTTCCTTCGACTGCTTTTCTAGAACAACCAATCCCTACCACAAAGAATTTACTCAGCAGTTCTTTTTAGATCTTTTAGAAAATGGCTACATAGAAGAAAAAGAAACAAATCAACTCTTTTCCCCCTCAGAAAGCAAGTTTTTAGCAGACCGCTACGTAAAAGGCACCTGTCCCAAATGCGGCTACGATGCAGCAAGGGGAGATGAGTGTGGCAAGTGCGGCGCAAGCTTTGAAGCTATCGATCTCATTAACCCCACCTCAAAACTTACCGGCTCTTCTCTTGTTTTAAAACCCACCACACACTGGTTTCTAAAATTAGACCTTTTCAAAGATAAACTCTCAGAGTGGCTCTCCAAAAAAGACTGGAAAAATAACGTTCTTAAATTCGTCCAAAATTACGTCGATGACCTAAGACCAAGAGCTATCACCCGTGATGGCACCTGGGGAGTTCCTCTACCACTACCTAACACCCAAGGCAAAGTCTTATACGTCTGGTTCGATGCTCCGATTGGCTATATCTCCATTGCCAAAGAATGGGCCATCTCTCAAGGAGACCCAGAGCTTTGGAAAAAATACTGGTGCGATCCTGCAACTTCTCTTGTCCAGTTTGTCGGTAAAGACAACATCCCTTTCCATGCAGCTTTCTTTCCAGCCATGACCATGGGACAAAATCAGCCCTACAAACTCGTAGACGAGCTCCCCGCCAATGAATTTTACCTCCTCGAAGGCAGGCAGTTTAGCAAGTCTGACGGATGGTTTATCGATCTTGCATCTTTCTTCCAGAACTTCACATCAGATCAAATCCGCTACACCATTGCTGCCAATGCCCCAGAAAACAACGACTCAGAATTTACCTGGAAAGATTTTGGCAAGCGTTGCAATGGAGATCTCCTCGGTAAATACGGCAACTTCGTTAACCGCACGCTTATCTTTGCTAAGAACAAATATGCAAGCCAAGTTCCTCCCAGACACGCCCTCCAGCCCATCGATCAGGCCTTCCTAGACAAAACCAAAGAACTTGAAGGTGCCATTAAATCAGCCTACCAATCCTTCCAGCTCAGAAAAGCCTCCCAGCTCATCATGGAACTTGCAGCAGAAGCCAACACCTACTTCGATGCCAAAAAACCCTGGCACACCCTCAAGCAAGAAGCTACCAAATCAGATACAGACACAACTCTCCACCTCTGCCTCCTTACTATCCAGCTCCTAGCTCTTGTCTCCTTCCCCATCATCCCTCAAACAGCAGAAAAAATCTGGACCTTCTTAAACCTTTCACCTTCACTTGCCCACCAGCGCTGGGATCACCTCCCTCCTCTTCCTACAGGGCACATCCTCTCTGAGCCTGCACATCTTTTCCACAAAATCGAAGAGGCTCTCATCGAGTCTGAGATGGAGAAGCTTTTGCAGCTAGGTAAAAGCTAGATCTTTTCCGCAGCAGTATGCCGGAGATTCCGGCATACTGAATTTTCTTCTAATTTTTTCCATCAGAGGCAGTTGTCCGGAAATTCCAGACAACTGAATTTTCTTCTCCGCAAGTGATATATAACTATATCGCATTTTTTTCGATATATAACTATATCGAAAAAAATGCGATATATCTTGATATCGAAATGCTCGCTTGGTAGAATGGGCTAAAAAGAGGAAAATCTATGAATTTAACCATCACCAAGTGCTATAAATGCACACAACCTATTCATCCTGAAGATGTTAGTGTTGAAGGATTGCATGAATCTTGTTTTTGCACTTGGTTCCAAGTGGATGCGGCGGGCCATTTCCAAGATATTGTTGCCAGACCTTCTGATACAACGTCCAATGATTGGTCTCGAATAACATCTAGTTTTTTTCATGGTAAATTTCGAAAATATTCTGCTTGCTTAGGGCAAAAAAATTATCTTCTTAAAGTGCAACAAGAAGAATTTCCAGAGTTGCCGGCCATGGAATATTTATGCAACCAAATTGCTAGAGCTCTAGATCTGTGGGTTCCCAATCATTTTTTTATCCGATTTCAGAATGAGCTTGATACATTTGTTTGTGAAAATTTCATGCACAATTATCCTGGTTGTAATTTGGTGCATATTTATCGTTTTTTGGAGAAACCCGATCAATTTAGTTGCGAAGGGCTCCTTCGCGTCCTAGAGCGAGAAGTAAAAAGATCGGATGAAATTCGAAGACTTGTCGAGGTTTGTTTATTTGATGCATTAATAGGAAACCATGATCGTCATGGACGCAATTTAGGGCTGATTCAATCGGGGAGTGACGCGCAACTAGCTCCTTTTTATGACAATCCCTCTTATATAGCTGTAGAACATTCTTTGTTGCTTGGAGCATTTCATGAGCCGCGAGGTGCAATTGCGACTAAAGAGACTAGGGAGCCAACAATGCGTGACTATGTAAAAGAATGGACACGGTTAGGTTTTGGACAAGCTATAAAGGAATTTCAACAGCGCATTCATCTCGAAGAGATCTATGGTCTTATTAAAAATAGTTTTGTATCACCAAAAAGGCAGCAGGCATTTATTAATCTCATTAAACGTCGTTATGAGGAGATTCAGTAATGCCATCAAAGAACTTATATAAAATCATAGGTGTGCAGGTATTCTTAGAGAGGAGATCCATCCGACTGTACGTTGGGCTACTCAAAAAAGTGAATAAGACATTTCTCTTTGAGTATGCTAAAAGTTATTTGCAGCGGCGGGGAGTTATTTCACTAGGCCCCGAAATGCCTTTGACAAGAAGGAGTTATCAATCTGATACACTGTTTATCCCTTTTGCTGACCGCATACCATGCAGGGAAAATCCCGCGTATGTTGATTATTGCAAAGCAACCGGTATTGAGGTGGCAGAGACAGATCCTCTTATATTGCTGCCTACTATTGCGCATAGAGGTCCTTCCTCCTTTATTTTTGAGCCGTTATACGAAGATTCTTTTTCTTCAAAAGATTTGCTGGAATTTCGTCAATTACTCGACCTGTCGGTAAAAGAATTTGCTGCTTGTTTTGAGTTATCTCCTGCAGCAATCACGCGCGTAGAGCGTAATCAATCAACAGGTAGAGAAGTGCTGAAAAGAGTTGGTATCTATGCACAGTATCCAAATGTCGCTCTAGATCAATTAAGGCTTCGGGGAGGCATTCTGCATGCTGACAAATATAGAAAAGTAGAACGCCTTCTCATAGATAAATGCAGAGCTGCTAAAGGCTTGGAGAATAGTTAAAGTCAATACCTCCCAAAAGTGACATTTGCATCTTTTGGGAGATTAGCGATCAGCTCGCATCTACCAAGGACACAGTTTTTGCACATTGATATACATGTTTTAAGCCTTCTACGGCTTTAGTGTAATCAAGCTGCAACAAGCTTATGAAGTTGCCTCTACGCGCAAGATCATAGACTTTTTTGAAAGTAGCTATATAGTTTGCAGCGTAGCAACTTTGATAGGTGGCATAGGCTTTAACATGTGCGCGTATCAAGACATTCACACAAAAGTTTGTAACCACAAGTTTGTCTTTAAGCTGGGAGAGCAAAAACACAGCATTTATTGTTGCAAGTTTTGCAATCGCTTGCGACTGGTTGTTTTGTAGCTGGAGAAACCCATCCAAGATGTGTGTTATACGTAAAATGGTAGAGGTCTTTGCCCACACGCAATCACTGATATGCATTATTCTTTCGTGCAGCCACATGCCCGGATCTTCACGCCAGGGTTCGTGTATTAGAAACGAGTAGTCGGCAGAAAAAAAATGTAATACATTAATTGCAATTAAACCATAGGCAAGAGGTTTTACAATCGTTATTCCTGATGAGCAAAAAGACTGCTGCAGTTTAAGCAAACTTAAGGCAGCGTGCGCAACATCAAAAATGGTTGCTTTTTGGTAGTCATAGGCATAGAGAGAATTAGTAAATCCCTCGTCTATGCCATGTGCAAGAGAGCTCCATGGCACTTGTTGCAGCTGCTGTATATACATTTTCATTAGACAAACTTTTCTTTAAAAGACTCTGTATAGTAGCATAGTTTGATACGCTTTGCTTGCAAGATCTGCTGCTTTGGCATAATCCAACTTCACAGCAAGTAAATTTCTGAAATTACATGCTCGCACGCTTGTAGAGATAGTCTGCAAAGCGGTCATATAGTTGGAATTAGAGATGTTTTGATATATTGTATATATTTTGGTGTGCAGCAATGTGAAAGGACGTAAAAATTGGGCATTTTGAAGTGTGGCCTTCAAGAGAGGTTGATTGTCTAAAAAATCATCATCATCATTATCAGCTTTTTGAAATACACCCAGCCAAAACATAGCATCTAGCGTGGCAAGTTTTGCAATGGCATATGTCCGATTGCTGCCTAGTTGAATCAATCCGTCACAGATGTGGCCTAACCACAAAATGTTTCCGGTGTTTTCGCAAGCTATGTCACAGGCATTGAAGAAAACCTCCCAAAGGGGTTTGATCTTTTCCATGACCTGTTTTGCTCTTTCAGTCAGTTGCTTGCTGGTTGTAGGAGCCTCTGCTTCTATGTCTTGGTCTTCATCTGTAGAGGGGATCTCTCTTTGTCTGTAATGAGCGTTAGTATAACCCTGTCTTTGCCTTATTGTTTGTTGCTTGGGATAATAAGAGCAGAAAAGATCCCTTGCTTGTGAAACAACATTTGCACCGATCAATGTATAGGCAATAGGTTTTGCAATGGTTATGCCAGATGAGGAAAGGGCTTGTTGTAGCCTAAATAACGCCCAGCAAGAGTTTGCAATGTCAAAAATACTCGAGCTTTCCTCTTCGGATTCTGTCTTTTCATAAAGCATGGTTGTTAAACCATCATCCATTCCGTGAAGAGCAGAGCTCCAAGATACTTGTTGAAGCGCAGACATGCAAGTTGCCATCATAAAAACCGTCCTTAAGGTTAAGGTAAGGAGCGATTCTAATATAATCTTTTACTTTGAAGCTAGAATTTTTTTCTAAGGGGATAGAAACGTCGCAATCGTCTTTTTAAGGCCCGTGTACCTTTTAAGCACTTCATCATTTTTAATCGCTAGCATGAGGGCTTTTTTTGTACCGATGAGGATGACAAGTTTTTTACCGCGGGTAAGACCTGTGTAGAGAAGGTTGCGGTGGAGCATTTTGAAGTGGGTTGTGTGGACGGGGATGATGATGCAGGGGCACTCACTCCCTTGGTATTTGTGAATAGATACGGCATAGGCAAGCATCAGTTCATCCATCTCGGAAAACTCGTAGCTGATGAGCTTTTCATCAAAGGCAATCGTGAGCGTTTGTTCAATGAGGTCGATTGCTGTAATTCTGCCGACATCGCCGTTGAAGATAACCTTTTGGTAGTTGTTGCGGATCTGCATGACTTTGTCACCCACGTGAAATGTTCTTCCCATGCGTGAGAGGGGAGTGGGGCTGGGATTTAACTCATGTTGCAAAACGATGTTGAGATTCTCAATACCTATGATCCCTCTTTTCATGGGAGCTAGCACCTGGATATCTTCAAATCTATGAAACCTGTGGCTTTTAGCAAGCTTAGAGGAGACAAGTTCAATGATCGTAGATAAGATCTCTTCGGGGGTTTCTTTTTCAATGAAATTAAAATCACTGCGTGGTTGATAGGAAATATCAGGAAATTCCCCTTGGTTGATTCTGTGGGCGTTTGTGACAATGCGAGAGCTTGCTCCCTGACGAAAGATCTGCGTGAGTTTAGTGAGGCTGATTTTTTCTGACTGGAGCATGTCTTTGAGCACATTACCAGGGCCAACAGAAGGGAGCTGGTCGATGTCTCCAATAAATATGACGCGCGCTTTTGTGGGTATGGCTTTCAAAAGATGGTACATGAGAAGAGTGTCAATCATACTTGCCTCATCGATCACAATCAGATCGCAGTCGAGGGGATTTTCTTTATTTCTTTTAAAACCTCCCTGCTTGAAATCCATCTCTAAAAGACTGTGGATCGTTGAAGCCTTTTTTTTCGTGATCTCTAATATGCGCTTAGCAGCTCTGCCCGTCGGTGCTGCTAGTATGATGTTTGTTGTGAGCTTTTCTGTGATTGTAAGAATAGCTCTTGTAATCGTGCTCTTACCTGTTCCAGGGCCGCCGGTGATGATGTGTATTTTTTCTTGCATGCACGCGCTAACTGCATCTTTTTGTTCAGGGGCGAGCTTAAGTTGCAGCCTTTCTTCTACCCACCCGAGCGCTTTATCCACTTGAATGGCTCTTAATGTAGATGTGTGATCATGGATTCTTCTCAGCTCTCTTGCAATGCCAAGCTCTGCAAGGTAAAGAGGCTTTACCCACACAAATCCATTTTCTCGAAAAATCTGTTCTTCTTTGAAAAGAGCCTCTATCCTATTTTGTACGAGCTCTAATCCTACTGTTAAAATGTCAGAGCAGATAGCTGCAAGCTCCTCTTCTGGAAAGCACGTATGGCCTTGGTTAGACTGCTCCCACAACATATGCTGAATGCCCGCATCGATCCTGACACTTGCCTCTGTTGGAATGCCGAGATCCTTTGCAATTTGATCGGCACTTTTAAATCCAATGCCATGGATGTCTTTAGCTAAGCGGTAAGGATCAGATCTTACTTTTTCAATACTCTGATCGCCATACGCTTTATAGATTTTTTGTGCATAGGAGGGGCTGACTCCATGTGATCTTAGAAAGATCATCACATCGCGCACAGCTTTTTGCTGCTGCCAGCACGATTCGATGAGCTCAACTCTTTTATCGCCAATGCCCTCGATCTCACGCAGTCTAGCTGGCGACTCATCGATCACTTTCAGCGTGTCGATGCCAAACTTTTTCACGATCCGTTCAGCATAGACAGGACCGATGCCTCTAATCATGCCCGACTCTAAGTATTTCTGAATGCCTATCACATCAGCAGGTGCTTTTGACTCAAAGCTTTTCACTTCAAACTGCTGACCATGCTGCGGATGATGTTTCCACAAACCTTTACAGCGCAGTGTCTCTCCCGGCTGAATCAGCGGCAGCGGTCCCACAATACAGGTTAGATCACTCTTTCTTGGCTCTTTTAGCTTTGCTACTGTGAAGTTGTCACTTTCAAAGACAATATTTTCGACAAAGCCGTAGATTTCTTCTTCCATAAGGGGAGTCTATACTTCCTCCCACTGAAAAGTAAAGAATTAATGCGTTGGAGTGTTTTTAGATGTGAAGCAAATGTTGTTTAGAACTTGGATAACAAGGGAAAGGAATTGACATTTGAAAAAGTGCTTTTTTGCTGGGCATAAATCAATTGTGCACGAATTGTGCACAGACTTTACGTGTTCACTGTAAATTTACACGTAACACAATTAAGATAAACAAGTTAGATTTGTGCACGAATTGTGCACAGAAAAATAAAATATCGCAGCAAAGTCGTATGTTTATAACCACATTTAGCAATAACTTAAGGTAAATGCGTGCATTAAAGTAAGGTAGATGCATAGATCAAACGCTCTTCCACAAGTCACCTTCATTCTGCACAGAAAAAAATATCGCAGCAAAGTCGTATGTTTATAGCCACATTTAGCAATAACTTAAGGTAAATGCGTGCATTAAAGTAAGGTAAATGTATAGGTCAAGCTCTCTCAATTATCATCATGCGCAACACTTGCCTCATGAGACACCCCAACTGTTATTCTTGGAAGAGCTTTCCAGCTAATATCTTTGACGATGTTCCAGTAGTCTTGCAAAGAGGCTTGGGGGATGTGATCTTGCAGGTGCTTTAGCTCAACATCAAAGTGCGCATGATGCCCACCTACGCGTGTAGATAACTTGTACAAGAGAGAGGGGTGCTCTTGCACGTAGTGCTCCTCAAAAGAGTTCCACTGAAGTAAAGGATCTTCAATGTGGATGCTTTCTTTTACCCAGCGAGGATAGGCAATACTGCAGGGAGATTTTCTCAAGGGACTCATGTTGGTATAGAGATAATCACTCAAGATATAAGAAAACACCTCTAGCACTTTTTTACCCGCAACCTTTTGGGTCGGCAGGCGGTAAGATTCAAAACATGTGCAGATGTTATTTTCTCGATCATCAAGGATCTCCATAGGAAGATCTAGTAGGGCAGCTCCATAGACTTTTTGTATCTCGGTAAGAGAGTCCTCAGACAGTGTCTTGAGGCCTTCTTGCGCAAGCTGCCATCGCATGTTGTCAGCTTTAGAGTCATACAAAACAGTTTTTATTTTTAAGGAAGCTACATCTTGTGATTCTAAAATGATAGACGTCTCAATTTCAGTAGGCTTTTTAGCTACAAGTTGTGGAAGGGGAGTCAGCGTATCCGTTCCCCTTGCCAGCAAAAGACCCCATGCATAGCTAGGAAAACAATTATTTTCTAGAGACCCGCCTTGAAGGCTCATCGTAGGATCTAAAAAATAAAGCTCTCCATCAATATCGATTTGAAGCACGACGTGATTGAACACAAAGGGAAGAGGCAGCATCTCTTTTAGTCTTCCTCCCCAACTTGTGTGCACAAGCACCGGCGTAGAAGGGATATCCATCATAGCAAGCAGGCTATGCAATAAAAATGTCTTATCCTTGCAATCCCCAAACCTGCGCTGGAACGTAAGACCAGGAGGCCGTGGCTCCAAAGCCCCCATCCCTTCTTCGATTCCCAGGTATCTAATTTTATCTTGCACAAACCTTAGTGCCAGTAAAGCTCTTACCCTCTCATCTTCTGTAGAGGCTTTCCACTCTTCTACAAGCCCCTGCATGTCAGCAGGGACCGTCTCAAAAAAATCAGGCGGTAGCCTGTACAAGGGATAATCCTTTTCAACGATCTCTTCCCAGCCAGTAAATTGACTGACCTGCACATGCGCCATGGGATGGTGCCACATAGGTTGCCGAGCTTCATAAACATACGCAGGCGTCTTTTCAGCTTCCCACAACCATTCACGCACACGAGGAGAAAGATCAGTCACTTGGGGTTGAATATCTGTGTTAACATGCTTGATTGCAAAAGTAAGAGAAGGGGGAGCTAAAAAACGGTAGATGATCCTCTCCATAGAAGCTTCATCCTGAAAAGAGAGAATGCCCATGTAGTGAGATCCATAGAGAGGATGCTCTCCTACAATAGAGAAGGCATATTCGACAACATCACCCTGTCGAACATCTTCCAAAAAGTAGACAAGGGTAAGATCGCCATGGTAAAGATTCTGTTCTAGAGCCTTTTCTCTTTGAAGCACTTTGTGCTTTGCACCTTCTAATCGATCACTCCACTTCCCATCTCGCAGAACACGCATAGCATGCACCACAATCTGGTAATAAGCAGGATTAAAATCGATCTGTACCTGAGAGATTTCTTCAATCCCATTTTGCGTTAAAGCTTTGACGGCTACATGGCAATAAGCGGTCTTTGTTTCCCAGTTCTTTTGAGAGTCATTCAGTAGGTATTGCACATTGACTTGAGAGGGCTTCACAGCCACTTCCTCTACGGGACACTCATACACTTTCACCCATTCAGGAACTTCTCCCACAGAATAGCGCGCATCTTCTCCCAGTAACAATAGCGCAGGCAAGCACAAAAGCAAAATGAGTTTAGAAAACATAGGTTTAACTCCTCTTAGTGGTAAGAACTATACATCAGGTGCTTTTTTTGTAGATCTTTATTTTGGGTGGCAAGCGCTACTTGGGCAACTTCGGGGATTGATTTTGTCACGGTTTGTTTGTACAGGTAAGAATGGCTGAATCTCGTATCTCTGAGATAAAATTTTTATCACATCTTAAATTTGCAGATTTGGCAATAATTTCTTTTCTTGCTCTCTCGCTTTGTGCTGCTATCTTGCGCAAGTGTGCTGAAACATCATTGATTGTTCCGTGGTCAAGTGAAATACTATTGAGAGTTTGTATAAGATTCGATACGTAAACACAAATATCTCTCGTTGACATTTCGCCCAAATTAGGATTAACAGGATGAGATTTAATCCATATTTTGACAGTCTTCTGATCTTCTAAAGCTCGATCATCATCTTTTTTATATAACCCTGCGTAGGAGGCGGGCTCTTGCTCAAACAACTTGCTCAAACTTTCACATAGACACCACATGTTTTCTCTCTTACTACACTAGGGTAGCTGGATTGCCACCGTATATAGACTTTACGTGCCTATTAAATTTACATACACAATACTCGTTATACGCGCGCTGCATTTTCTCTACATCATCCTGAAAGAGTTCTTTGACTGCAGGAGATTCTTTGAATTTTTCAAAGCTCTTTACTTGTGTTTGCTTAAACTCTTCGAAGCTAGATGAGTTTTTCATGCCCTCAAAGTTTTTCTGGGCTATAGAGCGAGTCTTAAACTGTCCTAGCAGGTTCACTTTACTTGTAAATCTAACACCGTTTTCTTTTAGTAAAGACTTACGAATTATTCCTATACTCATCACCTTTCTCCTTGTAAAATTAGCATCACTGGGCGTTATAAGCTTAAGGAGCTCTTCGCAGCAACCAAGGCATCGCTAGCAAGAAGGCGCGATTGCAGCCATCTCATCCGCAGCCAATAAAAGGCTAGCGAAGATGCATGTGACACGCTAAGAAAGATCCAAAACTGGTCTGCGCCCATTTGCATTTTTTCAATAGCTACGTACATGAAAAGATAACCAGTTACCCAGCAAACTCCTCCCATAAGAAGAGAAAATTTCATATCTTTGAAGGCTAAGATGTAACTGATTGGCAAAAATCCAAATACAAAAAAGGCAAAAGAGAGCCACACTCCAAAAAAAATGCTCTTGATAGAAGATAGCGCAAGAGGAATTGTGGGAAATAGCAACTCAAAGGTAGTCACAGGAAAGACCACAAGAGGAATGCTAGCTAGAGCAATAATGATTGCAACAAGAACGCAGCCAGAGCGGAGCGCCTTGTTTAAAAAAGAGTAGCTCTTAGATCCTAAAATCTGTGACACAATCGTTGTCTGAGCTTGGCAGATGGCATCACCTAAGAAGGGTAGAAAAAGAAATAAAATCCCACCAATTGAAAAGCTTAAAAGATAATCTCCTCCTTTGGCCTTCAATAGGGCAGCTGTCAACATCCAAGCCGTCAAACTTGAAATCCGATTTACAGCTCTTAATAGGCCGGGGCGCACGCACTCCCAAAATAATTTTGGGTGAAAATACCAAGCACGTGAGTGAAATAACTTGTTATTTTTCGAGCTAAAAAACTTCCAAAATAAAAAAAGACAGAAGCTTCCCTGTGCCATTAAAGTGCTAATAGCTCCTCCCATTAATTCTAAGCGGGGAATCCAAGACCCATAGCCAAAAATTAGCAAGTAAGCAAAAACAAGCTTTATGAGTTGCGCTCCTATTGTTGCAATAACAACAGTCCGCGCCTTTCCCTGTCCAAGATAGAAACAAGAAAGAGCTGCCCCCAAGGGATATAGAAAGTTGATAGCAATTAAAAAGTGGCAATAAGGCAGTCCCTCTGCTTCAAGAGGCGTTCCTTGGAAATATGAGTTGCCAGAAAACCAGCCTACCGGAAGAGTAATCAACGTTGAGAGGAAAGAAAACCATATCAGCTGCCATATCCCAGGCCCAATTGCCTTATAATCTTGGGCCCCAAACCACCTTCCGACATAAACTTGTGCCATCATGGCAAGAGCAATGCACGGGATCTGGACAATATGCGACAGATACGCAGCATTCACAGCGATTTCTATAGCCTGCTCAGATATGCGCCCCAGAAAAAGCTTTTCCATGAATAGTGGCATATAGGTGGAAAAGCTTATGAGCAAGATAGGGAAAAAAAGAAAGACAAGAGCCCTCAGTTTCCCTGTCTGTACATCACCGTACTTTGCTGACTGCATTTTTATTTCCAAAGAACTTTTGGAGTATTAGCACCTTTATCGCAGTGCATGATCAAATGCAGCACATCATCGATAGATGCGTTAGTAAAAGGGCCTCCTCCATTAAAGTTTTCGTAATACCAACCCTCTGGTGATAGGGTGATTACAAAAGGTTGATGCTTGATGGATAGATCAGGAAGAACGAATGTGACGTAGTAGTCCATTTCATTTTCTCCTGCTCTTAAGATGTAAAGATAAGGTTTTTCCCCCCTTAAAAGTTTTTCTGCTGGTAATCCAGACATTCTTCCGTGCCATGCTGGATGATCGACTATATTTTGCTCAATAGAGCTCAAGTGGTTTACATACTCTTCACTTTTTAACATTGTAGACATGTTAAATCTCCTTTTTTTTGTTAAAGCATCTTGCTAGATTAAAAGGCCCACAAGGGGTTCGGTAAAATACTGTCAGTTCTTTTCTAACAAGCGCTTGGCTCGGTTGATAAAAGATGGGGACTATGGGCACCTCTTCGGATAAGAGTTTTTCAGCTTGTAAGAGATAAGAGGATCGTTGGAAAGGATTAATCTCTTGCTGACTTAAATTCAGAAGACGTTGGAACTCAGGATGTTCCCACTTAGAAAAATTAATTTTTTCCTTAGCAAATTTAAAAACATTCAGGGTATGGATAGGATCAGAAATCCACGAATTCCAATGCACAAATGCTATCTGGAAATTCCCATCAGCCATTTTACTAAAGAGCTCTCCCCAAGGAAGTGGCCTAAGGTTGCATTCAATTCCTAAACATTCTTTAAATTGGGCTTGGAGGCAGACAGCTGCATACTCCCTTATCCCTTTTTGGTGAAAAATCAAAGTGATCGGAGGAAAATTTTTCAAAGTCATTCCTAATTCTTCAAGGGCTTCATGAAATAGTTTCCGTGCTTTTTCTGGATCGTACTTTGGAAAAAGAGTGGGATGACTTTCGGGATTAAGAGAAAGAAGGGGGGAATAAGCAGGGGAGAGAGGAAGGAAGGCTCCTTGAATGATTTGGGCGCGGTTAATGGCAAAAGCAAAGGCTTGACGTAATTTTCGATGGGAAAGGAGGGGATCTGTTGTGTTAAATCCGCACCAGGAGACCGAGCCATTAGGGAAAGAAAGGACAGAATCATCTTTCCCTGGAACATAGGTGGTATTCCATGAACCGAAGGGATTGCCAATCCAGTCAAGTTCTTTTTTCTGAAAAGCTTGAATAGCTTGTGTAGAAGTTACGCGTGTCATAATGACCTGATCCCAGGACGTCCGATGAGGGTCCCAGTAAAAAGGGTTTCTTATGAGATGATATCCTTGATTGGGTTGATTAATTTTAAGCTGAAAAGGGCCGTTACAAGGATAATTTTTCTGACATTGATAAGGCCACTGGGGATGCTCTTGATCGATTAACCTGTGGATCGGAGAATATACAGGATGTGCTGTTAATTGAAGGAAGTGAGGATCGGGATTTTCCAGAGTGACTTTTAGAGTACGATCGTCAATGACTTCCAAGCCTACTTGATCTAAGGGGAGCTGGCCTTCTTTCGCTTCCCCAGCATTCTGAATAGGATAGAACAGATAGGCAAAAGAAGTTTTAAAATCAGGGGAAAGGATTTTTTTCCACGCGTACTGAAAGTCATACGCAGAAATAGGGGAGCCGTCATTCCATTGAGCATAGCGGAGCTTAAACGTGTATTCTTTAAGATTAGGAGAAATAGAGATCGACTCTGCAAGGGCATTTTCTATGCCACCATGTTGATCGAGCCTAGTCAGGCCTTCAAAAAGAAGTCTGAGTATATCACCTGAGTGCGCGCCGCCCCCAATACGAGGATCTAGAGATGCCACCACATACTCTAGCCCGACTCTTAAAATTTGCTGATCTTTGATCTTTTGATGCCATCTATGGAGAGCTTCTTGTACGGCTTGGAGAAGCAACTCTGTTTTATGTGCTTCAGGTGATAAGAGGGCGCAATTAAAGAATGTTTTTCCTTCGACATCGATGATGTTATAGACAATATCTTGCAGCCGAAAATCTTCGTCTTGCAAAACAGTGGCAATAATTTCTCTAATAGCTGGATCTTCTCCATGGACGCATAAAAATGTTTCTTTTTCATTGCGATAAATTTTAAACGCATATGGTACATCGGCAGAAATTTTTGAGAGGCGATTTTCCAGAAAATAAGTGAAAAGAGCAGTTAAAATATCGTTATGAAGAAGGGCTTGCTTTTCAAGCGGGACTAGTCCATAGAAGAAAGTGTCTATAAGTTCTGCATTTTCTGAGAAGCTATCTTTAAACTGTTGAAACAGTTCTTGCTGCTTGATAAGAATGCCCCCGTTATAATCACGGAATTCTCCTATAGCATTCATGATCAGAGAAACAACTTTTTTTCTTGCGCCATAGAAATCTAGTGAGCCATCTGATCTTAGTACATCAGCTGTACGTGGTAGGTGCAGACGGAAGATGTGGGCTTCAACAGGATGGTCACCTAGACGTTTAACGGTCACCACGCTCTCAGAGAAAAAAGAACAGTCAAAGAAGCGCTCTTTTAGTGAGAAATGATGAAAGGGAGATACATGGACAAGCGTGATGCGAAAAATAATCTCTTTGCCTGTTTGCTGATCAATTGTAATGTAGGCTTGAGGGAGGTCTTGGATGGATTGGATCTCTTGGTTTAATACAAAAATGTTCTTGTAAATCTCTTCTTGATTGAGTCCCGAAGTGTTAGGAGGAGAGAGGGTGTGGATGCTATTTTTTATGCTCTTTTCTAATCTGGTTCTTAATGAGTTGTGCTCTTTAAAAGAGAGAATAGATCCATCACTTTTTTCAAATTCGAGGTAGAGGAGTTTAAGATTTTTATTTTGTCCTGCATGGCAGTAAGAGCTTTCTTTGACGACTCTGAGCTCAGGAAGATATTTTTGCAATGAGAGTTTGATGTTGTCTTCATCAAAAAGCTCGTATCTACCCATGACATTGCATCCAATCAAGCATCCCCAAGCGGGCTTAGAGAAAAAGGGAAAAGATAACTGAGCAGGTATCCACTTGATTTCAACGCGGCGCACATGAGGTGAAAAAGTCACTGTGCGAAGGAGCCTTTTTTGCATAAAATGCATTGATAAAACAAGGCGAAAAAGATGGGAAGCATTACGATGATCAAGAAACTCTTTATTTCCAACTAGGTAAAGAAGAACTAAGTCATTGAATAGGGCACTATCTATAACACCTGGAAAGCGCTCTACCCACTTCTGTATCTTTTTGTATACAAGACGAAAAGAAGGATGAAAGTCAAGCAAGCACGCGCCGCTTGGCATCTCCCGCAATAGCTCTTCATCTTGTTGTAGCACGATCATAAACTTACCCGTCTATGGAGTCTTTGTTGCCTTCACATATTACCAACATAATAAAAATAAAATCTATAAAAAAGTTTAGCCATTTAGATGATTGATTTGCAAAAAGACAGAGAATTGAGAAACAAGTAGCATCTGCAGCGCCAAGATATCCCGCACTTTTTCGCTTCAGGATAATTAAAGCTTAGGACGGGCGGCCAGCAGTTTGGCAAGCTCTAGGAAGTTGTTATCTAAAGCAATGTCTAAGGGAGTTTTTCCATCGGAGTTCGTTTGATTAAGATTGGCTCCTGCTGCTAGTAAAAGCTTGACAATTGGAATGTCATTATTTTGGACGGCTGCTAAAAGGAAAGTGTCTTCCCTTCGGTCTTTCTTGTCTACAAAAGCAATCCCCATTGTGTCTATGATAAGTGAAGCAAAAGCAGGATTTCTATCTTTTAAATATGTTTTTGCAATAGTGTCCCAATACTGAGAGGTGATTTTTTCGCCTAATCTATCTGAAGCGCTGAAGATTATTCCTTGTTCTAATGCAGCCTTCAACATGGGGAAATCCTCATTACGGATTATGTTAGCAAAAAAAAATGAATCACGTGCAAATGCACATTTTTCCTCAGAGAGTTTGGGGATGTCTAGAAGGTCGGGGCAATCGCGCTCTAGAATATTTCGTAGAGATGGGGATTGATCTTTAGTTGTAAATAGCGTAGTGGTAATTGCGCATAAATTTGTTTTTGCATCGAGATCTTCATCGGAATCTTTATCGGGTGTTAATCTGTCGTGAATATGTTCCGCCAAGAGATCTTCAACTTCATTAGGCCACTTAATGATGACCGCGTCATTTATGATAACCCAAGAAGATTCTTTTAAATCATATGCAATGGTTAATATGTGATCCCCTCCAGCAAGAGTAATGGCGCAGGATAGGTCTTTTTGAAACAGATTTTTTAGCTTCTTAAGGTGAAGAGCTAACTCATCGACAGTATAAATACGTACAAATCTTTCTACGCTATTCGAGCCTCCTCGTAGTTCAAGTTGAGAGGGGCGAAGAAGAGGTTCTGTGATTTCTGCCCATTTCATCTGCGTGCGAGGCTTAGAGTTCTCAAATAAATCAGGGTACTTATTAGCCTCCTGATAAAGAGCTACTCCGTCTAAAAAAGCTACTAAGTCAGAGTCTTTTTTAAGGGCGGATGCATCTTTTTTGACTAGTTCTTGAAAGTCTGCCTCGCTGACCATCTGTTTATATTTATTTATTAAAATGGCGATTTTATCAAGCCTGAATGCAAATGTATCAAAATCATCGCATAAAATTGCTTGCACGGCCATCATGGCAAAACCATAACAGAGGCCTTCAAGATCATTTTTATAGCCTAAGGCTTGTATAAAGACAAGCAGTTGGTCCTTTGCTCTATATAGAGAAGATATGTCACGAGGGACATCCTTCATGGCCTGGTGGTTATTATTGATGGCTTCTAACGCAATAGGAGGATCTCGTTGTAATGAAGTGCTTGCAAACTTAAGTGCAAGCCCATTGTTTTTGACAGCTTCTTTGACCACAATAGGATTGTTTCTCAACTCCTCACTTAATGTAGCTAGTTGCAGCCCATCTTTTTGTACCAGCCGGATGGCAGGCCATAGGGGATCATTGGGATCAAGGGCTTGCAAAGCGGGATCTACTTTTACAGCTAAAGCAGGAGTCGGAAGGCTTTCTTTTTTAGAGTCTTCGAAAACAGAGCTGACAATTTCTTTAACGCGTTCCCATATAGAAGGGCCTTGTGAGTCGTCAGGTCCCGGAGAGGGCTGAGATGGTTTCGGCGGTATAGGAGGGATATTTGACGACATTTTATATTCGCAATTAATTGTTTTCTATTTATTTTCAAATAGATTAATTTATTAATTATTTCAATATAAAATATGTTTTTATTTAATATTATCTGTTGTGGATTATGTGGTCCGCAGGTTTAAAATAGTTTTGGCTCTTTTTTGCTCTATGAAAACTTAGAGATTGAGGAGCTGCTTATTTTCTATGTTTATGGAATACAAAAACCTCAGCTGATCATTTTTGTGGCATAACGAAAATGATCAGCTGGTTCATATCTTTCTAAGGCCAGCTCCTATAAAATTTTAATTGCTGGGCTTTCTTGGATTACAACATAATTAATTTGCAAAAAGAAATCCCCATTCAGTACAATAGCTCGCAACATTCAGTATCTTATAGTTTACAGCAACTATCATCGCTTCCCAGGGGGATTATATGGATCGTATACGGAAACCAGTTGAGACATTCGGATTCGGTGTTTCGTATCTAGATCCGGTACCAGTAGATAGCCAAGACATCTACGCTGACACATCTTTTTCTGACAAGCCCCTTTCAAGCCTTAGCCTAGAAACCACAACAGATGCAAAAGGCCGTATCTACGTCAAATGTTTCGATGGAGATGAACCCATTTTTGAAGGCTATCTTTCTTTGCATACCACCGCCTCTAATACCGATGCACCCACTTATGAGACTCCCGGAGCTTCGATTAACACACCCGAAGAGTTAATCAGAACACTCCAGCATCTCCCACAGACCGATCCCTCACTGAAACAATTGCTTGCTTATTGCAACACCCATCCAGGTGCTTTAAAGGCTACTCTTTTAAAGAACCAAACCCCTTCACCCAAGCAAGTCCCCCAAGATGATGACAACCAGTATGCATTTCTTAACGAAGCAGAAGATCACGATACCGTAGAAGCGCGTAGCCTTCCAAGCTCAGATACTTCTCGAGCCCATCAATACAATCTAGGTGAGACCAATGAACCAGGTCACGAGTATGCTGTAGGCACAGCTGATTCAGGCGTATACGCCACAACAACAAAAGGTCCGAAGTCTTCCCCTCTGCAAGTCCCTCTATATACCTTAGGCAATGCTGATACAATAAACGCAGATCCCTTGTATAGTTTGGGCGATGCTGATCTAGAGGCCCTATATAGCACATCTAGTGCTGCAGCCCTTCCCACTTCCCAAAGCGATGGAATATACACCCTAGGCACGGCTGATGCACAAAACGCAGAACCTGCATATACTTTAGGCAATGTTGACACGCAGAACGGCTCTCTATATGCAATTCCTGATCTTACTGCGTTTAATAAAAATAAACCCCCACAAACTCTCTTTCCAAGCGATGGAATATACACCCTTGGCTCAGCTGATAAATCAACCCCTGAATATACTTTAGCTGCAGCTACTTCACGATCTCTACATGCAACTGTCAGAAAAAAAAGCCCCTCTACAGCCCTTACTTCCGATGTGACATACACCCTAGCTAGTGATGCTATGGGTGAAAGTACGGATGAAGATGCGTATGTCCAATTACCCGGCATGTCTTCAGACACAGACTATCTAACTCCCCACACGCAGCCAGATCCTAACGGAAATTATTCAGAACTTCCACGCCCTTTGCCCCATAAACCTCTAAACGAACTCTACAGGCTTCCCAACCCATTACATAAGCCTGCTACTCGAATAGAACCCTCACAAGATAACGAAAGATCTATCCTAGTTTTTCCCTGCGGTTATATGTGTAGATGTTCAGATGGCGCTACCTGCGGCCATACAGCTTGTGAGGGCAGCACATCTAGAAGCGTCCTAAAGCTAACATTCCCCATTATTTCACAAAGCGCACCACCAATCATTCCTCCTCCATTTGACTTAGAAAGCAATCAATCTCACAAGGAGCGTTCTCTCTCACAGCGCATTGGAAATGTATTTTGTGGTACTAACTTCCGCAGAGGAGTCACTGCATGTGCAGTATTAGGTACTGCTGCAGCTATCGGAGCTGGTCTTCTGCTTCAAGGCGGATCCTCCTCCTCTTCTCAAGGTTCCCCATCAGATAGCTGCGCTAACGATCAAACTCAGTCGGCCTATGATAATCTCACAAGGGTAGTCCATACTGCTTCCTACGTAAATCAAACACTTGGCAACCCTCTTTCCTTACAACCCCTTAACGCAACCTTCTGCAGAATGAGCAACATCGGAGCAGGTCTACTAAACTTTACCCAGCTTGCCGGTGTAACAGCTGCTTGCACAAACGTTCTTCAGTCCATCGTATTTAAAGCAGCTAACTTAACTGCAAATGCTTCCAACATCCAAAACATGGCACTGAGTTTCTCCTATGCCCAAGCTAACCCTGCATGTATTGCCCCCACATCTTCAAGCACTCCTACTTCGGAAGCAACAAGCCCCAGACAACCCTCAACAGCACCTCATGCTTCACAAGCCTCCACCGCGCGCTTGACAAGCGCTCCTAAGCCTCCCACTTCTGCAACATCAGCTGGTAGCTCTTCAGGAGCAACGAGTGCGGAATTAGGATCTTCAAGTGCAAGCAGTGCAGGAGCTGGAAGTTCTGCTGTGGCAACTTTGGCTCTTACTGCTGCAACATTGGCTGGCAGTACTTTGGGAGCAATAAGTGCGGCGTTAGGGTCTTCAATTGCAAGTAGTTTGGGAGTTGGAAGTACCGCAGGTGGAACTTCGCCTCCTACATCTCCTCTCACTTCTCAAGCAGTGGCTGGGAGTTCTTCGGAAGCGACAAGTGCAACGCTAGGCTCTTCAAGTGCAAGCAGTGCAGAAGTTGGAAGTTCTCCTGTGGCAACTTTGGCTCTTACTGCTGCAACATTGGCTGGCAGTACTTTGGGAGCAATAAGTGCGGGCTTAGGGTCTTCAATTGCAAGTAGTTTGGGAGTTGGAAGTACTGCGGGGGCAACTTCACCACCTACTCCTGCGTCGTTAGGTGGTAGTTCTGCAGGAGCAACAAGTGGAGAGCCAGCATCTTTATCTGCAAATAGCATAGGAGGAAGTACTCCAGATGGGACGTTGTCTCCTGCATCAGTAGCAGGAAGTGCTGAAGGAGGAACGAGTGGTGGTCCAACGTCTTTATCTGCAAATAGCATAGGAGGAAGTACTCCAGGTGGGACGTTGTCTCCTGCATCAGTAGCAGGAAGTGCTGGAGGAGGAACGAGTGGTGGTCCAACATCTTTATC
>CANJJB010000017.1 GCA_947474635.1 Parachlamydiales bacterium | reverse complement strand
CGCTCGGTAGAAGAGATCAAAGATCTTTCACCTGAGATGCAAGCAGAATTCCATAAGATTGTAGCAGAGCCCACATGGAAGGGTGCAGCCGATTTAATATCTGCCAAAAGCTTGAAGGGATGGGAAGATCTTCCACCTAGCGTGCTTTTTGGAAAGATCCGTCAGGGGGAATTTTGGAGATTATTCACTCCCTGTCTTATGCACAATGGAATTTTTCATATCCTATTTAACATGTGTTGGGTCTGGGTTCTAGGCCGGCAGATAGAAGATAGAATAGGCAAGCTGAAGATTGTAGCTCTCATTCTCATTACAGGTATACTTCCTAATATTGCCCAGTATCTAATGGGAGGCCCTAGTTTTGAAGGTTTTTCAGGTGTTGTTGTAGGGATGGTTGGTTTTATCTGGATGCGGCAGAAGGCGGCTCCTTGGGAAGGATATCCGCTGCAGCGCTCTGTCATTTTATTCATTTCTATTTTTGTTTTTGCAATGCTAGGATTGGAGATTCTATCTTTTACTTTGCAGTATTTAGGTGTTGTTGAGCTTGCTTTGCCCATTGCCAACACAGCGCACATCGTAGGAGGCATTGTCGGCATAGTATGTGCCCGCTTGCCTGTTTTTTCTAGGAGGAAGGTGTGAGTGCAAGGGAACTTGTTATTTTAGGGTGCTCAAGTCAGCAACCCACCCGTAAGCGCAATCATGGAGCCTACCTTCTTAGATGGAATGAGGAGGGGCTATTATTTGATCCAGGTGAAGGAACCCAGCGGCAATTTATTTTTGCTAACGTTGCTCCTCCTTGCGTTACACGTATTTTTGTGAGCCACTTCCACGGAGATCATTGTATGGGGCTTGGCTCGATGTTGATGCGTCTTAATCTCGATAAGGTCACGCATCCTATTCACTGTTACTACCCAGCATCAGGGCAAGTTTATTTTGACAGACTGCGTTATGGAAGTATGTACCATGAGAATATTCAAGTGGTTTTGCACCCCATTACTAAAGAAGGTCTTGTCGAAGATGATGGGAAATTCCGTATTGAGGCTTATAAGTTAGAGCACGGCGTTGACAACTTTGCTTTCCGTATCAAAGAGCCTGACACTTTTAAATTCGATCAGCAAAAGTTGCGCGATTTAAAAGTCCACGGTAAAATGGTTAGCCTTATTGAGAAAGAAGGGGAAGTAGTGGTAGATGGTTCTGTAGTCACACTAGAGCAAGTCAGCTCACTAAGAAAAGGCGATGTCTTTGCTATTGTCATCGACACGCTACCTTGCCCAGGTGCTTTAGCCGCTGCTAAAGGGGCGAAAATCTTACTCTGTGAAAGTACTTATCTCGAAGAGCACAGGCATCTAGCCGAGCAATATCATCATATGACGGCTATGCAAGCAGCTGAAATTGCCAAAAAAGCTGGCGTAGAAGAGCTCATCCTCACGCATTTTTCTGCGCGCTACCAAGAGCTTGAGCCTTTTGAAAGAGAAGCAAAAACAATTTTCCCCAATACCTTTGCAGCCGATGACTTAAAGGTATTTCCTTTTCCTAAAAATTAGGTATAAAATTAGCCGATGTGGCGTGGGCGTGGTTGCTGAAGCAGGTGGATGTCTTCTGCAATGAGGTCCAATTCTTGTGTTAAAAGCTTTGATGCATGAGGCAGTTTTGTAAAAGTCTCAAGCGTGCTTTTTAGGTGAGTAGAAGAATTTTCTTTAGTGTCTTCTTTTACAGCTGTTACGATAGAGGCGCCGCGCGTAGAAAGAACATCGAAAAGCTCTTGGATGTATTTTTTTATGCTCATAATCGTTTGAGGATTGCCAATAGATTTGTCTGCATCTATCGAACACTGTTCGATAGAATGTATGAGTTTAGCAATCTGTAAAAGATCTTGAGTATCTGGTTCTTTGTTTGCTAGAGCAACGACGGCATTAATTTTACTGACGAGGCCACTTAAGCAATTTTCTAAATTTGCTACCACGCTTTCAATCGCAGTGTAGGGATTAACAAAGTCAGATCTGTTAGAGCCAGAAATCGGAGGGAGTGCCATTCATTGCCTTCTTTTAAGAGGATCTAGTTTATCAAATCTCATGGATAAAACGATCCGTTGGAGCCAGTATGCCGGAATCCGTATATTTTTTACAGTTTTTTTTACTTTAGATGCGAGATAAAATATGTTCAAGTTAAAGAGTGTTAGATTGCAGATACTCTTCTAGAGGGCCGTAAAATATCTGAGGGCCTTTTTCTTTGAAGACGATGATTTTATTTGCAGACTCATCGAGAAGACCTCTATCGTGAGATGCGATGACAACAGGTCCTTGGAATTCTTCGAGGGCCCAGGCAAGAGCTGCTACTGCTTCTAGGTCAAGGTGGTTGTTGGGTTCATCCATGATAAGAAAGTTATAGTTGCAAAGCATCATGCCGCCGATAATAAGTCTGGCTGTCTCTCCACCTGAAAGATGGGATATCGGTTTAAAAGCATCATCCCCACCAAAAAGCATCTTGCCGAGTACGCCGCGTACATCTTGGTCTTTCACAGACTCTCGTCTGTTTTTAAGCCAGTCAAAAGCAGTCATCGAACTTGTCTTGTCGATAACTTCAGAGTGATTTTGAGGGAAGTAGCCAATTTGGACTTGATGTCCTAGTTCAATTTTGCCTTTATCTTGAGGCAGGACACCAGCTAGCATTTTAAGAAGGGTGGTTTTGCCTTTGCCGTTATTGCCGATGACGCCGATTTTGTCTCCCTTTTCAATTTGTATAGAAAAAGAGTTGATCACCGTGTTATCGCCATACGATTTACCGATGCCTTCTGCTTTGATGACGATTTGTCCAGAGGGCTTTTCAGGAGGGTAGAAGCGGATGTAGGGGCGTTGAATATTAGATTTTTTAAGCTCCATCGGCTGCAACCTGCCAATTTCACGGATGCGTGATTGCACCTGGCTTGCTCTTGTGCCGGCACCAAATTTAGAGACGAACTCTTGGAGTTGCGAGATCTTCTTTTCTTTTGATTTATTTTCTTCTTCTGTGCGCGATCTAGCTGCAGTTTTAGCAACAAGCATGTCATCGTAGTTGCCTTGATAAATAATGATCGTATCATAGTCAATATCAGCAATGCGGGTTGTAACGCTGTTAAGGAAGTGTTTATCATGGCTAACAACAACAAGCGTACCTTTGTACCCACAGAGGAATTTTTCAAGCCATCCGATCGACTCCATATCAAGATGGTTTGTTGGTTCATCGAGTAAGAGTGCTTCAGGATCTCCAAAAAGGGCTTGGCATATGAGGGCGCGGAATTGTGTATCAGTAGGAATCTCGTGCATTTTTTTCTGATGCAGAGTAGCAGGGATGCCCATTCCGACGAGTAGGTCTTCAGCTTCGGAATCCGCGCTATAGCCATTTTCTTCGGCAATGATTTCTTCTATTTCCCCTAAACGAATGCCAATGTGGTCGGTCATTTCTTTTTCGTAGAGGGATTCTCTCTCGTCTAAGGCGCCCCAAAGACGTTTATTTCCCATGATAACCGTATCTAAGACTTTCATGTTTTTAAAGCTTTCGATATTTTGCTTTAAGAAACCAACTCTTTTAGGTAATGTTACAGTGCCAGAGGTTGCTTCTTCCACGCCCATCATGATTTTGAGAAGGGTGGATTTACCGGCTCCGTTGGGGCCTGTGAGACCGTAACGATGGCCTGGGCTAAATGTCGTGTTGACATCTTCGAATAGAAGACGAGCTCCGACCTTTTTTGAGATTTTATTAAGAGTGATCATAGAGATCCATCATAGCAGAAAAAAGGATAGAATGAAAGAGACAAAGATAAAGTTTTTAGATTATTTGCGAGTTGTACGCAATGCCTCAGAGCACACGTTGCGTAATTATAAGCTGGATTTGCAGGCATTTGAAGCCTATTCCCGAGAGATAGCTCTAGATAAAATCGATAAAAAAACAATTAGAGGGTATCTCTCTGAGCTCAACTTAAAGCAGATTAAAAAGAGGACCATTTTAAGAAGGCTATCTTCCCTGCGCTCATTTTTCAAATACCTTATGAAAGAGCAAATCTTACCTTTTAATCCCATGGAAGAGATCGAAAGCCCAAAGGCAGATAAGACGATTCCCAAGTCTCTTTCTTACGATCAGGTGGAGAGATTATTTGAGCAGCCAGATATTACAACTTATTTAGGCTTTAGAGATCGCTGTATCATGGAACTTTTTTATAGCTCAGGGCTCAGAATAAGTGAACTCATAGGCCTTAACAGATCTGATTTTGATGCTGTGAATTTTACATTAAGAGTACGAGGCAAGGGAAAAAAAGAAAGGGTGATCCCTATTACAAAAAATGCAGCTGTCTGGGTTACAGACTATCTCAACCATCCTGAAAGAGAAAACAAAGGAGAGGATCATCAACCTCAGGTTGACGCCCAAGCTGTTTTTCTGAATAAGTGGGGAACACGTCTGACTGTACGCTCTGTGGATAGAGGATTTAAAAATTATCTTCTAAGGTCGGGGCTTGCACTCAAGATCACGCCTCACACCATTCGTCATACGATTGCCACACATTGGCTTGAAAAGGGGATGGACTTGAAAACAATACAAACGCTTTTAGGCCACAGCTCGCTTGTGACAACCACGATCTATACGCAAGTGTCACCGAAGCTTAAAAAAGAAGTGTATGAAAAGGCGCATCCGTCAGCGCAGGAAAAAAATGGGAAAGCGATAAGCCGGATTTTGTCGTGAGCAATCATTCCTCTAGGAGATGCGTTGCCGCACCTCTCGGGCGATAAGTTGCATATACCCGCGGAGAGCGGAAGTGTATATGCAGTCTCTTGCTTCAGATGGGGTTTATAGCACTTTGCTTCTCAGCAAATGTGGCCCGCTTAATTAAACGGGCATTTTCAGCCTTACTGCTCTTTTAAAGAAGCAGAGGAGTGTTTTCTGTTATACTTTCCGTAGCCTTACGACCCCCAGTATTTCACTGGCATCTTCTCCTGTGAAGTCCGGACTTTCCTCTCTTTTATTACTAAAAGAGCGATTGCCTACTTTCCCAAAAATTGACTTAAGCTCGTCTTCTTCTGCGCTTGGTGGTTGTCTCTGTTCCTACGGGAGCTACAACTTCTTGCCAATAGTGAATACGTGAACAATGTTCGCAGAAAACGAGATTTTCTCCTTTACGCACCACGTTTTCGTGTTGCGGAGTTAAAGCGATGTGGCAGCCGCTGCATGTACGATTTTGAATAGGAACGATGACGCGGTCTTTTTTATTTCTTAGTAAGCGCTCGTACACATGCAAAATAGCAGGGTCTGCTTTTTTACTTAAGTCTTCTCTTTCTTTTTTCAAAGAAGTGCCTTCTTCGTTAATGAGCTTAATGCTTGATTGAATCTCTTTTTCTAGATTAAGGCTGCTGGCTTCAGAAGACTCTAAACTTTCTTTAATTTTACCAAAAATTTCTTCCTCTATTACGCGTTTGTCAACGAGGTCTGAAACTTTTTGTTCAACTGCAATTTTCTCTCTTTCTAAAGCAGTTGATTCTTGCGTGATAGCATTGAATTCTTCCACTTTTTTAATAGAGCTCTGTTGAGATTCTAAATGCTTCATTTTAGTGGCAATGTCTTGGATTTTTTGCTCATAAGCGTGGATTTGTTTTCCCAAAGATTCCATTCCAGCTTCTTTTTCGACGAGTTGCTGGTGGAGTTCTTTTCTTAGAGCATCGATTTGACCGATTTCTTGCAGCCTCTGCTTTTTAACGCGCATTAGGCGGAGCATTTTCATATCCAGTTCTTGAATGTCTAAAATTGTTTTCATTGCTTCCTTCATCATTACTATAAACCTTTTAACTTTGTCAGGCAAAAAAGAGAGAATAAACCTGCACGATGATTCTTAAACTAGATAGAGAGCTTATCCGGAAGAGAATTAATGCTCAAGGAAAAATTCCAGAGAGATCAAAGGAGGTAGACGAAATTTTCCTGTTGTGTATACTGGGGGCGTCCTAGACGGTATTCATTTTTTGACTAGTAGGTGCCATGTCATATTTAAAAAAATATTTTTATCACGTTCCTGAAGAGAAAAGAGCCTCTTCTGCTATCGCATATTTAGCGGCTATTGATCATATTAAGAGTGTATATCCTTCCATTGCGGATACTATTGTCAAAGAACTCAAAGATCAGAGATCACATCTTAAATTGATCGCTTCAGAAAATTTTTGCTCACTCGCTGTCCAGCTGGCTATGGGTAATCTCTTAACGGATAAGTACTCGGAAGGGTGTCCTTTCCATCGATTTTATGCAGGCTGTGAAAATGTTGATTTCATTGAAAATGCAGCGGCTCAAGAGTTAAAAAATATCTTTAAATGCGAGCATGCTTATGTGCAGCCCCACTCGGGAGCAGACGCTAATATGGTCGCTTTCTGGGCTATTCTCCTTCACCGAGTGCAAAATAAAGAAGTCGAAAGGCTTGGTAAAAAAAGTATTGATGAGATGACGCCTGCCGAATATGAGCAAGTCAGGCAACTCCTTGTTAACCAAAAAGTTATGGGCATGTCACTCAGTTCCGGAGGGCATTTAACCCATGGATACCGTCATAATATTTCTTCTAAAATGATGGAGTCCTGCTGTTATGATGTTGATTCTAGCACAGGCCTTATCAACTATCAAAAGCTTGCAGAAGATGTCAAAAGAGAAAAACCTGCGATTTTAATTGCGGGATACTCCTCTTACCCGCGTCTCATTGATTTTGCCAAGATGAGAGAAATTGCAGATAGCGTAGGAGCAACTCTTCTTGTCGATATGGCTCATTTTGCAGGGCTTGTCGCAGGAAAAGTTTTAAAAGGCAATTTTGATCCCATTCCTTTTGCCCACGTTGTGACATCAACCACACATAAGACCCTCCGAGGTCCACGCGGTGGTATCGTTCTTTGTGCTAATGAATATAAGCCTGTGATTGACAAGGGATGTCCTCTTGTTTTAGGCGGACCGCTTCCTCATGTGATTGCTGCCAAAGCAATTGCCTTTAAAGAAGCTAGCACAACTTCCTTTCAAGCGTATGCGCATCAAATTGTTGCCAATGCAAAAGCGTTTGCAGAGACATTTCTATCTCAAGGCGTTACTGTGACAACGGGTGGAACAGATAACCATCTCCTCGTGATAGATGTTGCAAAAAGTTTTGGATTGAACGGACGGCAAGCAGAAACAGCTCTTAGATCAGCATTTTTTACAGTCAACCGCAACTCCATTCCTTTTGATACAAATGGAGCATGGTATACATCAGGTGTGCGCATTGGTCCTGCAGCGCTAACAACCCTTGGCATGAAAGAGCAAGAAATGCGAGCTATTGCTTCTATGATGATTGAGCTGCTTAAAAATACCAAGCCTGATGAAGGTCCGCAGGTAGTCCAGGCAAATAAAGCGCAACCTATCACAGACTCCAAAATTTTGAAAAAAATCCAAGAGCAAGTAGCAGATCTTTTGAAACATTTCCCTCTTTACCCAGAACTCATCATTGATTGAAAATGGGAAAACAGGATAATAAGATTAATTATAAGGAAAGAGGTAATATGTACAGATTAGAAGACGAAGATGAAGAAGAAGAGTCTTCCCGCAAACCGCAAGCTCTCGATACTAAAATTGATGAGGCTCTTTTAAAAGCGCGTAGAATTTTTTTCTGCGATGCGGTTGATATGAATAGTGCCAAAGATGCTATTCGCAAACTTTGGTATTTAGATATCGTAGATCCAGGCAAACCCATTTTGCTTGTTATCAACTCCCCAGGCGGGTCTGTTGATGCAGGATTTGCAATTTGGGATCAGGTAAAGATGATTTCTTCTCCTGTTGCAACGCTTGTTACAGGGCTTGCAGCGTCGATGGGATCAGTCCTCAGCCTCTGCGCTTCTCCCAACCTGCGCTTTGCAACACCTAATGCGCGTATCATGATCCACCAACCAAGAATTGGCGGAGTGATCCGTGGTCAGGCAACAGATCTTGCTATTCAAGCTAAAGAAATCATCAAAACGCGTACAGCTCTTGTAGATTTATATACAGCGGCAACCGGCAAGCCTAGAAAAGACATTGAAAAAGCAATCGATAGAGATACATGGATGTCAGCAGGTGAAGCCAAGACCTTTGGTCTTTTAGATAAGGTTGTGACGTCTTTTAAAGACCTCCCATGAGCCTTAGGTTCACAAAGTATCAAGCTGCAGGAAATGACTTCATCCTCATCGATGACAGGTCTCTTTCATTTCCTGTACGCGATTTTCAGATGATTGCCAAGCTCTGCCATCGCAAATTTGGTATTGGAGCAGATGGTTTAATTTTGCTCCAGCCCTCTAAAAAGGGAGATTTTCTTTTTCGCATCTTTAATTCTGACGGAAAAGAAGCTGCCATGTGTGGCAACGGCATTCGATGTCTTGTACATTTTGCCTACACTATCGGATTTAACAAACCACTCTGCATCGTTGAAACTCAAAACTCTCTTCTATCTTGTCAGCTCACAGGTAGCAAAGTTTCCTCTTCTTTTGAGTATGCTAAACCATTTAAGCCCCCTATTAAAATAGGCGCGCACGAGGTGCATTTTATCAATACAGGTGTTCCGCATGCTGTCATCTTTGTTGATCATCTTGATATTCCCGATTTTCACCATCAAGCCCGAGAGATTCGTTTTCATTCTTTTTTTCAGCCAGAAGGTGCTAATGTCAATTTTGTTTCTTTGCAGCCCGATCAAAGTCTTCACTGCAGGACGTACGAAAGAGGTGTTGAAGGGGAGACTCTAGCCTGTGGCACAGGCGCTCTGGCAGTTGCAACCATTGCTCATGAGCTTTATCAAATGGCAAGTCCGATTACAGTGATACCTGCTTCCCGAGAAGTTCTAGAAGTTGTCATAGGTATAGAGGGCGTTCAAATGACCGGCCCTGTCCACAGTGTATATAAAGGACGCATCCCTCTTTCTTTGTAAATGTATAAATCATTGATAGTTAGTCGATTACAAGCTTGTTACGATCTATGTGTTTGTGTGTAAGCAACTTGCGGTTGCTTATTTATATTAATATGCTTATTAATAATTGAATTAAAAAGTTAATTGTTATATAATATTAAATAAGTTTATTTATTAATTAAAAAAATACAAGGAGATTTTATATGATAACAACTATTACAAGCCCTTTGGATAAGTCTGCGTGGACATTTTTTCAACCAAAAGGTATCTATGTTGTTGCTCTGATTGCTCCGTGTATTGCCGCTGTTCTGGTAGCTAAAACTATTCTAAATGGGAATCTGTTCCAGAATGCTAATTCCGAAAATTCGGCAACAGCACGTGGATTTTTATCAATGATGAAGCCTCTAGCAGGGGCTGCAGCTTTTTTGTTGATTGCTGGGCTTTCTTTTAGCCGGGCTATGCAAGGAAAGTTATCTTTTGAAAGAACTATACCGGTGGTAATACTTACCCATCATGTTTTAGAAGAATTAAAATGTTTACCTAAGGCTTTTGCATTGACAGGCGTTTTTAAATCTCTGAAGGAGCTAGGAACACATACAAAAGACGTTCTTTCGCTTTATTATACTTTAAAAAATGCGTTGCAATTGGTGTAAGTTTCAATCCACCCAGTAAGTTTCTCAAATCCCACTATGTTTTGCATAGTGGGATTTTTTTTACATAGGAATATCTACGCTGCTACGAGTGCTTTTTTTTTATCAGGGTGGTGAAAGAGAAGGACGGTGACTACGGCAAGCCCTGTGAGTCCTGCAAGGAGGAAGAAGGCAGCTTGGTAGTTACCCGTCAAGTCAATGAGCCAGCCTGTCATCACAGGGGCAATGATCCCTGCAAGAGAGAGGAAGCTAGAGGTTACCCCTTGAGCAGAAGCAGCTCTATCTTTAGCGACATCGATATTGATGCTAAAGAAGGCAGGTTGTGGCATGAACCCAAAGCCTAAGCCTAAGCTGAGGAATACAATGCACAGGCCAAAGGAATGAGTAAATCCAAGTAAAAGAAAGAATATGGCAGCAAATAGCTGGCTGACCCAGATCACATGTGAGCGTGATATGCGGCCGCTGCCTGTCTTTTTATGAAGCCAATCGGAGATAATTCCTCCGGCTTTTAGGAATAGAGCGGCTACAAGCCAAGGTATCATCAAGTACCAGCCTACACTTTTGAGGTTCAGTCCATGCTGAGTAAGAAAGTAGCCAGGAAGCCATAGGGTTGCAAAAAATAGCATATAGCCAAAAGAAAAATAGGCAATATTGTTGGCAAGTAGTGCAGGGTGCGTCAATATGAAGCGCCAGTCGATGGCGTGTTTATGGCCGCTATCAGCTTCTACTTTACGCGATGTTTTAATGAGATGTTTTTCTGCAGCGTTTACATGAGGGGAGTCTTCTGGGCGGTCTCTAAATAACCAATACCAGGCAAATGCCCATAGAATACCAACAGCGCTGATCGCAAAGAACATTGTTCTCCAGCCAAAGTCAGATACTAAATAAGAGGTTATAGGAGCTCCTATAACGGAAGAAAGAGGGATAGCTACAAGGCCTAGAGATAAAGCGCGCGCTCTTTCAGAAGAGGGAAGCCAGTTACCAATAGAGGAAGACATAGCAGGGAAGTGAGGGCCTTCTGTGACACCTAAGAGAAATCTAAGGCCAATAAATCCCCAAAAACTACCAGCAATACCAAGGAGTCCAACGCATAGAGACCAACCTATAGCAGCAAGAGGCCATACAATACGAGTGCCCCAAACGTCGACAAGCCAGCCACCAAAGGCTGTTAATAGAACATATCCCAAACCGAAAGCAGAGAGGATCATGCCAAACTGCGTGTCAGTAAAATGAAACTCTCGTTTGAGAGGGTCGATCACAAAGGAGATGGCAGAGCGATCAATAAAGTTGATGAGTGTGATAAAGAAAATCAGGCCTGTAACGATCCAGCGATACTTGGTGGGTTGGCTATTTTGCATGTGTATTTCACCTATCTATTTTAAAATTTAAAAAACAAGTCAAGGCCACTTCGAGTACTGTTTAAACACGTGAAAGTTATAAACGGTTCACGAGATAAAATAAAGATTTAAAAAAATTCCATTACATCCCCATGTTCCGTGCTTGAATTTTTTCTCCTCTATAGGCATTCTGTACCTCAAAGGGCTGGATATGGGCGCTACCATTTTTTCTGAAAAAGATCTTAAGGCCGGTAAGACTTTACTTGAAGAAGGTAAGGTGGAAGATCTCTTGTTTTCAGAGGGAACTTACCAGGTAGATGTTAAGGATGGAAAAGAGCATTTTTGGCCTTTCTTGCAACTCGATGATGAGGGGAAGTTAAAAGATCATTTCTGCACATGCCCTAAAGCAGAAAAAGAGGGCGGGTGTCTCCATCAAGCAGCTGCTTGGTTAAAGGTGTTCAATGATAAAAATATTCCTCTTCACATGCGCTTTAGATCTTCTCTATGGAATCAGCTATGTCAGATGGCAGGTAGAAGGCACGGATATCTTCCTTCTGTATTAAAAAAACATGCAGGCGGTGGTTTTGAAACGCAGGTTAAAGGGAAGGTATTATTTTTTGTCCGTCCTTTAACGCCCAAGGGCAAACAAAGCCTCAAGGAAATTATCACAGAAAGATCTGCTGAGACAGAGGAGACTTCCTTGAAGTTTTCTAATCTTTCTCCAGAAGAGTTAAAGCTGTGGAAAGAAGGAACGCCTAGCCATGCACTGCAGTATGAGCTTTCTTTTTGGTCAGATCTTGCTAAGTGGTGGATGCTCTTGCAAGAAGACAAGAAGAAATACACGATCACATTTCCACCGGCAAAGCAAGTGTTACCAAAAGAGATCCACATCAAATTTGCAGATGTTGAAATGGGATTTTATATTGCAGATGTGAATTGGGCGCAGATCATTCCTTCACTAGCGCATGTGCTTTCCCCTTTACGTATTTTTGAGCTGACACATCAAGAGATCAATAAAATCCTTTATGACCCTTTGAAAAAATCCTTTCTTGTCGATATCAAAATAGTAGAAGAAGAGGTGGCAAAAGATGCCCCAACCTATCCTGTGGGAGAGTGGATGTTCATTCCAGGAAGAGGTTTTTATCCTGCTAAATTAGATCTATTGTTAAAAAATAAAACCATTCCCGAAGATCAAATTGAGATGTTTTTGCACAAGCATGCAGAGCTTGTAAAAGAGCATCTTGTAGGATGTCGCATCTCTTTAGAGCCTGTGCCTGCAAGATACCATCTCTCTTTTGATAAAAGTGGCTTTCTGCACATTGGTTGTTATGTTTTCCATGAGGGAGATCTCCAAAAAATAGGCTCCTCTTTTTTTGGTTCTTGGGTCTACGTGGCAGATAAAGGGTTTTATCAACTTCACCATCTTCTTTTTAAAGAAGTTGAGAAAGTGATTCCTAAAGCTCACGTCTCAGAATTTATCAGTAAGCACCGCCACTGGTTGCATGGCCATGAAGGTTTTGAGACGCATGTGTCAAGTGTAGAGTCTAATCTTACCTACACGGTGACAAGAGACAAAGGCGTGAAATTTGAGGCACGGCTTGAAGTCGCAGAAGGCAACGAAGAGATGATCGATTTCGAAGATTGGGTTTATGTAAGAGGCGGTGGCTTTTACTCAAAAGGCCCTAAGAGATCAGGGCAAGTTGTCAAACCTGGCCTCTTTGTGCAGATGGCCGATTTGCCAAAATTTATTGCAGCCTATCCGGAAGAGTTGGAAAACATTCCCCATTTTTTAGGTTCAACATCTCCTTTAGAAAAATCTGGTTTGAAAATTTCTCTGGGTGAGCATGAAAAAATTGTGATCACTCCTGAATATGTCTTTAAAGAGGCGTATCACGATAAAGATGTGCACGTTTATGACGGGCTAACATTTGTTGCGGGTGAGGGATTTTGTGAGATTCCCTCAGAGTTTAAAATGCCTGACCCCTATTTCAAACAAACAACCATTGATAGCGTAGCAGAACCCTATTTTATTTTTTATGAGCTTGATAAGCTACGCCCCTTTGTTTTGTCGTGTGATCCCCGATTAAAAAAGCCAGACCACCTTGTTGTGGATATTTCCCATATAGAAAAAGCGCAAGAGGGGAACTGGCTTGTCAATCTTACTTATGAGAGTGATATCGGATCTGTTAAAGGGATGGAGATTTGGGAGTCTCTTCAGGCGGGCAAGCGGTATTTATTTTCTGAAGCTGGTTTGATTTTACTCCAGCAGCCTCGGTTTAATTGGGTTAAGGGACTTGGTAAAAAAAGATGGTTAAAAAAAGGTCAGCAGATTGCGCTAACTTCCTTGGAATGGATACGTCTTTTTATTTTTGAGGAGATCGCGCCTCCCAAGGATGCTGAGAGCCTAAAAATTTTTCAGGAGTTTAGAGATTTTCAAACACATGAGACTCTCAGTATTGAAGGGCTCAAGAGTCAGCTGCGCTCCTATCAAGAAACGGGACTTAAGTGGCTATGGTTTCTCTACTGCCATGGTCTATCAGGGTTACTTTGTGATGAGATGGGTCTTGGTAAAACCCATCAAACGATGGCTCTTTTACAAGCAGCAAAGAACAAAAATCCTACAGGTAAGTTTTTAGTCGTGTGTCCAACGTCTGTTATTTATCACTGGCAAGAGCTCTTAAAAAAATATGTGCCAGATTTTCGTGTCTGCATTTTTTATGGTATTCAAAGAACGCTTTCTAACTTTGATGCTGATTTTGATATTCTTCTCACGTCGTATGGAACGCTGCGCAGTGAAAAAAGTCCTCTTTCCGAAATATTTTTTGAAATCGCTGTTTTTGATGAAACTCAAATTGCAAAAAATGCCCACTCACAAACGCATAAAGCTTTAAAACTGATTAAAGCGCGCACGCGTGTGGGTCTTACAGGAACACCTATTGAGAATAGACTGCTTGAGCTGAAATCTCTTTTTGATGTGATCATTCCAGGTTACATGCCAACAGAAGCTGTGTTCAAGGAGATGTTTATCAACCCTATTGAAAAGCAGCAAGATCAAGAAAAGAAATTTCTCTTAACGCGTTTCATCCATCCTTTTATTTTAAGAAGAAAAAAATCAGAAGTGCTTTTAGAGCTGCCAGACAAGACAGAAGAGACAGCGTATGCTATTCTCTCCGATGAACAAAAAGAGCTCTACCGCAAAACATACCTATCTCTCAGAAACCCTCTTCTTAAAGATCTAAGCGATGAACAGAAAGCTGTTCCCTACCTACATGTCTTTGCGCTTTTATCGAAGCTCAAACAAATCTGTGACCATCCAGCGCTTGTTTTAGGTGACGTAGATAACTACAAAGCGCATGCCTCTGGCAAATGGGATCTTTTTGTAGAGTTACTCGGTGAAGCAAGGGATAGCGGCCAGAAGCTTGTCGTATTTTCTCAATATCTTGGCATGTTAGACATTATCCAAAAATACCTCGAAGAAGAAAATATCGGTTATGCAACCATACGCGGTGCAACAAGAGATCGCAGGTCTCCCATAGAAAAGTTTAGAGATGATCCCAAATGTGAAGTGTTTGTAGGATCTCTTCAAGCAGCAGGTGTGGGTATTGATCTTATTGCAGCCTCTGTTGTAATCCACTACGACAGATGGTGGAATCCTGCCAAAGAAAATCAAGCAACCGACCGGGTGCACCGTATTGGGCAAAATAGAGGTGTCCAAGTCTTTAAAATGGTCACCAAAGGTACCATTGAAGAGCACATCCAGCGCCTCATCGAAAAGAAATCAGGGCTCATGGAAGATATCATCGGCTACGATGATCAAGATCAAATCAAAGGCTTAGATAAAGAAGAGCTTGTTCAGCTCATTCGTCTCATGGAAATCGACCTGAAGCTTTAGAGATGTTTGTAAAAATACAAAGATGAAGCGGCAAGCGCTGTCAAATGAAAGGCGCGTAGTAGTGAACGCTGTTGGTACAAAAGAGCGGTGGTTGCTATCACATTGATGACAAAAGCATATCTAGCCACATCTCTCATAGGATCCTCTGATCCTTTGTCTATGGAAATGGTCATGTAATTTGTGTATGCTTTGAACATGGGTTTAACAATAGCAAGAAGTGCTAGGTGAGACCAAGCTGGATAATGTTTTTTAGCAACTATCCAAATTGTTGCGATCCCCGTCGAAGCTAGGATGCATACACTGAGATTGCCAAGGCACTGGAAAGTGAGCTTTAAAAGGGGATAGTTGATTTTATCATATAGCTTATCAAACACATCTACGGATATGAACGCGATAGTTCCTGCGGCCGCTGTCTGAGTTAGAGTGGGTACGGGCAGAAAAGAAAGAGCTGATATGGTTGGATTCCAGTTCATGATTTATCTCTTTTAAGGGTATGTAAAATCATGGGTGATAAGCTGCCTAGGAAATTCACAGCGCTTAGGGAAGAGCGCTGCTGATATAACAGGATGCTTGTTACTATCACATTGATTATGAATCCTAATGCTATCAGGTAATGCAGGTTTTTTTTTGCTCTTGTTCGTTGGATGCTATGAACTTGCGCCAAGGGTTGAGCGTAAGAAGTAATGTAACGAGTCCCAGTTGAGATGGGGTCCTCCAGTTTTTTTGACCAGCTGTTAAAATAATCACAATACCTGTGTGGCCCAGTGTAGATAAACTCAGGCTGCGCAGATGTAAAGCTATACGCTTTATGTTTGGTAAAGTGTGGTCCATTGCAAAGGCTATATTGCACAGAAAGGAACATAACAGTGCACTTGTTCCTATAGTAGCTGTCTGACTGACCGTAGGTACGGGTCATAAGAAAGAGCTGATATTGCTGAATTTCGGTCCATAGGTCATCTAAACCTATCATGAAGCGCTACTAAGGGCAAAGCCAAACTTCCTGCGAAGTGGATAGCTCTTGCTAGAAAAGGCTCCTGGTATAAAAGAATGCCTGTGGTTATAAGATTGACTCCTAATGCTACGAAAAGGCAGGGGTAAAAAGCAGGACATAGCGGAAAAGGCTCGTTCTCTTGTTTGCTCAGAGTTATGTATTCTGCATAAAGTTTGAGTGTAAAAAGCGAAGTGCCCAATAAGGCTAATCGGGACAGAAGGGGTAATTTTTGTTGAGTTGCTGCTGCACAAGTTAAAGGAGCCGTATATACTAGTAAACAGTAGCTTGTAGTTCCGCTGTAGTTGGGGATAGTAGGCTGTATTTTTTTAGCAGCGTGGAATAGCAACATGCACACTGATGCAGCTGTTCCTAGGGCCGCTGCCTGGGCGATAGTAGGCACTGGCATATAAGAAAGGGCTGTAATTGCTGGAGACCCGTTCATTCGCTTAGCGTTTTACGTGCGATCATTGCGGGAAAGACCCAACTTCCTAACCAATGAATGGCTGTTGGTAGGGAGTGCTGCTGGTATAAAAGAACGCTTGTAGCGATAACATTGATTGTTATGCCTCCAATTAGGGCGCCGCACACAAGATTGTCTTGCAATTTTTTTAGGTTCCGGTATTTTACATAAAATTTGAGTGCAAAAAACGAAGTTTGTAATAAGGCTATTCGGGACAGAAGAGGTGATTTCTTTTGAGCAGCTGCTGCGAAAGTTAAAGGAACACTATAACCTAATAGCAAAACAAGTACGTTTTCGAATGTTTCTGATATTTTTTTAGATAGTTCTGTTTTTTCAAATAACGCAGTCATTATCAAAGATATTGATGCAACTGTTCCTAGGGTTGCAGCCTGAGTGACAGTAGGCACTGGCACATAGGAAAGGACCCTAGAAAAACTTCCTATCGATGCACTAAAACTCATACGTCTTTCTCCTTAGTTCGTGTGGGCAAGGAACTCAGCTACCATTGCAATGTTAATAGGTAATGGAAAAGGAATCTGGTCTAAATGCGGCTCAACTAAGAGTTGACCAGAAAATTTTCCGGCTTCAAGGCTTAGATATTCAGGAACATCACGGGAACCATTTTCCTGCGCACTTTTAATGATCGGAGTTTCTTGAGATTTTGGTCTCACAGATACGATCATACCAGGGCGAACTTCAAAAGATCTGCGGTCTACTTTTTTGCCGTTTACAAGGATATGTCCGTGGGACACGAGTTGTTGCGCTGCGAAAATAGTAGGAGCAAGTTTGAGTCTGTAGATGACATTGTCAAGGCGTGTTTCAAGACGTTGAATGAATAGGTGAGAAGTGTTGCCTTTTTTCTTAGCAGCTGCTTTGTAATAGCGTACAAGTTGTCCTTGTGTAAGCATGCCGTAGACAGCTTTAAGTTTTTGTTGTTCTTCAAGTTGAAGACCAAAGTCAGACTTTTTCTTCTTTTTGGCGCCATGCATGCCGGGGGCACTAGCTTTATGGAGCAAGGGGTTTCTTGCTTTTCCAAAAATATTTACTCCAAATCTTCGTGCGACGCGATTTTTAGGGCCAGTATAACGAACCATTTTCTCTCCTCAGGAATTATGACTTCAAAGAAGAAGATCATAAGTAAGGAGCAAATTTTTAACAAGCTCAAATAATTTTTATCGCAAAATTATTGGAAGGTTTTACCTTATCGGGCAGAATTTCAGCCAAGCGAGAAGTCCTAGATGCGACAGATGGGCGCTTTGCAGCTGGCTAAAAACTGTCTGAAAAGGTGAAAACGGCCAAATTATGCTGGACTTTTGCAAAAAAAGGGATTTATAATGGCCCCCATGAGTTACTTAGTCATTGCCTATTACTTGTTTACATCGCTTGATCATCCTGAAGAGGAAGTTGCTAAGCATAAAGAATTCTTTAATAATAAAGATATTAAGGGAAGGATCTATATCTCTTCACAGGGGATTAATGGCCAGATGAGCGCATCTGAGGAAGATGGCAAGCTCTATATGGAATGGCTCTTATCCAACCCTCTTTTTAAGAGTGTTGAGTTTAAAATTCATACTTACCATGAACATGTCTTCCCAAGAGCCACTGTCAAATTAAAAGCGCAACTTGTTGCGCTCGATGTGCCGGTTGATTTGAACATGACAGGAGAATATCTCTCGCCTCAGAAATGGAGAGAGATGTTAGAGAAAAAAGATGAAAATACTATTTTGCTCGATGTTCGCAACGATTATGAATGGCAAATTGGGCATTTTGAAGGCTCAGAGCTTCCTGTGCTTGAGCAATTCCGGCATTTTCCTACCTATGCTAAAGAGCTCAAAGAAAAATACGATCTTAAGAATACCAAAGTCATGATGTGCTGCACAGGCGGTATCCGCTGCGAGCTTTATTCTGCTCTTCTTAAACAAGAAGGCTTTGAAAATGTCTACCAGCTGCACGGTGGTATCATCAAATACGGCTTGGAAGAGGGGACAAAAAAGTGGAAAGGAAGACTTTTTGTATTCGATGATCGCCTCTCCATTCCTATTAGCGAAGAAGAGTCTTCAGACATCATCAGTGAGTGCAGACACTGCGGCGTAAAATCAGATCTTTATTACAACTGTGCCAATATGGACTGCAATGAACTTTTTATCTCTTGTCTTGATTGTGCCGAAAAACTGCAGGGGTGTTGCTCTGAAGAGTGCACCGCAGCTCCTCGTGTAAGAGCTTTTCAGAAAGAGACGCGTCCTAAGCCTTATCGAAGAAAGCACCTATCTGAGGTAGCGCAGAATCTCTAGGATCTTTTCTTGCGTTTCTTGCCTTACAACTGTGAGGCCTGGTTTAATTCCTATTTCAGAGAGCTCAAAGGCTTTCATGGTGTTGCATATGCGGCCATCTAGGCGGATGCCAATGCCTTGAATATCTACCATGTTGCCCCAGTCTCCAAACATCTCGAGCGTCATTTCACAGGCTGTGATCAGAAAGATGACCTTTTTGTCAGGGTTTGCGTGGACAATGTCAAATATTTTTTCGCCAATGTAGTGGATTGTAGGAATGAAAAGGGGGATCACATCTTTATCGGGGAGCGCATGGACAGCTTTGCCTATGAAGCACTGGCTGCAGACAGGATGATTGGGATCATGGATGCACTCTGCTGTGAACCTGCCAGAGGGGCACTCAAAGGGTTTGTGGCAGTAGGAGAAGCCTATAACAAACAGCGTATCTGGAATAGAGGCTACTTTTTTAAATTCTTCCACATTTTTAAGCCCATAGAAGAAAAAATCGTCTTTTCGGGTATAAGATTTTTTCTTTAGAAAAGATTTTAAAAGGTTAAACCCGTATCTTAGAGGGTGTTTCCAGAAGTTCTTGGGTAAAACGCCTCCCTTGTCATGACGGATAAGGTAGGAGAGGCTTTTCCACTTGAGATTTTTAGCTGTCTCAGGGGTCATCCCTGGGATAGAGGGCATGTGCGTAACTGTTTTAATGGGGCGAAAGGCTGCTGCTTGTTTAGCTTTTTCATCCCAGGCAGATTCTGCTGCTTCCCAAGAAGGGTGCTGGTTCCAAATTTTGAGTTTTTTATCCATGGCTTTAGATCATACACTAGAAGAGATTTTCAGGCGTCCTCAGAAATCAGTCAGAGAAGACATTAAGCGCTGTGCTATTCAAGGGGGGCTGTCTTGGAAGGGTCAAAAACTCATTGTAGATCCTTTTACATCTGCTGAACTTGTCTATGAAATCGACTATCGGGAGTCTGGGCCCTCTATTGTCCAAGCAAAAGTTAAAATCGGAGACAAACTGATCAACCTTACTCCTGCAGATGATGTCTTGCCTCATTGTTTTATTCAAAATAGTTTCCTTAGGTTTTTTGCAGAACCTTTAGAGAAAAGCTGGATAGAGAAAGTATTCCCAAAACCTCTTGAGCTAGAGCCCTTAGCCATCGCACATTTTTTAGAGAAAGCAGAGAAGCAAGGCCCCTCCATCATCTGGAAAAATAAACCTGCTAAATTAAGGCCTGATCCTTTTCCTATTCTAAAGCTTCAAGACAGGACAGGCGCTTTTGCTACACTTGCGATGGATTATGGCCCCTTTGGCACCCTCGATATCGATCTTTTACAAAAAGCAATGACGCCTGAGGAGAAAATATGGGAGCAAGATCTGCTCGAGACAGGCTTTATCAAAAAAACGGTAGGGCAGTCTCACTATTATTGTCCGATGGATAAAGTTGTAAAAACGCTCTCTTTTTTATTAGACATTGGCTGGAAGATTTTCGACTCTCAAGGCAAGAAGGTTTTTAGGCAAGGCAGCATCGAGTGTTCTACGCAAGAAGAAGGCTCTCATATTCTTCTTAAGGGAACCATTCAATATGGAGAGCATAGTGGATACGTAAAAGATGTCTTTGGAACGTTTACGCGCAGGGAAAAGTTTATCGATCTGAGTCCTGATGCAGTAGGTCTTATTGAAATGCCTAAAGAGTGGGAAGTGTTAGAGGGGGAAGAGATCATCAAAGAGGGTGTTGCCATTAAACGGCATAACCACGGTCTGTTAGAGGGCTTTGTAAGGTTGCCAGCCACTTATATTTCTGCAGAGTGGAAAAAAGAGCAGCCTCTAGAAACCTTTCAAGGTAAGCTTTATGATTATCAGCTTGAGGGCTTAAGCTGGCTTTCATTTCTCCATAGAGGTCACTTTCATGGGCTCCTAGCAGATGAGATGGGACTTGGTAAAACAGTGCAGCTGATTGCTTTTATAGCCTCATTAAAAACCACAAAGCCTCTACTCATTGTCATGCCTAAATCCCTTCTTTTTAACTGGAGGCAGGAGTTTGCGAAGTTTTTGCCTACCTGTGATGTTTATGTGCATGCAGGGGAAGAGCGCTTAGGTTCTGTAGAAGCGCTTGAGAAAAAAGAGGTCATATTAACTTCCTACACGCTACTTCGACAAGATCGCTTCCTTTTTGAATCTACCTCTTATGCAGCGGTTATACTAGATGAGGCTCAAATGATCAAAAATCCAGATAGTCTGGCTTCGCAGATTGTTTGCCGTTTGCAGGCGGATTTTCGTTTAGCAGTGACAGGTACGCCTGTTGAGAACCGGTGGGAAGATCTCTGGACTCTTTTCCGTTTCCTCATGCCAGAGCTTTTAGGTGAGAAAAAGGAAAGCCCTATTTTTGAAAAAGTCAGAAAGAAGATCCGTCCCTTTATTTTAAGAAGGCTAAAGGGAGATGTTGCTCTACAGCTCCCTCCTAAGCAAGAGCAGACGATTTGGATTGAGCAAGATGAGGAGGAAAGAGAGTTTTACGAGCAGTTCCTCATTAAGAAGAGATCAGCTCTTGTCCAGAAAGTCACAGCACAGGGAATGCAAAAAAGTCGTTTTGATATCCTGGAGCTGATTTTAAGGCTTAGGCAAATCTCCTGCACTCCCTCTCTTGTATCAGGAGAGTATACGGGGCCCTGTGCAAAGTTAGAAAGGCTCCTTGCAGATGTGGAAGAGGTGATCCAAGGTGGGAGAAAAGCGCTTATTTTTAGCCAGTTCACAGAGATGCTGCATCTCATTGCTAAAGAGTGTACCAAAAGGGACTGGAAATATGCTTATCTGGATGGAGAGACAAAAGATAGAGAAGGCGCTGTCAAAATGTTTCAAGAAGATGAGGGTGTGCCCCTCTTTCTAATGAGTCTTAAGGCAGGAGGCGTGGGCTTAAACCTAACATCTGCAGACTACGTATTTCTCTATGAGCCCTGGTGGAACGATGCTGTAGAAAATCAAGCCATCGATAGGGCCCATAGAGTTGGCAGAAAAGATACTGTCATTGCAAGAAGGTACATTACCCGTGAAACAATCGAAGAGAAAATCTTGCGTCTTAAGCAGAAAAAAACATCCCTTGCAAACACACTTCTTGGACCTGCTGGGGATATCGATGCCTTAAACTTAGAAGATCTCTACAATCTGGTTTCTCTTTAGATGCCTTCTTCTTCATTGCGCATTTGCTTATCTTCTTCGATGAGCTCTTTTGCAGCATTCTTTAAGGTGACGAGGCCATTTTCAAAGCCAGCTTCACGTAGAAGTTGGTCAAGGTAGCGCAGCTCTGCTTGGAGCTGATCATTGATAGTTTCTAGTTCTGCAACTTTTCTGATCAAGTGTTCTTGTTCCATTGTTTCTCCTTTTCCTAAATTATTAAAAGTCTATATATAGACATATATGCATCTATCGTGCCAGGAGGCATTATGAAAAAAAGACACTTGTTCTTAAGCCTTTTACTAATCATGGGTTGCAATGATAAAAAGTCTGAAGAAGAGGCTCATAGTCTCGATCGGATTGCTCAAGAATCTCTCACCGAGATAGAAGACTTAGTAGATACAGAGCTTAATAGTGAAGAAGTTATGAGATAAAAAAAGGCTTCCCTAAGAGGGAAGCCTTTATAAGAAAAGATTGCCTAGCTAAAGTTGCCTAAGGCTTAAGGTCGTAGTCGAGGGTCGATTTGAGCTACTAACTCATCTACGTGATTAAGTTCCTTCCATTTGGCAGGAGAAACAGAATTCCCATCATAGTAGTACTCTACACGTACAATATCATCGACAAAGTATTTAGAAGGGCCGTGCATTTGGCCATTTTCCCAATGTAAGACTTTAGAGACCGCTATGCCATCGAGATAGTGGATTTCATCACCGCTTTTGATGCCATTAACGTAGTTGATATCCACACTCTTCACACCATTCTTGAAGAAGGAAGAAATACCATTCAGCTCGTTATGTTCATAGTGGCGGGCAGAAACGGGCTCGCCCGACTCTGTGAAAGTTCTTTTTTCTCCATTGAGCTCATTTTGGTTATAATGAGCAACGCTTTCAGGAGAACCATTAGGATGGAAAGTCTCTTTTTGTACGATAGAGCCTTTTTCCACTTGTTCTTTACCTATGAGTAGGCCCTCATCACTTCTTTGGACTCTAGTTCCTTCACCTTTGACGACTTGATTTTCAAGATCGTTATTCACGGTGAAGTATTGCCCTTCTAAAAGTTCAGCACCTGCGAATTCTTCAATAGATCTAGGTGTTCCACCTTTATACCATGTTGTTACAGAGTAGCGTGTGGGGGAGATCTGAACTTCTTCACGCACTGGCATGCCTGTTAAAGCATAGGCAATTTGTTTAACAAGAGTTCCTTGATTGTAAAAGTAGTAAGATTCTGTAATTTGGCTATTAGGAAACGTATGCGTGCAAGCGCCATGCAATACACCATCTTCATAATTAGCAGTGATGGTGACTCCATTTTTCAATAGAGTAATAACCTGACCTGGATAGGCTCTGTTTTCAAATTCATCTTTAGAAACAGCATAACCGTACTTATGGATATATTTCTGAGACACGACATGATTGTCATGGTTGCTTTTTTCACAACCAACAAATAAAAGGCTGAAAGAGCCAAGAAGGAGACACACAAAAATTCTCATAGGAAGACCTCGCTTTGAATTCTATACTATACTGGTTTTCTCCAAATTTGCAACTCTAAAAAAAAACTAGGCAGATTTAGCTCTATTGCATAGAGAAATTTAAGAGACTTGCTCGCAGCATTTTTATAGCGCGCTTGTAAGGAGCTACGGTATTGACTTGGATCCATTTGCTTAGTGGCCAGTATTTGCCGGAGTCTAGAGTCGCCCACTTCCACACATCTTCTTTATCTAACCTGCCTGTTTCATATTCTTGCTCGGCAATCTCAATGATGCGTCTTACAATGCGCTCAAAGTATTTAGCCTGGGCAGCAAACGTGTCAGATTGATAGGTTTTGTAGAAATGCTCTGCGATATCGGTATAGCTCCACTTGGTAAAGCCATCGCCTGGCATAACAGGCAACTGTCCTTTTAATCCGGTCTCGTACCAATCGATTAGTCTTAATCCCCAGCCAATTTGATAGGCGATAAGTTCTCGTATGCTGATAGCGCCGCCTGTTCCTGCCATGCATTTCTTAGAGCGATCAGCTGCTGGTACTTTTTCAATAGTTGCCATGAGCTTGTTATATTCTTTCTGGATGTTTTTACTTAGCAGAGTATTAAAATTACCTTCGATAAGATATGCTTGTTTTTCCAAAGAGAGGTTCCTTATGGTTTTTGTCAGCTGATCCTGACTTTTCTGCACGCCATTGCGGAAAAGTCAGGTTTTAAGCTAGCAGGTCTCTACAAGAGAATCGGTTATGAAGACACCTTCTATCCATGCCCTATTCTATTCGTGTGCTAGTAATTATCTAGATTGCACAAAATAAACCACAATATTTTTGTTCGCAGGATCTGCAAATGTCGTTTCTACGAACGGAATTCGCATGTCAAAAATATTCACAGGAATGACATTTGCAGATCCTGCGAACGGAATTAAAAATAGGGAATCGTTGATTTTCAATAGTTTATGTAAAAAACAGGGTGTTTTTAGTCTTTTAGTTTTCAAGATTTTTAGCTAGCTACAAAACCCCGTGAATCTCCTAAGGGGATAGGTAAAAAAATCTATGGAATAAAAAAATCTAACTTCCTAAAATCGCCACTTCGAATCAAATGCCTTCGAGATCGCCTAGAGACTTTTAAAAGGAAGAAATTATGAGTGCTGTCAAATTTTTTGGTGTCCTCGTTATAGTATGCTTGCTCCATGGAACCTGTTTTGCAAATAGAACGGGAGTGGAAGGAGAGCGGAAAACTTTTATTATTACGGGCGCTTCAGGTGAGTTGGGTGGAGCGACTGCAAAATTGCTAGCGCATGATTATGACTTAATTTTGACAGGCAGAGACCTTGCTAAGTTGAAAAATCTGCAAGAAGAACTGCAGATAGCTCATGCAGGTCGTTATGATATATGCGCTCTTGATTTTGTAAGCCATGCATCTAGGGATGGTTTTCAGCACTACTTGGCCCAAACTCATGCATCTATTTCAGGAGTTGTTTTGATTGCGCCTAGACCACAGTTTTACGGAAAATCGGTGATACAGGATGAAAAAGTTTGGTTGGAGGTCTTTCAAAATACATTTACAGGTCCCATGGAAGCTTTACAACTAGTGCTACCCTATCTGTCTAATCCTGGCAAAATAGTTGTTATTGCGGGCACTACTTCGGTCCAATTACAACCAGAATATGGTCCTTCTTGTGTCATCCGCAGAATGTGGACAACCTATACAAAGGCTCTATCTCATCAATTAGGCTCGCAAGGGATTAGTATTAATGCTCTTTCGCCAGGAGTTGTTCTAACTGATTTCCATGAAGAAAGGATTCAAAAGAAAGCTTGTGAAAATGGGTTAAGTTATGAGGCCCAAATGGAAAAAGAAGTGGCTAATATCCCCCTTCATCGCCACGCAAAACCTCAAGAAGTGGCTCAAACAATTAAATTTCTTCTTTCTGAGCAATCGGATTTCATTAATGGAGTTAACTTAATCCTCGATGGTGGATTTACTGTAAGCTATTAGTGCAGCATCCAGTCAGCAAGTTTGGAAGTTGCTGACTCTAAAAGTTTGCGGTGTTCAGTGTCGACGGTTTCAAGAGAAATGGTTTTTTCTTGGTCACGGTAGATAAAGCGCAGAGTGGCATTTTTCCGATCAGCCCCTAGTTTTTCTGCGGTAAATAAATCGATGAGGGCATAGTTCTCAAGGAAGCGGGGTTTAGATTTTTCAATCGCTTCAAAGACTGTGGCAATCGGCGTTTCATTTTTTAAGGTGAGTGTCCAGTCGCGCTCAGAGCCTGGAAAGGAGGGGAGCTTGTGGGATTTTTTATCTTTATGTCTGATTGCAAGTAGATCTTGGAGGTTGAGTTCCCCAAAGAGTACTCTCTCTTTCAGGCCAAAGCTTTCTAAAATAGCTGGGTGGACTTCTCCAATGACACCGATCGTCTGCTTTCCTATTTTAAGTTGCGCTTGTCTCCCAGGGTGAAGGGTGTGGAAATGGGAGGGCTCAAATACGGGCTCTATAAAGCCTTTCAGTAGATTTTGGATGATGCCTTTTAAATCAAAGAAATCGACTTCTTTTGCTTTTTCATCCCAATGGAGTGGCCCTTTTTTACCTGTTAGAATAAGACCTGCGCACGTCTGCTCTTTGAATTGATCTCCTTCTTTGAAATGGATCTTGCCGATTTCAAAAGCAGAGATGTCACTGACTTGGTGATTTGCGTTGTGTTTGATCACTTGGAGAAGTCCTGGAAGAAGGGATGTGCGTAAAACAGATTGATCAAAGGACCTGGGATGTAACACAGAGATGGTAGCATTTTCTGTCAGCCCTTTTTCCATTGTTAACTTAGCAAGTGTAGGACTGATGAGATCGCAGGTGATGCACTCTTGGAGACTTTCTTGAAGAAGAAGTTTGCGCATCTCTTGCTCAAAGGGGTAGAGGGGAGTATCTAGAACAGATGAGCTTCTATGAAGAGGTGTTTTTTTAGGAAGGTTATTGTATCCAAAGACTTTAGCTACTTCTTCTATCAGATCAACTTCAATTTGGATATCTGTGCGGTAAGTAGGAACAGATACGAGTAGTTCTTCCTGAGAGCGCACTTTGATGTGCATCTCTAGACGCTCTAGAAGCGAGGTGATTTCATTTAGGCTGAGCTTTGTTCCTAAAAGAGCATTGACTCTAGCTACTCTGCAGATGATTTCTTTGGGAGCAAACTCTTGCGTTTTTTCATCGATGACGCCTTGTGCAATTTCTCCGCCGGCTAGTTCCTGGAGAAGAAAGCAGGCTCTATCAAGAGCAAGTAGTAATCCGTTAGGATCAATGCCTCTTTCAAAGCGGTAAGAGGAGTCGCTTCTTAAGTCGAGTGCGCGTGCAGTTTTACGGATAGAAGAAGGATGGAAGAGGGCAGATTCAATGACTACATCTGTTGTAGAGTCTGTGACGGAAGAAGATATGCCTCCCATGATACCGGCAAAAGCAAGAGGTTTTTCTGTATCGCAAATCATCAATGCGTGGGACGGTATAGCCCGGTCTTTTTCATCGAGTGTGATCATGGAAGCGTGGGCGCTTTTAGCAGAGATAATGAGCTTGTTTCCTTTAATTTTTGCTGCATCAAACATATGGAGAGGCTGGCCCAGCTCCAACATGACAAGATTGCTGATATCGACCACGTTGTTGATGCTGCGTATACCGCAGGCTTCTAGTTTTCTTACAACCCAGTCAGGAGAGGGTTTTACTTTAATGTTTTGCACAAAGCGGAGAGCGTATCTAGGACAAAGCTCCGGGCTTTCCACAGACACAGATAGTCTTTTAGCAATTGCAGGCCCTTCTGTTTTTTGAATACAAAAATCAGGGCGTTTTGCTTTTAAATCTAGTGCTGCGGCAAGCTCTCTTGCAATGCCAAGAATGCTTAAGCAGTGCCCCAAGTTAGGCGTTAAAGAGATGTCAAAAATAGGATCGGAATAAAAAGATGTAAGATCAGATCCGAGCGCCCAATCTGTAGAGAGCTCGATAATGCCATCATGCTCTTTTGAAAAACCTAGTTCTGCAGCAGAGCAAAGCATGCCTTCAGATTCAACATCACGGATTTTGCTTTTTTTTATTTTCCAGATTTTTTGCTCTTCATCAGTCAAGCTAGCGCCTATTCTAGCAAAAGCAGTGACAAGCCCTGCTCTGCAGTTAGGCGCGCCGCACACAACTTGATATTCTTGCGTTCCATCGGTTACTTGAGCAATTTGGAGTTTGTCGGCATTAGGGTGCTTAGCTGTTGATAAAACTTGGCCTACGACAACGCCTTGAAAAGAAAAAACTTTTTTTTCAATGTTTTCAACTTCAATACCAAGCAATGTCAGTGTTTCTCCAATTGCTTGGGGGGGAAGGGAAACCGGGATAAATTCTTTCAACCAAGAGAGAGGGACTTTCATTTAACTAGCTCACCAGATATATTGAGAGCAATATATCAAAAATTCAAAAGATGAGCAATAGTATTGCATCTCCCTGGGAGCGGAAAGTCAGATTTTTAACGCAGACGCTTATTTTTAGCGTGGCTTTGAACGTCGGCTTTGTCGCAACTTTTTTTTACTTTGTACTTCAAAAAAAAGAAACACCTATTGTTTTTCAACTTTCACCTATAGAACAAAAAGAAGAAGCGCTGAGCGCCAATCTGTCCAATGACGAGCTTTTAAGCGCCTACTCAACTCTTTCTTTTCAAGAACTAGTCTCTATTTTAGAAGATACGGCCGTTGTAGAAGAGGGGTACAGAAAAAGGGACTTAGCGCTTGCCTCTCTTGTTGCTTTCCACTTTTTTAATATTGAAAAAGCACTCAGCGCGTATCCTTTGCAAAGACGGCAGCTCTCTTTTATCCATCAAGATGGACAGGAAAAAGTTGATGTAACTGTTTTTCCTGGGATGACAGATGAACAATTTCAAGCCCTTGTGCAATATGTAAAAACAGAGAAGTGGCCTTTAACAGCACAGGGTGTTTTTTTTGAGCTCAAAGATGATGCAAACAAGCAAGATCTAACGCTTTTAGAGACTTTTTATTTAACTTCAGAATTCCGCGTTGTTGAAGCTCTTTTTACAAGATCGGGGCTTCTATTTCCAAAAGAGTTTTTAGTTTGGATTCTTACGCAAGGTGACTGGAAAATGATTGCAGATTTTTCAGATGAGCAAAAACTTGCCCAAGACTTATCTCCTCTTAAACTTAAACAATTTTTACTCGGCTATGTTAAAAAAAGATCTCTTCCTGCTGCTAAAATTCTTCTTCAGTGGGACCGTGAGTTTGTAGCTAAAAGACTAGAGGATTTTGATCTCGTGCTATTTCTTGATCTTTTTCCTGAGGCAACTCCCTCTTTCTCTCTTTTGCTTCAAGAGCTTCTCTTAAGTGCAAGATCAGATGCCATCTGGAGAAAGTGTGCAGAAAAGCTCTACACTTTCCATAAGTTACCGATTCCTGAAACGTATGATTACGCACTTGTTGCTCAGACATTTTTCCCGCATGCAGTGCGAGTAAAATCTGAGGTTGTAAAAACTGTAGAGCCAGTAGTTATAACTAAACGCACGTATATTATTCAGCCAGGCGATAATCTTTGGAAAATTGCAAAGAAACATAAAGTCTCGATCGAAGCGCTTAGAAAACACAACGCGCTCACCTCAGATAAACTCAAGCCTGGCAAAGAACTGAAAATTCCTTAGATAGTGTCCCAAGAGAAAGGCAGCACGTCTCTTAGATGTTTTTTTTCATGACGTAGAAGCATGAGACGATCAAATCCAACAGCAACCCCGCAAGAGTCAGGAAGACCTGTTTCTAGAGCTTGTAAAAAGTTTTCATCGAGGGGGAGTAACTCTTTTCCCATTCCTTGCCTTGATGCATTTTCTGAGTGCAATCGTCTGCGCTGCTCAATCGGATCTGTGAGCTCATGAAAGCCATTAGCAAGTTCGATGCCTTTAAAATACACTTCAAAGCGCTCAGCTACTGGCTCATCATTCCGAAGAGTAGTTTGGGCAAGAGCTGATTGCGTTGCAGGAAAATACTGGATCACTGTTAACTTTTCTAGCTGGGGTTCTACAATAAATCCCATGATGAATTGCAGGAGAGTGTCTTTGCTCCACTTAAGAGCATTTGAAGGTAGGTTAGCAGCATGTTTTTCACAGCATATTATGAGATCTGCGACACTTGCTGTCAGATAATCAATACCTGCAAACTTTTGGAGAGCTTCTCGATAAGAAAAATAAGAGATGGTAGCGTTTAAAAAAAGGTGAACAAATTCAAGCGTCTCTTCAATGAGTCTATCAAACGATATACCTAGTCTGTACCACTCCACCATGGTAAATTCAGGGTTGTGGAGGTGACCTAACTCTCCATCTCTAAAGACATGGCTCATTTGGTAAATATCAGAGGTTCCTAAAGCAAGCAGGCGCTTCATGGCATATTCAGGAGATGTGTGGAGAAAGCCTCTTTCTCCACCTTGCAGAGGTATTGACATCACATCGATGTGCGTGTCGATAGGAGCTGCTTTTCCCAGCATAGG
>CANJJB010000016.1 GCA_947474635.1 Parachlamydiales bacterium | reverse complement strand
CCATAATGAGAAGCGCAAGTTTTGATAGAAAAGGATAAGCCATAGAAACATAGAAAGCCAAAACCTCGGACACTGCTACCACAACCATTAATTTTGATGCAGGCTCAAGCCCTTTAGCTTTGGCAAGCTCAGCATATTCCCACACGCCAATACCAGCAAGTGACGCAATAGTAAGAACGAGCAGCCAGTTCACAATAAAGTTATGTGAAAAGAAAATAAGAAACGCCACGACTAGAATCGCTATAGCAGACACAAAAAGCCTTTGGTTTAGATCAACCATTTTCTTACGTAACTCGCTCATCTATCCTCCTGTCCGCCTATCTCTTTTTTGAAACTCAAGAATCGCATCCACTAATGCCCCTTCATCAAAATCAGGCCATAGCACATCTGTGTAATGTACCTCGGCATAGGAAATTTGCCAAAGCAAAAAATTACTAAGCCTTCTTTCTCCACTCGTACGAATCAGAAGTTCGGGATCTGCCCACTTTGCTGTATCGAGATAACTGGCAATCAATTTCTCTGAGACAGCTTCCTTGGCAATCAAGCCTTTCTCAATATCTTCTACAATAGAGACAACCGCTCTTTTAATATCATCTCTAGCGCCATAATTGAGCGCAAGGACAAGTTCTATTCTAGTGCCGCCAGCTGTTGCCTCTTTAACTTCATGGGCTGTCTCTCTAACAGACAAAGGAAGCCTGTCAATATCTCCAATGACATCTAACTTGACTCCTGATGCAACCATATGATCTTTTTGAGAGCGCAGATACATCTCAAAAAGTTTCATTAAAGATTCAACTTCCTCTTCACTTCTAGCCCAGTTCTCTGTAGAAAAAGCATACACCGTTAAAACCTTCACACCTAAATTAGCAGCTGACTCTGAAATCTGACGAAGGACTTCTGCCCCCTTCCAATGCCCTACCATCGGTGACAGCCCCCGGTTTTTAGCCCACCGCCTGTTGCCATCCATGATGATAGCCACATGCTTAGGTATGCGAGCCATATCTAATTCTAATTTTTTGTTTTCAGCAAGTAGCTGGTACATCTCTTCCTTTTGAACAGTGGAGCGATAGTATAGCTAAAAAAGCAATTTGCACACCCTAAGTTTTTTTCAGCATGTCAATTTATACTCCGGGGCATTGGAAATTTTTGTACAAATAAGAAAGAAATCAGCTCTTTCTTTGTTTAATTCCCAATCTCGACCATTTTACCGGCGCCGGTAAAATGGTTTTGGGAAATATTGCCCGATTTCATCGCGACAAAACACTAGTAAAAAAAAGCTCTAACCATTAAAGAAAAGCAAAAGGAGCACTTCACTTATGTTTGCCTACGACAATGCGCCCCCTGATACGAAACCTGATATAGAAGCTGCAGGAGCTTTTATTGAATACGACAATAAAATTCTTTTACTCAAACGCGCTCCTGAGAAAAGAGGAGGAGGAAAATGGGGACTACCTGCAGGAAAAGTAGAACCAGGCGAGGCAGTACTCGATGCCGCCGTACGAGAACTATTTGAAGAAACAGGCATAGAAGCTGCTCCCCATCAACTAGAATTTTTTAAAAAAACATTCTTTAAAGACACAGAAAAACTTTGGCTTTTCCATCTTTTTCACTTAAAATTTGATACACTACCTGCCAACATCCAATTGAACCATGAGCATACCGAATATAGATGGCTAACGCCTCGTGAAGCTTTAACTCTTCCTCTCTTTGTAAGTGAAGGAGAGATTATCGACCTTATTTTCAAAAAACTTTGCTGATAGACCTCTTGCGAATAGAGTTTCCTCTAGACAGAATCCACCATGCCAGGTTATTCTTCGAAACAATTTTAGTATAGAAGGATGGGCGTGGTGGAAAAGCAGAAACGTTGGCATTTTTTTCTCATTGTTGCAGCAATTGTTTTAACAGTTTATAACATTTTACCTACTGTTTTCTACTACGCACATCCCTTAAAAAAACCCATCGATGAAAAAAGAGCAATCCACGTTGCTGAATCAATAGGAACTAGAGTCAATTCTCTTGAACAAGATGCTGTTGCATGGACCCAATCTTTTTGCACCCTTTTGCAACTTAAGCCACTAGACACCTCTTTAGACAAAAACAATCCTCAACTTGTCCATATAAATTTCAAAAGCACAGAAGACGCTGAGAGATTCCGTAGATTTCTTCCTCAAGCGGGCGCATCGATTGAATTTTTTCCTTCTCAGCTAAATCTTTATGATACGGAAACTCACTCCAAAGTTGTCACTGTCCAAAGAAGAATCCCCCTCCATTTTAACACAGATAAAATTGAACATGATTTCCAATTTGGGACTAAAAAAGATGATAAAGGGCAAATGACTACTCTCTACCGAGGATTGATCCAAGATCGCCTGATCCAACTAGGAACAATCATCGGGGGCGTAAGTGAAAATGGCCTTTATGCAGAGGCCTCTATTCACAATCCTGAAAAATTGGAAGCGCAAGATCTCCTCATGACGGTTGCTCAAAACTTCGTAAACTTTGTAAAAATTTTTGATGAAAACTCCCCTATAGCCAAAAGATATTTTGCTACTCTAACACAAATTGAAGAGACGAACAAACTAGGTTTTGTCGAAAATTTTATTGGAGCTCTAGAAACACTAAAGAATAATCTCCGCGTAGAAAAAGTTGCAATTTCTCAGGAAAAAGACTCCCTTAAGAAAGATGGCAGAGTTCTTGATGTCGTAAAAGAACAACGTTTAGAGATATTACAAGCTCAAGACAAGACGCTCACTCAAGCAATCGCGCTTGTAAAAAACCATAAATCTGATTTTGCTAAAGGGGAAGCGCCCTGGAACTACACATCGGTTGCTCTTGCTATCCAAGCAAGTAAGTCTACCGGTGAACTCCAAAAAATCTCTCTTGGCAAGCAAAACCCCTTCATAGAAGAAGTTGTCATTGACTGGGCAAATGATAAATTTTTACTTAAGCTCTACCCTGATTTTCAAAACGCAAGATCCGCTGAAAGTGGACTCTTGAAAGACCAGAGCGATCAATTACTTTATAACGAAATCGCAAGACTCTCTAGTCAATCAGGAGAGATCATCAAACCCTTCCAAGAGCAGTTTCAAATCTCCTTATCTGAACTGCAAGATAGCCAAAGCTTCCTTGCTCTTAGACTATTTACCATTGCACAAGCTGAAGCGCAAAAGCTTACCCAAACTCTTACCCTTAATTGGACACCGACACATCCTGATTTACAACGTGATGTATTTCCGATATGGGATTACGACACGTACCAAGCTTTACCAGAGAGCCAGAAAAAGCTAGGCCTTGTTATCTTTGCCCCCTCGATGTACAACAAAATGCCCCCTAAAGGGCTCAAGATGAACTCCCTTTATGTCGTAGCTAAAGGTCTTGATAAAATTTCTCAAAGGGCAGAAGCGCAGCCTGAAACAGAAAGCGCCAAACAATTCATCCGCGACCTTAGAGCCCTACACCTACTCATGCAGAATAATGGCCTATTTGGTTACTCAGGAGAGTCTCATGCTATTGCTGGAGAGTTTGTAAATGACACCATCTTTGAAGGGGAAAATTATTACCAAACCACTTTAAAAGCCACACGCGAAAATTTCACCGTGCACGGCACAAAAAGGTATGCCATTTTAGAATTTACCGATGTCGAACAAAGAATTTTAACCGAAAACAAAATCGGTAATGAACTCCACGAAGATCTCCTCAAATGGCGCGATGATTACGCAGCGAGTCAAGTAGGGCTTAGAGGCATTCCTAAATATCGCATTCCCAAACCTACAAAAAATGCTCTCTGGAATAATTTCAAGCTAAGCTTTGTTAAATATTTCCGTGGAGATGAAAGAAAAGTTCTCCACTGGGGATTAGACATGTCAGGTGGAAAGACAGTTCAAATTGAGTTAAGAGACAAAAGCAATCATATCGTTTCTCATGAAGCTGATATGAAACAAGCAATGAGTGAACTCTACAGCCGCGTAAATAAAATGGGTGTCTCTGAAGTGAGCATCCGCCAAGAAGGAAATACTATTGCTTTAGATTTTCCAGGCTCTCAGTCTCTATCTGCTGCAGAACTTGTCAAAGCCTCTTCCATGTATTTTCATATCATCAATGAAAAGTTCATGAGCAATCCCAATTTACAAGAAGCCACAAACCGCTTTTTACAAGAAATCTGGAATGAAGCTGTTGTTACAAGCCGCAAAGATATCGAAGAGATCAACCAAATAGCATGGCGCCATCTCTATGGAAATTCAGTCGATCCAGAAACTGTACAACCAAGAAGCACATCGGCCAAAACTCTCTATGATCAAGGTCTTCGCCTTCCGAACCCTCAAAACAATCAATCTTCCTCTGTATTTGATGACACCTATTCGATCATTACCAGATTTAAAGGAGATGACCTCAAATCCTGGCATGGAAAAACCAATCCCCTTCTCATTGTATTTAATAACTACGCTCTTGAAGGATCTAACCTAGAAGATGTAAGAGCCTCTTACGCTCCCTCTGAAGGGAACTTCCTCCAGTTCCGCGTTAAAGGATCTCAGTCTGGAAAAGATGGGTCAAAATTTAATCCACGCGATGATGTTGAAGCTTGGTCAGGTCAATTTGCCAAAGATAAAATAGTAGGAACATCCCTTGATGCTTTCTCCCAAGGAGAAGGCTGGAGAATGGCAGTCCTACTCAACGGCTCTGTAGTGACAAGCCCTACTTTAAAAGTAGCTATTCGAGATAACGCCTCCATCACAGGAAGCTTTACCCAAAGAGAAATCAATCAACTCGAAGCTGACCTCCAAGCAGGCTCTCTTAGCTTTACACCCCGTATTCTCTCTGAAAAAAATGTGAGCCCTGAACTTGGCACGCAAGAAAGATTGCACGGCATTATTGCGATGTTCTGCGCTCTTGTATTAGTTATTGTGACGATGATTGCATACTACCGCTTTGGCGGCCTTGTAGCCTCTATTGCCGTTCTTTTCAATCTACTCATCATGTGGGCAGCTCTTCAAAATATCGGCGCAACGCTTACACTTGCTGGCATTGCAGGTATTATTCTCACCGTGGCTATGGCAGTGGATGCTAACGTTCTTGTCTTTGAAAGAATCCGGGAAGAATTTGCTATTACAGGAAGAATTGCATCAGCTGTCCATGCAGGTTATCGTAAAGCATTTTCAGCGATCATCGACTCTAATGTGACAACCATCATTGCAGCTTTAATCCTTCTTAATTTTGATGCAGGTCCTATCCGCGGCTTTGCACTCACTTTGATCATCGGTATTGTCTCATCTCTTTTTTCAGCGTTGTTTATGACACGCTTCTTCTTTACAGGCTGGGTCCAAAACCCTAAAAATAAAGAATTAAAAATGTCACATTTGATCAAGTCAGCATCCTTTGACTTTTTGAAATATACAAAGCCTACAATTATTATCTCTACCATATTTATTTTAATTGGATCGTACTTCCTCCTATCAGAAAAACAAAACATCTTAGGAATGGATTTTACAGGCGGCTATGCCATTTCTGTTGAAGTCCCTGTGCAAACAGATGGACTATATAGACAAGACATTGAAAAAGCCTTGATAGCGGAAGGAGCCACCACCCAAGAGTTCCAAATCCGAGAACTAAATCCCGCTAACAATGTGCGTATTTTCTTAAGCCGTAGTTTAGAACAACCAGGAAGACCCTTCTTTGAACTTCCACTCGAAGGAAATTTGAAAGAAGCCCATTACGCCTATGAAAATAACCCACGTATCAGCTGGGTTGTAGCAGCTCTTAAAAAAGCCAACATTCAGCTCTCTCCCGATGTCTTAACAGATCTTGGTAAGAATTGGTCAGCTATTTCTGGGCAAATGTCTGATAGCATGAAAACAAATGCTCTCATCGGGATACTCGCTGCCTTAGCGTGCATTCTTGTCTACATCACCATCCGCTTCGAATTTAAATATGCTATTTCTGCCACACTATGTCTTATTCATGATCTTATTTTCTGTGTAGGAATGATCGCTATCCTCTACAAGTTAGGAGTTCCCATCCAGATCGATCTGCATACGGTTGCAGCCCTAATGACCATTGTTGGGTACTCGCTCAATGATACCATCATTATCTTTGACAGGATTAGAGAAGATGTAAAACATATGCATCAGTCTAAACTCAGTGTTGTGATTAACCATGCGCTTAATATTACGCTTAGCAGAACACTCATGACATCTGGCATTACGCTGCTTGTTTTGCTACCGCTGATTGCATTAGGTGGAAGCACTATTTTTGGATTTGCCCTAGTAATGGCAATTGGTGTTGTTTTCGGAACGCTATCTTCTCTATTTGTCGCAGCTCCCCTCATGCAATATTTTCATCGCCGAGAAATACATAAGCATGAGAAGCTAGCGTTAAATGAGCATTAAGCTAGTACCTCAACATCACTCCCTTTGGGTGTACCCAGAATGTGATCCAGCCTGGACCAAAGAGATTATTCAAGAGTTTAACATCCACCCTGTCACAGCAGAAGCGCTTGCCGCCAGGCCTTTTAAAAGTCTCGAAGAAATCCACAGCTTTTTATATGCAAAACTGCCCGATCTTCACGATCCCGATCTCTTTCCTGACATGGATAAAGCTGTTGATCGCATTCTAACAGCTCTTAAAAACAAAGAAAAAATCCTTATCTACGGTGATAACGATGTCGATGGCATCACATCGACAGTCCTTCTCACTGAGTTTTTTGAATCTATCAACGCTCAAGTTCTCTACTACATTCCCAATAGAACTGCTTTAGATCAAAGTCTAATGATCCACGCTCTTAACTATGCAGAAAAAAATGGATGCACTCTCGTAATTACTGTTGATTGTGGCATATCCGCTGCTCATGAGATCGAAGAAGCCGTCCGAAGAAAGATCGATATCATCGTAACAGATCATCATGAACCCACTGCAAAACTGCCTCATTGCGTTGCCACACTCAATCCCAAACTTCTCAATAGCACATATCCGAACCGAGATTTAACAGGCGTTGGCGTTGCATTTAAACTTGCGCACGCAATTACAAATGAACTCATTGAGCATGATGAGATCACCAATAATAAAATCGACCTTAAAAAATACCTAGACCTTGTAGCGCTTGGAACCATTGCCGATATGGGATCTCTTCTCAGAGAAAATAGAATTCTTGTGCGTTACGGGCTTAAGCAAATGCGCAAAACAAAACGCATTGGGCTCTTAACTCTCTGCACCGTATGTGATGTCAAAATAGGTGAGATCAACCCTGTAGATATTGCTTCTAAAGTAGCACCACGATTTAACAGCTTAGGAAGAATTGCAGATCCGAATAAAGGCGTTGAACTCCTTCTTATTCGAGACCCTATCGCCGCAGAAAATTTAGCCCAAGAGCTCGATCTCAATAATATCGAGCGGCAAAAAATTGAACGTAAAGATACAGATGACATCGAGTCTTTTATCTTAAAACACCCCCAAATACTCAAAGAAAAAGCCATCGTCTTACACTCTAACAAGTGGCACCCAGGCATTATTCCTATTATTACTGCGCGTATTGCCAAGCAATACAATAGACCCACCATCATTATTGCCATCGAAGATGGCATTGGAAAAGGATCACTCCGCACTATTTCTGAATTCCCCCTTCTGCCCATATTAAAAGAAAATGCCGACATCCTCTTAAATTTTGGAGGTCATGATTATGCAGCAGGCCTTACCATCAAAGAACATCACATCGAAGACTTTAAACGCAGATTCATCCAAAATGCTAATGCAAGACTCCAAGAACAAGACGTCTTGTTTAAACTCCGGCTCGATGGAAAAATTAGTTTTTCTGATTTAACATTTGACTTTATGGAGTCGCTTAATCTCTTAGAACCCTTTGGCAATGAAAATCCAGCCCCGATTTTCTACTGTGATGTTAAGCAAGTGTGGCCTCCTAAAGTTATTGGAAAATCCCACCTCAAACTCTACCTCGATCAAAACGACCGCCTCTTAGAAGGCATCGCGTTTGGCATGGCAGATCGCAAACAATCCCTATTAAGAAAAAATCTTCCTCTCCGCATTGCCTTTACGCCCCACGTGAATAACTTTCTCAACAAATCAAGCATCCAGCTTCACATCAAAGACTTTCAAGTTTTGCCTAAATAAAACAAGTCTTAGACATCTTGTGCATGGTCTGATATTGTGACTCTATACAGTTGCATTAGGAGTTTGACATGGAAAAGAAGATCAACATTCTGGGTATTGCAGGCAGTTTGCGTAAGCAATCCTACAACCGCGGCTTATTACAAGCAGCAAAAGAGCTAGCACCTCCTAGTTGTAATCTTGAGATTTTTGATTTGGATAATATCCCTTTGTACAATCAAGATGACGAAGCGCAGTTTCCTCAATCAGTGACTCTTCTGAAAACAAAGATCCGTGCTGCAGATGCCATTTTAATTGTGACTCCTGAATATAATTACTCTATACCTGGCGTACTAAAAAATGCCTTAGATTGGGCATCGCGTCCCTACGGAGATGGTGCATGGGATAACAAACCTGTTGCTATCATGGGCGCGTCAATGGGAGAACAAGGAACCTCGCGCGCGCAGTATCACCTGCGACAAGTCTTTGTGACTCTAAATATGCACGCGCTGAATAAACCCGAGGTCATGGTGAATTTTGCGCAAAATAAATTCGATGCTAAAGGGCAGTTAACCGATCCTAAAACGCGTCAGAAAATTGCAGAGCTTCTTACTGCTTTTGTTGCCTTTGCAAAATAAAAAAGGCAATCCCAATAATAAGATTGCCTCTTTAAACACTAAACTGCAAAAAGCTCTAAATTACACTACTTGAGTGTTTGTGCTTTTTTGATTTAGGTAGTTGTCTTTATAAGCTTTAATTTCGCTCTCATGGATAACCCAAGCAGCACCTTTGCGCGTTGCTTTCATTAAGCCCACACGTGTAGCGTAATAAACTTTCTGAGCAGGGATATTTAACATCTCAGCTGTTTGGTTAACAGAGTGAAAGCCTTTGCTATTATCAAATAGCAACTCGCCATTAAAGACAGACTTCGTTCTTGAATACTTGTGCTTGCGATAATCTTCTAAATCTTTTACGGAAATTTCCCAATGAGCAGCATCTTTGCGCGCTTTTAACTTCTTGTGTTTAATCGCTACGTAGATTGCTTGACGAGTAATCCCGTTCATTTTTGCAGCTTCTGTAATAGACAGAGTTTTTTCGTTATTTGAATTAGTGTTCATTTTTTATGTCTCCTATGTATTTTGTGCATCTCTTTCTGGCCTACTCATGAGTAGAAAAGACAAGAGTTGCGCTTCATTGGATAGGATTGTGGCAAAGTAAAAGATTGAAAGCAATCTTTTTCTTTAACAAGGGATAAAAAAAGAGGCAATCTCGCGTACGTTACAACGCACAGAGATTACCTCTAATTATTCTCTTTCATGAAATTTACAAGAATTTCTTTTATTGGAAAATATTTAACGATTCACTTCATTGCCCAATAATTGGCTTAGCTCTTCTTTCAACTCTTCTTGAAGGCGACTATTGTCCAATGCCCCTTTTTCGTAAGCATTGGGGACAGAAACTTGCTTTTCAACGACTTGTCCACCGACTGCTTCTATGATCGTGCGTAAATGAACAAGAGCTCTAGCTCCTCCCATTTTCGAGGGAGAAGCGCTCATAAGAGCAAATTTCTTTCCTTTAAATGCATCGAGCGAAAATCCACCCTTTTCCCCTCTTGAAGCCCAGTCCAAAGCATTTTTCAAAACCGCTGGGATAGAGGCGTTATATTCGGGAGAAACAATGACAATCGATTGGTTAGCGATCATCAAATCGCGCAGCTTCTTGGCATTCTTAGGCATGCCACTCTTTGCTTCAAGATCTGCATCGTAGAGAGGAATAGGAAAATCTTTCAAATCGATAACAGTTACTTGAGCTCCCATTTCTTGGGCAATTCTGGCTGCTTCTTTTGCTAGCTTTTTGTTCACCGATTCGGCACGGGTACTCCCCGCAAGCACCAAAACATTCTCGCCTTGAGCACACAAAGGCATAAAAAAGACCATACAAGCCACCAACAACTTTTTCACACTCACCTCTTTTGTCATGCAGACTACCATAAATTACTATAAATGCAGCCTGATTATTGTTTTACGGGCAAAAAAAAGAGGCAATCTCGCGCACGTTACAACATGCAGAGATTGCCTCTCTAAAGCAGATAGTTAAAAGAACCTTAAGGTTACATAACCTGTGAATCGGTACTTTTCTTACTCAGGTAGTTATCCTGATAAGCTTTAATTTCACTAGAGTGGATAACCCAAGCAGCGCCTTTGCGCGTTGCTTTCATTAAGCCAACTCGTGTAGCGTAATAAACTTTCTGAGCTGGGATATTCAATATCTTAGCTGTTTGGTTAACAGAGTGGAATCCTTTGCTATTATCAAACAACAATTCGCCGTTAAATACAGACTTCGTTCTTGAATATTTTTGCTTGCGGTAGTCTTCTAAATCTTTCAGATCAATTGTCCAACGTGTGGCATCTTTACATGCTTTTAACTTTTTTTGCTTAATTGCAACATAAATAGCTTGACGTGTTACATTATTAATCTTAGCAGCTTCCGTAATTGATACAACCCGCTTATCAGAATTTTCGTCTGACATTTGGTGATTGGCGCCGTTATTCATCTTTACATCCTCCTAATTAAAAATAGATATTTTGTTCATTTAGCAACTGTGTTTTGCAGGTGCTTTTCTACTTATGTTTTTTGTTATTAAATAATAACGTCCTAGTAGATTATTAATTATGACATACAAAAGGATTGAATTCAACCTTTTTTGAAAAGTTTTTTTTCGATTGCCTAAAATGTAAATAAATAATTTTAATAGCGCCAAAACCACCTATTAACTTAAGATCCAGAAATTGAGGCATTTACTATGCAATTTAGGACGTCGTGGATCTTTATCTTCTCCCTAGCCTTCTCCTGTATATTAGGAGGAAAGCCCCCAGAATTGACCCCCCATGATACGCGCATCAAAATTGAAGAGATTCTACGTGCCCATGCGACATATCACACTCTTAATCAAGAACTTATGCGAAGATCCTTTCAAAACTTCCTGGAAAGCCTTGACCCTATAAAAACATATCTCATTGAAGATGAGATCCTTACATGGACAGCCCCCTCTGACGAGCTTCTCAATAAGGTCCTTGAAGACTTTAAACATGAGAAGTTCACTGAATTCGAGCAGATGTACGCAGTGATGCTAAAAGCTCTACCAAGACGCGGTAACATCGAAAATGCTCTCCAGTCTGAGCCTCTTCAAAAAGGGGGATCTCTAGAACTAAAAGACCTTAAATGGGCAACGTCCCTAGAAGAGCTGAAGCAAAGGATTGCAACCATCAAAAGCTTGCAAATTGAAACGGCAAAAAGATTAGATGCAGATGATAAAAATGCGTTTACACAAAGAATCGAAAGAAGAAGAACGAATCGAGAAGCAGAACTTACCTCTGATTCTGCAGAAAATAAAAAACGCCTTGTTCTCTCCTATGCACTAAAAGCTATCAGTTCATCTCTAGATTCTCAAACAACCTATTTTACCCCGACAGAAGCCTCTCAGTTCATGACACAAATGCAACAGCGACTCTTTGGTATTGGAGCCCAGCTGCGCGATGATCTCAATGGTCTTACCATTATGCGTATTCTAGAAGGCAGCCCTGCAAGCCAAGAAAAGTCCTTAAAAGTCGGTGATCGCATCATTGCTGTGAATAAAGAGCCGATCATTGGGATGGACACATCAGAAGCAGTAGAACTCATTCGAGGCCCTGAAGGAACGCCTGTTGTCTTAACACTTCTGCGTAAAACACATGAAAACGAAGACAACTATGAAAAATTCGAGGTAAAACTTACACGTGGAGAAGTTGTCTTTAAAGAAGCAAGATTAGATAAGATCATATCTCCTTTTGGAGATGGTGTAATTGGCGTATTAAAACTATTTTCTTTTTATCAAGATCCTAAAGACTCCTCTGCTTCAGATCTTCTGGAAGCTATCAACTCTTTTAAACAAGAGCACCATCTCAAAGGCATCATTCTCGATCTACGTGTTAATGCAGGAGGCTTACTTCCTCAAGCTGTTGCTGTTGCTGGTTTATTCATGTCAAAAGGTGTTGTAGTCTCTGTAAAAGACAATAAAGGCACGATTCAAAAATTACGCAATATAGAGTCCACTGTAGCGTGGGATGGCCCACTTATTATTCTTACAAGTAGAGCCTCTGCCTCTGCCTCCGAAATTGTTGCTCAGACTCTCCAAGAATACGGAAGAGCCATCGTTGTAGGAGATGCAGAAACCTATGGCAAGGGAACCTTTCAAACATTTACTCTAGAAACATCCCACCATGGAAAAGTAAACCCCAAGGGAGAATACAAAGTTACACGCGGCAGGTATTATACCGTCTCTGGAAAAAGCCCCCAGCTTGTGGGCGTGTCAGCAGACGTTTTAGTCCCAGGCATCTATTCTGAAGCAGAATTTGGGGAAAAATATGTGAAGTTCCCCCTTGAGACTGATTCGATAGAGCCTAGCTTCAATGATGATCTTCTAGATATCCCTGAAATCCATCGTCGCCAAGTAGCCCGCCTTTACAAGTTTAACCTTCAACCGGTTTTAACAACTTATGAACCCTTTCTGCCTAAGCTCAAACAAAATGCCGCTTACCGTATCCAAGCTAATAAAAACTATCAAAATTTTATTACGGAAATCAGAAAAAAAGATTTTTACGCAGACGCTATGGAAGAGTTCGGCCAGGGCGATCTGCAGCTAGAAGAAGCGATCAAGCTCATGCAAGATCTGCTGTGTATTACGAAGTAGACTTGAAATCTATAGAAAAATCTGCCAGTATTGTCCCTTTAACAAGGAAATTATGACAGTACGTGTACGCATCGCACCCTCTCCCACAGGCGATCCCCATGTTGGGACAGCTTATATGGCCCTTTTCAATCTTATTTTTGCGCGCCATTTCCAAGGCAAATTCATTCTCCGTATTGAAGATACCGATAGAACAAGGTCGCGTCCTGAGTATGAAGAAAATATTTTTAAAGCGCTTAAGTGGGCAGGTATCGGCTGGGATGAAGGACCTGATGTAGGTGGCCCTTTTGGTCCTTATAGACAATCCGAGCGCACATCTATCTATCAAGAGTATGCCCAAAAACTTATAGATAGCGGCAAAGCCTATAAATGTTTTGCAACTGCTGAAGAACTCACAGAAATGCGTGAGATGAGCGCTAAAATGGGCTCAAGAGTAGGCTACGATCGAAGATACAGAAACTTAAGTCCAGATGAAATTGCAGAAAGGGAGAAAGCAGGACAGCCGTATGTTATCCGTCTGAAAATACCTCTATCGGGCGACTGTGTATATGAAGATGGCATCAAAGGTCGTATCACGAGCCCGTGGGCAGATATCGACGATCAAATCTTGATGAAATCCGATGGATTCCCCACCTACCATATGGCAAACGTAGTTGATGATCACCTCATGGAAATTTCCCATGTGATCCGTGGAGATGAGTGGATGAGCTCTACACCTAAACATATTTTCCTCTATGAAAGTTTTGGATGGACACCTCCTGTATTTATGCATATGCCTCTTTTGCTTGGTAAAGATGGAAAAAAACTCTCCAAGAGACGCAATCCCACCTCTATTTTCTACTACCGCGATAGTGGCTACCTTCCAGATGCCTTTGTCAATTTTTTAACTCTCATGGGCTACAGCATGGCAGGTGACCGTGAAGTCTATGCACGAGAAGAAATCATTCAGGCATTTGATCCTAAACGGATCGGCGTCTCCGGTGCTTTTTTTGACATCCATAAACTTGACTGGATGAATCAGCAGTATCTGATCAAAATGGTACCAGAAGATCAACTTTGGCAAAAAATCCGTGAGTGGAGCTTCAATGATGCTTTTATGAAAAAGCTCATGCCTCTTTGCCACACGCGCATCAAAACATTTGGTGAGTTCATGGAGCTTTGCAACTTTTTCTTCATTAATCATCTAGCTTACACAGATACGCTCTTTACTTCCTGCGGGCTTACCAAAGAAAAAGCCACTTACCTACTCCAATGCATTCTCTGGAATTTAGATGAAATAGAAAATTGGGGAAAAAGCGGAATCGAGCAAGCTTCTAAAACTGTTAGCGAATCCTTCGATATAAATCATAAAAAATCTATTATTCCTATTTTATATGCCGCCCTCATGGGTAAACATCAAGGCCCTCCGCTTTACGACTCTTTTGAACTTTTAGGAAAAGACCGCTGCAGAGCAAGACTGTTAAACTCGATTGATTTTTTAGGAGGAATTTCTAATAAAAAAATGGATATTCTAACTAAAGCATGGGCAAGACACACGTGCAAAGAACTTGTGTTTACTGCTTAGGACTTGCTGTAGAATCTACTTCAACGGCGTCTTTTTCTTGATGGGAAATAATATACGGATGGTGGTAGCCCTTATTTTCGCAACCTGTTGCGATGAGAAGAGTAGCAAACACGAAATAATAGAAGCGTGACTTTAATAAAAGGCTCATATAATGATGTATTTACAACTTTTTTCACCTAATGTCTATGATTATTGATCGCTTGCATCCTTTTCCTGCTAAGATTAAAGAGCGCTTTCTCCTGACAAAACCAGGTTCTTCTAAAACAACTTTCCATGTTGTTTTAGATTTAAAAGACTCTCACATCACATTCAAAGTAGGTGATGCAATGGGAATTTACCCCCATAACGATCCCCTTACTACCCAAAGAATACTGCAGCTATTACATGCAAGCCCCGAGGCTCCTATTATCCATCCTCGCACGCAAGAGACACTTTCCCTAAAAACTTTCCTCTCTGAAAAAGTTAACCTTGCGCGTCTTACATCGGGATTTATGAAGCTAATTCCTCACAACACTAAAATAAAGGCCCTCCTAGAAGATAAAACATCTCTTCTAGAGTATTGCCACACACATGACGTTCTTGATTTTTTGACTGAATTTAAAGATGAAAAAATCTCACTGCAAGATCTCTGCAACCAGTTTTCCCCTCTTCTTCCCCGCTTTTATTCTATTGCCTCTTCTCCCAAACATAGTCCCGAAGAAATCCACCTGACAGTTAGCCTCACATCCTACGAGCACAAAGGTGAGGTGAGAAAAGGCGTAGCAAGTAACTTCCTTTGTTATCTTGCTGAGAAAACAACACCTATACCTTCTTACATTCAAGCAACGCCTCACTTTACACTGCCAGAAGATCCGAAAGCTTCTATCATCATGGTAGGGCCTGGAACAGGTGTTGCACCTTTCCGCGCATTCCTGCAAGAAAGACTTGCCCTAAATGCGCCAGGAAAAAATTGGCTCTTTTTTGGGGAGCGCAACTCCCACCTAGATTTTTTCTACGAAGACTTTTTCCAATCCCTTGTCGATCAAAAAAAACTTACGCTCACTACGGCCTTTTCTCGCGATCAAGAACAAAAGATCTACGTGCAACATAAGCTTCTCGAGCAAGGAAAAGAGATCTGGCAATGGCTCCAAGAAGGAGCATTTTTCTATATCTGCGGAGATGCAGATCCTATGGCTAAAGATGTGGAAGCAGCGCTTGTATCTATCACTGAGCGCTATGGCAACTTCTCTGAGCATGAAGCAAGAGAGTATCTTAAACACTTAAGAGCAGAAAAGCGCCTTCTCGTAGATGTTTACTAGTAGGTATCGTGCTCTTCTTTTTTATGGTTGTAAATAATTCAATAGCAAATCCATACTTGCTTCTTATATGAAAATTTTACTTGTTGCGATTAGCTCAATTTCCTTTGTGTGGGGAAATATCACAATTGACTCTATTCAAGAAAGCGTTTGTCTGCAAAATATTCAACAAATCACATTCTCTTCGATGGGATTTGAGAAAGCTGGCGAATCTTATTTTTCTCCAGACGGAGAATCGATTATTTTTCAAGCAGTTCCAATGGGCGAGCAAGACTATCAAATATACACCATGAATTTAAATACGAGATCTCCAGTCATCGTAAGCACCGGAAAAGGGAAATGTACGTGCGGCTTTTATCGTCCTGACGGAGAAAAAATTATATTCGCTTCAAGCCATGAATCCCCACTACTACATGAAAAGCCGCTTGCGAAGCCCTCGAACAAATATGTATGGGATTTGACACCTTACATGCAGATATATGAAGCAGAATTAGATGGTTCTGCGCTCAAATGTTTGACATCAGGCCCAGCTTATCACGCTGAGTGCGGATATTCGCCTGACGGAAAAAGCATTGTCTATGCGAGCAATGAAAGTGGAAGTATGAATATCTATATTTCTGATGCTGATGGCTCAAATGTAAGGCGCCTTACACATACAGATCACAGCTACAATGGCGGCCCCTTTTTTTCTCCTGATGGAAAATGGATTGTTTTTCGGGCTGACCGAGAAGAAAAAGATATGCTTCAATTATTTTTAATAAGCGTTGATGGAACGCGCGAACAACAACTCACAAACGATGAACATGTCAACTGGGCCCCTTTTTGGCACCCAAGCAACAGAATCATCGCCTATACCACTTCTAAACATGGCCATAGAGCTTACCAAATTTATCTTCTTGATATTGAAACAGGAAAAGAACACCGCCTTACTTACAGTTCGACATTTGAAGGATTACCCTCTTTTAGCAAAGACGGGAAAAAAATCACCTGGACTTCAAGACGTGGAGATAGCACGCCCCAGGTATTCATTGCAGATTTTGTTTTACCTGAAAAAAAATGAGGAAATGAGCTATGTTTTATTTGATTACTTTTTTAATCATCGCTAATTTGCACTGCTTTGGAGGTTGTCCCTTTCGTGCGAATGAGACCGCACCCTCGTCAGAAAAATCGAGCAATCTTAAAGATTGCCCCGCCTGCACAAATCAAACTTCTTACCTTACACTCCCCCTCCCAGAAGACTCACTTCCTTATCGCGTGACCATCGAACAGGCAGATTTTATGTTGCCAACAGGGCTCCATTCCTTTGCGTATGCTGTTTATGAAGGGCAGTGGGTGTTAATTGGAGGAAGAACAAATGGTCTTCACGATGTGGACAATACAGATCCTACTTCCAATCCCTTTCCATCTTCTCAGCAAAATATGAATGTTTTTGTGATTAATCCTAAGACAAAGGAGACTTATTCCAGAGCTCTTAATGATCCATCTGGTAAGCTTTCTCAGGTCCAGATCGATCTTCTTTCAGCAACAAATACTTTATTTTGCTATGCGAATAAGAAAAACACATTGTATGTAGTTGGCGGATACGGAATAGATACAGCTACCAATAAGATGGAAACAAAGCAGGCGTTGACTGCGATTGATATTCCCCATTTGATCAAATGGGTTAAAAATCCCGAGACATCAAAAAGCGCATCAAAATGCGTGCGTACTATATTTCATCCCATTTTTCAACTAACCGGTGGGGTCATGTTGCAATCCAATGAGAATCAACCCTACTTACTAGCTTTTGGTCAAAATTTTAGTGGGAACTATGTTACAACTTCGAATGGTTCTTACTCTCGGCAAGTGCGTCCTATTCAAATAATAGACGATGGCCATGCCCTCTCTGTTCAGTTATACCCTCAACCTGAGCCGCTTCCCCATTATCGGAGAAGAGATTTGAACGTGATTCCAGTTATTAAGAGAAATGGAGAGTCTTTAGCCATGTCCTTCTCAGCTCTATCCGGTGTTTTTACTCTTTCCGATAATATTGACAATCCTGGAGCATGGACCATTCCCATTGAAATTGACCCAGATGGATGCTCACGTATGTTAGATCCAAATAACCCAAATACTTTTGCGCAAGCCATGAACAACTATTCCTGCGCAAATATGGGGCTCTATTCATTAAAGAAAGATCGGATGTATACCCTACTTTTTGGAGGTATTAGTGCATCGATGTTCAGTGATGGTTCAAGCTGCAATACCAATCCCAATCCCCAGTGCAATTGCTGTACCGCCTGGTTACCTTCCAAGGGAAACATCTTTACGACGTGCTGCAATCTACCTTTCTCAAATGATGTGACAACCGTTGAAATCGATAGCCAGGGAGTCTACCGTCAGTACCTCATGAGCGGAACATATCCCACCATCAACTCTTTTCCGCCCATAGTCCCAAGCTTTACTCCTAAGACATGTTCAGGAGACCCTTTGCAAACGATCTATTACTTTGGAGCGAATGCTGCCTTTATCCCTACTGAGGAGCTACCAACCTTTCCAAATGGAGTTGTCTCTTTAGACCAATTAGGAGAAAACCCTGTTTTTGTTGGTTATATTTTAGGAGGAATTGCTAGTACGATCCTAGATACAAATTCCACAACGGATTCACAATCTTCACCCTATATTTTTAAGGTGACTATTTCTCCTCAATAGACTTTTTTCGAAACTCGCTTTGCTTGGAAAAATTGATGATTTTTATGCAGATTTTTAATCAAATTTTGAGAGCATGTGTGCACACATGGTCGATAAATTTGATTAGGAAGATGCAAAAAAGGGCAATTTTAACAAGCAAATGGAGTTTCGAAAGAAGTCTAATAACTCTCTACAGTAGTTAAAATGCAGAGACACTGAATGCCTTCTCCAAGGCCAAAGTCAGTAAGACCATCACCCGATGTAGCTGTGATACCTACCTGTGAAATATCAAGGCCTATGACCTCTGCAACTTTTTTGCGGATTTCAGGAATGCGCTTTTGGAGGCGCGGGCGTTTGGCTTCCAGAGCAAGTGCGATGTGTTCTATTTTTTGTCTGCCGAGGGTTTCGAGTGCTTTTTCAAGATACACCTGGCTATCTGTAATCCCATCTTTGTGGCAAAGATCGATTGCAACTCCTCCCAGAATAGAAACATGTGTTACAGATGAGATCGCATTGCAGATGGCATGAAAGATAACATCTCCATCTGAATCTGCAGAAAGACCTGGCTCATCTTCAAAAATGCAGCCCCCAATGATACACGGCTTTGTTGAATCTTCTGGCAAAAATCGATGACTGTCTTGTCCGAGGCCTGTTCTTATTTTTTGCATATTTATTTTCCTTGCCTATGATACCATGCGGGTGAATCTTTTTTCAAACATTAAAGAAATGCCCACACTCCATATTGTAAATGCAAACTTTGAATCAGAGCTAGAAGGAAGGGTTGCGTTTGATCTCGAGTACTCTTTTGGAAGCTCTCCTATTTTACTCCAATTGCAGTTTCTGCCGTGCCTCTATGCACCCAAAGAAGATGGCGTAGGTGTGTCGATGCTATGCGCAGGTAGCAAGCTACCACTGCACCTCCTGTGTGATCCTAAATCGCTACCCTACACACATATCGAATCATGGGGCTACTCCCAGATGATTGCTAGATGGGCAAAGAAAAGAGGCATAACGTATAACATGCCTGCTTGGGATGTTGTCAAAGAGGTGAACTCAAAAGCGTTTTCTTTTACGCACAGCCCTCAGCTTGCTAACTCAATGCTGATTACAAGTGAAGAAGAAGCAAAAAAATGGATCGCGTCTTTTGAAGGAGAGAAAGTTTTTAAGAGTTGTTTTGGAGTGTCGGGAAAAGGTCATTTAAGGATTCCACAAGATAGTGATAAACTAGAAGCTTTTCTAAGAAGAGAATTTAGTAAGGGTTTGCCTGTTATTGCAGAACCATGGGTTCAGCGTCTACTTGATTTTAGTACGCAGTGGATGATCCACTTGAGTGGAAAAATAGAACTTCTGGGAACAACGATTTGCTTAAGTGATGAAAGAGGTCAATATCGAGGCAATCAAACAGGTGATCTCGATTTACTTTTCGGAAAAAACAGAAGGCTCGTAGAAAAACATATGGAAATTGCAGAACCTATTTTGCAAAAAATTGGAAAAATGGGTTTCTTTGGGAATGTTGGAATCGATGCAATGCTCTATGATAATGATGTTCTTCACCCTATGCTTGAGATCAACGCGCGCAAAACAATGGGATGGTTTTGTATAGAAATGCAAAAGCGCTATTTTCCAAAACAACGCGTTGCTGTAAGCTATGGGAAAAATAGCAAACAAGAAAATCTTCTTCCCCATGAGGTCTCTAAACGAAATGGTGATGTACTGAGATTTTCAACACGTCTATCACTAAATGGGAACCACAATGGATATACTGAAAATTAAAGGCGGATCGCCACTAAACGGTAGTGTGAAAGCTGCTGGCGCAAAAAATGCAATCACAAAATTACTCGTAGCTTCTCTTCTTTCTGACAAACGCTGCGTCTTTTTTAATGTTCCTAATATTGCAGATGTAGAAATCACAGTTGATCTCTGTAGAGAAATTGGAAGTGAGATCCACTGGGATAAAAAAGAAGGCGTGATTGAGATTGTCACTAAAGAGCTAAAAAGCACATACGTTCCGCAACGTTTTTCTGGATCCAACAGAATCCCTATTTTGATGATTGGAGCTCTACTTGGAAGAACAGATGAAGATATCATTGTTCCTACAGCAGGTGGTTGCAAAATCGGAAAACGTCCAATTGATTTCCATGTCTCTGCTTTAGAAAAGCTCGGTGCTACCATCGAATATAGACAGATGAAAAAAGAGGGAGCTTATTTTGCAAGAGCGCATCAAGGCCTTCAAGGCGCTATCATTCAACTGCCTTTTCCTTCTGTTGGTGCAACTGAAAATACTATTCTTGCTGCCTGTAGAGCTAAGGGCACAACAGTTATTAAAAATGCAGCGATCGAACCAGAAATCATTGACCTTGTTCTCTTCTTGCAAAAACTCGGTGTTGCCATTGTTGTCGATGTTGATCGCACGATCCGAATTCAACCAACGCAAGATTTTTATGATGTTGAACACACCGTGATCACGGATCGCATTGAAGTGGCATCTATCGGCATGGCTGCTATCAGCACGAAAGGACGCGTGTTCATTGAAGGAGCCCAGCATCAATATATGATCACGTTTCTCAACAAGTTAAGGGAAGCTGGAGCTGGCTTTGAAGTGAAAAACAACGGAATTGATTTCTTTTACAAAGGTCCTTTGAAAGGAGGCCTTCTTGTTGAAACAGGTGTGCACCCAGGGTTCCTAACAGACTGGCAACAACCCTTTGTTGTGCTTCTAACGCAAGCTGCAGGACACTCTATTGTCCATGAAACAGTCTACGAGAATCGTTTTGGCTACACTGAAACCCTCAATCTTATGGGCGCAGACATCCAGCTCTTTACTGATTGCCTAGGGAGCGGATCGTGCAGGTTCCACTCTCAAAACTACTCTCACAGCTTAGTTGTAAAAGGAGCTACTCCCCTTGTCGCTAAAGAGATCACCATACCTGATCTTAGAGCTGGGTTTGCGTATGTCATGGCAGCTCTCATTGCTTCTGACACAAGTGTGATTTCTGGAGCCCACTTCCTAGATAGAGGATATGAAAATCTCGTTGAGAAGTTAAGTGGTCTTGGCGCTAACATCACAAGAGAAAAAGCCCCTTCTAAAAAGTCTCAGGGAATTTTAGTCTAAAAAGCCAACTCCAAAGCTCGATGATGTTGACATCGGAAGCTTTCGTTTTAGCTTGGTCTAATATTTCCTCTTGCACGCATCATGTTTCTTGCCTGACGGCATTTAGAAATTTTCATACATCCTTTGAAAAAGTTGGCATTTTTTTTGAACCCTGAGCTATATTAAAAAAATCGCTTATCGTTTTTTATCTTTTTAAGGAGTAACTATGCAACCGTATCAGAAATGGATCTTCTCAGGATTATTAACAGCTTCCGCCTCTTGCTTTGCTGCTCAGCCAAGCTCCCAGAACATGAATGACTCCAAATCCCCTCCTGTAGGACAAATCACCCCGCCTGCTGGCCCAAGAACTGATACAGGCGCGCGTTTTCTTGTAACTGCTGACTTTATCTACTGGCAAGCAGAGGAAGATAATTTATTGTACGATGAGTACAGCGCAAATAGCTCCTCTGGAGAAACTCAAACAACAGTTAAGAAACCAGCTAAACTCGACTTTGAGTATGCGCCTGGCTTTAAAGTAGGAGCAGGCGCTCTATTTGATCATGATAATTGGGACATATTTGCCAATTATACTTGGCTAAAGCAAGAGCATGCTAAGGGGCGTGTTTCTTACCCCAATTTAGGTTCGGATCTGCGAACAGGGAACCCTTTCGGGCATGGAGGAGCCTCTTCTCTTACGCTTACCACTACGCATGCTCATTGGACTTGTCACTTCAATAATATCGATTTAGAGTTAGGAAGACAGTTTTTTATTAGTAGAGATTTGGTTCTCCGCCCCCATTTTGGTCTTAAGGGAAGCTGGATGGCCCAAGAATTCAATATTTTACAGGTTACAGACTATCCTGATGGTGTTGGTGGTGGAACTCTCCTTCCATTCGTCCAGACTTCGCAAACCCGTCATAATCAGGATTTTTGGGGGATAGGTCTTCGAGCGGGGTTAAATACCGCATGGCATTTTACACATGATTGGAGCATTTATGGGGACATCGCGGCCTCAGAACTTGCCTGCCGGTTTAACGACAGGAAAAAAGTTGCAGATACTTTCACGACAACAGATTTCCAAAACATTACCCTGCTGAATAAATCCTTCTCTATTGTAAGGCCCGTTTTAGAGATTGCCTTAGGAGTGCGTTATGAGACTTTTTTCTCGCGTGATCGCTACCAGTTTTTTGTACAAGCTGGATGGGAGCAGCAAATTTGGTGGGATCAAAACCAATTCCTGAATCAAAATGCGCAGTATATTGATACAGGTTCTGGGGGCGCCCTTACGCTTCAAGGGCTTGATGTAAAACTAGGATTTGCATTCTAACTGCACATGACTTATTTCTCTTCTTGGGAAATAAGTCATCTTTTCTTCAGTTGATATCGTCTCCTGTTCAAACATCTGCGTGAGTAAGACCTCCAGCTCTTAAGTAGTTTGAACGGGAAGCGGTGTCTTAAGGAAGGCGCACGTTCTGTCCCAAATCGGATTTTGCAATTGGTTCTTATTATTTGAATCTTTGATTTTTCCCTTGCTAGGGTGTATGCTCATGCCCCTATGATCATTTGGCGCGAGATTCAAAAACAAAATTTTAAAGATTGGAAAAAGCTCTCAGAGTTTCTCCAATTAGATCATCAGCAACTAGAAGAGATTGTGCTGCGCCCCGATTTTCCCTTAAATCTACCTTTAAGACTTGCAGAAAAAATTGCCAAAAATACGTTGGATGATCCGATTCTCAGGCAATTTGTGCCTCTTAAAAAAGAACTTGAGGAAGCCTTAGGCTACAAGCTTGACCCCGTACAAGATGCAAGCTTCCGTAAAAGCTCTAAGCTACTCCATAAATATGAAGGAAGAGCTCTTCTTGTATGCACAAGCGTATGTGCCATGCACTGCAGGTTCTGTTTTAGACAAAACTTTAACTATGACACATCTCCTGAGCAGACATCTTTTGCCACAGAACTTGCCCTATTGACAGAAGATCCTTCCATCACGGAAATTATTTTAAGTGGAGGAGATCCTCTTTCCTTAAGCCACTTAACACTTGAGCGTTTAATCAAAGACTTAGATGCGATCCCTCATCTAAAAAAACTTCGTTTTCATACGCGCTTTCCCATGGGGATTCCTGAAAGGATTGATGAGGCGTTTCTTAATTTGCTTACCCACATTCGCATGCAAACCATTTTTATTATCCACTGCAACCATCCCAATGAACTCGATGAAGATGTTCTTGCTGCCCTAAAAAAAATCCAAAAGCTAGGCATTCCTGTTCTTAATCAGTGCGTGCTTTTGTCAGGTGTCAATGACTCTCTTGTAACACTCCACGAACTATTTGAAAAACTCACCAATCACGGCATTCTTCCCTACTACTTGCATCAACTAGATCAAGTGAAGGGCGCCTCCCACTTTGAAGTGGAGGAAAATAGAGGAAGGGCGCTGATAGATGCGCTCACTGCAAAACTTCCGGGATATGCGATCCCTAAGTACGTGAGAGAAGTTCCCGGCAAGATGAGTAAGACAAGTCTTGTAAATGGTTAAGAGGTGTGCAAAATGTGTTTGTTTGAAAAAATGATACAACTCGTATAAGATCGCCTTCAGGTTATGGAAAAAATTTATGAATGAAAAAAAAATAGCTATTCGTAATAGCACTGCCGAGTTTTTAATCTTTACTGAGCAAGCGGGAGAAAACAGCATCGAAGTTCAAGTAGCTGAAGAATCTGTCTGGCTAACACAAAAACTAATGGGCACTCTGTTTGGGGTATCGCTTTCAACAATCAATGAGCATTTAACTAACCTGTTTGTCCAGAAGGAGATAGATAAGGCGGCAACTATTCGGAATTTCCGAATAGTTCAAAAAGAGGGATCCCGAGAAGTGGCAAGACAGGTTGAATTTTATAACCTCGAGGCCATCATTGCTGTTGGATTTCGCATCAACTCAGATCGCGCTATTCAATTTAGGCAGTGGGCCATATCTATTTTGCAAGACTTTGCCATCCGCGGCTATGTTCTTGACAAAGAGCGTTTAAAAAATGGAGCTTTCTTTAACAAAGCATACTTTGACAACCTACTGGAAGAAATCCGGGAAATTCGAGCAAGTGAGCGAAGATTTTATCAAAAGATCACAGATATCTACGCTACAGCCATGGACTACAATTTGAAAGCTGATATCACTCAAGCATTTTTTGCTGAGGTACAAAATAAACTGCACTTTGCTATTCATGGCCACACCGCTGCCGAATTGATTGTTGAGCGCGCAGACAGCAGAAAAAAGCAAATGGGCCTCACGACCTGGAAAAATGCCCCGGATGGAAAAATTCTCAAACCCGATGTCGTGGTAGCAAAAAACTACCTCACCGAGGTGGAGTTAAAATCGCTTGATCGCTTTGTAACGATGTATCTTGACTACGCCGAAGATAGAGCCTCGCGAAATATCCCCATGACCATGAAAGACTGGGCAGACAAACTCAATGCTTTTCTGCAGTTCAACGAAAGAGAGATTCTGGATCATCCTGGAAGAGTTAGCAAGGAAGTTGCAAAAGCATTTGCTGAAAGCGAATTTGAAAAATACCGAATTGTACAAGATCGTCTATTCGAGTCAGATTTCGACAAACACATCAAACGCGCTCTAGAAAATAATAGAGCAGTCGTTGAAGACAAAGAGAAATCCCCAGTAACATGAGCCTACTTTTTAGCTGTCAATCCATCTCTAAATCCTTTGCGGGCAAGAAACCTCTTTTCGAGGGCCTTGACCTGAGCATTTTTTCTGGCGACCGGATGGGCCTTGTGGGCCTCAACGGATGTGGTAAGTCAACGCTTTTAAAAATAATCGCAAGCCTTGAAGAGCAAGATGAGGGGATTCTCTCTCCTAAGAGAAATCTCTCTGTTGGCTACGTTCCTCAAACATGTGAATTTCCTGATCTGAGTCCAAAAGAGATCTTGATCAATGCTTTGAAAGGCGATTTGCCTGACTATGAACAAGAGTATTTAGCTGAAGCGATGCTCAGTCGTCTTGGCTTTACAGGAGAAGAACCATCAGCTGCTCTTTTATCAGGTGGATGGAAAAAACGGCTGCGCATTGCAGTAGAGCTCATTTCATCACCCGATCTTCTTCTTCTTGATGAGCCAACCAACCATCTTGATTTGGAAGGCGTTCTCTGGCTTGAAGAGTTCTTGTTAAAAGAAGCCCCCACCTATTTACTTGTGAGTCACGATCGTTATTTCCTGCAGCATGTGACAACCAAGATTATCGAGATTGATAAAGCTTATCCGAAAGGCATTTTCATAAGCGATGGCTCTTATGGAGAGTTCTTAGCAAGAAAAGAAGAATTTCTTAAAGGACAACTGCAGCAAGAACAGGGTATTGCTACGAAAGCTCGCAGAGAAACAGCATGGCTAAGAGCAGGCGTAAAAGCGCGAACAACAAAAGCTAAATCACGCATTGATGAAGCACACGACATATTATCCGCTTACGCAGACATACAGTCACGTAATGAGCAAAAAAAAACCAAGATCGATTTTTCCTCTACAGAAAGAAAAACAACAAAGCTTCTCGTAGCAAAAAATCTTTCCAAAGAGATCGGAGGAAAGTGTCTTTTCCGCCATCTTGATCTCACCTTAACGCCTGGCACGCGCATGGGCCTGATGGGCCCGAATGGCTCTGGTAAAACAACCCTCCTACGGATGCTTGCAGGTGAAATACTTCCCGATCTTGGCACGATTAAACCGGTAGAAGGCCTAAAAATTGTCTACTTCGACCAACACAGATCCCAACTTCCGTTGGATATGTCCCTCAAAGACGCCCTGTCACCGAATGGTGATTTTGTCTCTTTCCGAGGAACCAAGATCCATGTCAATGGATGGTGTAAGCGCTTTCTTTTTTCACCCGATCTACTTGCGCTTCCCATTGGAAAACTCTCAGGTGGTGAAAGGGCGCGTATTGCAATTGCCCATCTGATGCTGCAGCCTGTCGATCTTCTTCTTCTCGATGAGCCAACAAATGATCTCGACATTCCTACTCTTGAAACTCTCGAAGAAAGCCTCCTAGAATTTCCCGGAGCAATCGTTTTGATCACGCATGATCGGTGTATGATAGATCGTATCTGCAGCTCGGTTGTATCTCTAGGAAATCCAGATAAAACGGATATCTTTCTTAACTATGCCCAGTGGGAAGCCTCTTTAGAAAAAGCCCCCAAGACCCAAGAAAAAAAAGCTGAAACACCTCAAGCTCCGAACTCTGTTAAATCCCCAATTTCCTACCAGGAAAAAAAAGAGCTAGATTCAATAGAAGGAAAAATCGCTAAATTAGAAGAAGAAGTGCGCGCGCTTAACCACCTTCTTGGAAAAGCAGAAGTTGCCGAAGATCCTGCCCGTCTCTCCGAAGTCTGCACTTTCATTAACCTTGCCGAAAACAAAATCGAGCAGCTCTATCTCAGGTGGGAAGAGCTACAAAAGAAAAATACATCACATCCTATCTAAAGTTTTTAACCCAAGAAGCTCAAGACCCTGCTTAAAGACTTTGCCGGTTACTTCGCAGAGAAGAAGACGGCTGTCTTCTTCGGGCGTTCCTTCAACATGACAGTCTCTAAAGAATGCATGAAACTTTTCAGCAAGCAGGTAGAGGAAAGCTTCCAGGTTATTCTATTCCTAAATACGTAAGGAAAATTCCAGGCAAAATGAGTAAGACGACTCTTCTATAAGATATTCCTATCGTCCCCCATGGTGCCGTCCAAAAGAAACCACACTGTTTTAACTCGAACTTCTTCCAATTTTATTTTTAGTTGCTTTGTAACTTACTATTTAGTAACTAAAGAAAAATGGGAAGTTTTCATGTGCAAAAAAAATATGCCTGCTGCCTACAAAAAACTGTTATCGCTTGTTTTTGGCCTTGCTTGTTTGAGCTCTTCTGTAGCCCAAGGCAAAACATTTGATGCCATCTACTCGGTAGGAGATAGTCTCACAGATCCAGGCGCCTTTGAATTTGATGTTTATAATTTAAATAATGATCGTTTTCACGGTCCCTTTTCGATGGGTAGATTTACTGTTAATCCGGGCCATGTATATGCAATGGATTTGGCAGACAAATTTGGATTACAAAATACCGCAAACCTATACAATAATTCAAACTTGGGGAAACAAATTTTTCTAGGGGGAACCAACTACGCTCAGGGAGATGCACGCGTAGCTACTGATAATAATGTCCTCAACTTACTGTTTCCAAAACCGATAACAAAGCAGGTCGCAGCTCTTTTAGAAGATACAGGAGGTAAAATAAGCTCAAAGGCCTTAGTAACAATTCTAGGAGGAGATAATGATATTCAGCTGGGCTTTCCTCCCGACTTTCCACCAGCCGATTCTGTGGTAGAAGCAGGAGCTATTTTGGGCGATTTAGTACAACAGTTAAAAAGCGCTGGAGCAAAACATCTCCTTGTTTTTCTTGCTCCTAACCCAGCAAACACCCCCAAGGCATATGGTCAACCAGCAGCTCAAGCAGAACTTACAAACCTTACAAATCTCTTTAATGCGGCTTTGTTAGAAGGAATCAAAGGAACCAATGCCGTTGTGCTCGATATTAATAAAATATTTCTGAATATAATAAATGATCCTGTTCGATTCGGATTTGCTCCTATTAATCATTTCACAGATTATGCCGCTAAACATGCTGTTAACCTTCCTTTTGCTGCTAGTTCGCCAGGGATTTCTATTTTTTTAGTGCAAGGAGAAAATCTCTTTGTGGATGGCAACAGCTTTATTTTTGCAGACTCTGCGCACCCTTCACCGCGTACTCACCAAATTCTTGCAGATACAATCTATTCTATCTTGCGCGCACCCGGATTTGTGGGAGCAATTCCTAATATAGTTCTTGGAAATTCGCTGCAGTTTATGCATGGCATTGAATCGAGTCTTTATGCACTTCAAAACTTAGGCTGCGGAGAAGCGCAAGAGTGTCACAAAAAGTTTTCTATCTATACAAACTACGAATTTACAGATGTGAGGCTAAACGATGAGGGTTTTCTACAGCCTGCAGTCACTAATCTTACCAATGGAGCTGTAATAGGAGGTAATTATTTTTTCTCTCCTTCTATGATTTTGGGAGCTGCTTTCAATTATCAAAATATATTCGGAAAAGTAAGCTCCAACAGAGGACACTTTCGCCTTAATCAATACACTCTAGCTCTTTACACACAGGGCTCTTTTTGTTGTAATTGGACAGGCTATGCCAGCTTAAGTGGAGGTTATCTAGATGGAAATTCGGTCCGCAAAGATAGTGTCGGGGTTGCCCTTTTACGAGCAAACGGGAATATTCGCGGACAAGTATGGGCAGGAGAAGGAGGTTTTCGGTATCAAATGCGCAGCGGTCGATGGGCAAGCGGGCCTAAATTATCCTATTTGTATGATTATGTTCGCACAAATGGATTCACTGAAAAAGGAGATTTTACTGCTTTAAAGTATCGATCTATGCATATCAATACTTCCCGGATTAATTTAGGATGGGATACGGAATATGGGCTTTCATGTGATTGGGTTAGGCCTTTTTTTCAACTTGCTTACGAATGGGGCCTAGGACCAGAGAAGTTTCGAGTGAATTATGGAATGGTTACCTATTCTCACGTGCAGATAGACAATCTATTTTCTGATGCATTTAATCTTAACGGAGGAGTCAAATTTAAAATAAGTCGTTTATTTGATATTTTTGTCCAAGGAGGCTTTAATTGGTTTTGGTCCAACTCCTATATTGGCAATCTTAATGTAGGCTTCGATCTGACGTGGTAGCTAATACAAGGAGGACATTACATCTTATCTAAAGTTTTTAGACCGAGAAGCTCAAGACCCTGCTTAAAGACTTTGCCGGTTACTTCGCAAAGAAGAAGGCGGCTGTCTTCTTCGGGCGTTCCTTCAACATGGCAGTCTCTAAAAAATGCGTGGAACTTTTCAGCAAGCAAGTAGAGATAGTCAGCAAGTCTATTAGGAAGGAGCTCTTCTGTAACCATACGGAGGGCTTCACTAAACTGAAGCACATGCAATGCAAGAGCAATTTCAGAAGGGTGCTCAAGAGAGATAAGAGCTCTTTTAAGAAGAGCTGGCACATCTTTTCCGATTTTCCGTTTGATGCTTTGGATGCGCACGTAGGCGTAGAGAAGAAATGTCGCGGTATTCCCTTCAAACTTGAGCATGCGCTCATAACTAAAGACGTAATCTTTGATGCGGTGACCAGAAAGATCAGAATATTTAACGGCATTAATACCGAGGATTTCTGCATCTTTTTCTAATTCTTGGGAAGGTAGATCAGGAAGTCTTTCATGAAGGGTTGTTTTTGCCTGTTTGATTGCTTCGTAGAGAAGATCGATCAACTTTTCTGTGCCACCTGATCTTGTTTTAAATTTTTTGCCATCGGGACCTAGCACAACTCCGAAAGGAACGTGGTCAACTCGTGTTTTTTGTGGATCGAGATAGCCTGCTTTTTCTGCTGCTTTAAAAAGCATCTGAAAATGGAGACTTTGTCCTGCATCTGTCACGTAGATGATGCGCTCTGCTTTTTCTTGCTCTATGCGGTGGCAAATAGCTGCCATGTCGGTTGTGTCATAGTTGTAGCCACCATCTGACTTCTGAATGATGATGGGAAAAGGAGTTCCATCTCTTCCTTCAAAGCCTTCGAGGTAGATGCATTTAGCGCCCTCTGAAAGAGTCACAAGACCTCTTTTTTCTAAGTCTTCAACGACGCTAGGAAGATAAGGATTATAAAATGACTCACCTCTTTCTGTGAGTTTGACATCTAGAAGATCGTAGATCTCTCCGTATGATTTACGGGAGATATCGCAGATGATTTTCCAAGCAGCAAGCGTTGCTTCATCTCCGCCTTGCAGTTTCACTACTTGCAGTTGCGCGCGTTTTTTAAATTCAGGATCTTCATCGAATTGTTTTTTGGAATTTTTGTACCACTGCATCAAAGAAGGAAGGTCTGTTTTTTTATCACCTGTAAGAATGTCTGGAACATTTTCGCGCATATATTCAATGAGCATACCAAACTGCGTTCCCCAATCTCCAACGTGGTTAAGACGGATAACGGTCTCTCCTAAAAATTCAAAAATACGCGCAAGACAATCTCCAATGATGGTTGAGCGTAGATGCCCCACATGTAATTCTTTGGCAGTGTTAGGAGATGAGAATTCTACGATCACTCGTTTGGGATGTTTCGGATAATCCATACCAAAATGGGGATCGAGAAGCATATGATTGATTTGCTCTGCTAGAAAAGAGGGCTTAAATGTGAAGTTAATAAAGCCAGGACCTGCAATCTCTATCTTGGAAAATACATCTGAGCTTTCAGGAGTCAAAGCGTCGATGATTTTTTGAGCAACTTGTCGAGGATTTGCTTTGAGATCTTTTGCGAGCTTGAGCGCATTGTTGCACTGATAATCCCCAAACTGCACTTGAGTACTTTGGGTGATTTCTGGTTGAAGATCGCCTCGTTCAAAGGCGATTTTCAGGGCTTCTCTTATTCCATTTTCAAGAATGTCATTAAGCTTTTGCATTATGGTGATGGTAAGAGAGTGAAGAAGTACGCTTTCCCTTTCCATTTTTAATATGGGACTCTGCCAAGCTCAAAGCAGCTTGATGTGTTGAAATATGATGCGTCTCTGCAAGCTCAAAAATACTGATCAATTGATCATAAATATTATCTATCTTCTCTCTTGCAACTTGAGAATTGTATCCCTCTTTTGCAACCTCTTCTGTGACGTTAATTAAACCACCTGCATTGATCACAAAATCGGGTGCATACAGTATGCCTTTTTTCATGAGCTCTACCCCATCTGCATCTGATAGTAGTTGGTTATTTGCGCATCCAGCGATACCTTTACATTTTAGCTGAGGAATGGTTTGTGGGTTAATCACAGCTCCCATTGCACATGGAGCTAAAATATCACATTCTTCCGTTAGAATATCATCTGCAGGGCAGGCTTTTGCGTTGAACTTAGCAGCAACAGCTAGTGTTTTTTCCCAATCGATGTCGCAGACAATTAACTTAGCGCCGTGCCAAAAGAGCATCTCTGCAAGCCATCCACCCACACTTCCGAGTCCCTGGATAGCAATGGTTCTGCCTTTGACAGACTCAGTTCCGAATATCTTTTTAAGGGTTGCTTGAATACCACGATATGTTCCCCATCCTGTAAAAGGAGCTGGGTTACCACTACTTTTCTTATGACTTACACCTACAACGTAGCGCGTATGCTGGCTCATGAGGGTCACATCTTCTAATGAACATCCGACGTCTTCAGCAGCTGTATAGAGCCCTTCTAGTTTTTCAATAGCTTTTGCAAAAGAGATGATCATTTCCTTGGTCTTGCCTTTTTGGTCACAGATAATAACGCTTTTTCCACCGCCAAGGCCCGCTCCTGCAACAGCCGATTTATGTGTCATTCCCTTAGCAAGGCGCTTGACATCTGTTAAAGCCGCTTCAAAAGTGGGATAGGGATAGATGCGTGTGCCGCCTAAAGCAGGCCCTAGAGTGTCGTCATGGATACAAATGATTGCTTTTAAGCCCGTTCTATCATCCGTAACTTTCAAAACTTTTCTATATCCTTCTACAGGTATTTCTTCTAATACAAGCGTGTCTTCAATTAATTTCGTCATGTTAGAGCTCCTTCATGTAAAAAGGATATTGTACCAATTTGATGATAACAAATCAACAGCGCCTTTACCCCCAAGGATTAAAAATTTTAATATCATATGTGCCAGCTGCAATCTTTTAGTTGAAGATTAAGGGGATTTAAGATAGCCTGGATTGTTATAAAAATTGAGGCATGATGTCTACGATTGTTGTTTCGGATAACTTAAAAGAAATAGTTTTGGCTTTCCTTAAAAAAAATAGAAAAGCTGACTTGATCACGACGTACCTATATTTTCTTGAAAAAAAGCACCACATTAAACCTGTTCTTTTTGCACGCGAAAAAACCATTTATCAGAGCCAAGAAGATCTTATTCGAAGGCTAGAAGAGCAAGGGAAACTCTGGAGAGAAACAGAGATTAAAATTCAGTTTGGACAACAAAGCGTTAACGATCAAACCAAAAAGATTTACATCTGCCCTCACACTGGCAAAGTTTTTGGAGACAACACGCATCCAAACCCCCAAGATGCTATTTACGACTGGGTATCAAAATGCCCTGAAAACACAGAAAGACTAAACGGCCTACGCGTTAAACGCTTCTTTGTTACTGAAGATCACGAGGTGATCAAAAATTATATCGTCAAACGCAAAGAACCTATGACGAAAATCGTCTTTTCTTCTGCTGTTACAGGAAAACTTTTCAACAGCAAAAACGCAGTGATTGAAGATTTCATCAAAAACCAATTAAAAACGCTTGAACTCGTTGAAGTGCCTAACCAAAATCGTTACCAGATCGAAGAGCACTTTTTATCCTTCATTCAAACTCAATTAGATGACAGCAAAATCTCAGCCTTTGTTGAAGCCGTCTCTGAGATAAAGGAGTTTGCCCCTTATCTCAATCAATGGCTTGAAAGTGCAACCGATGAGGAATCTTAAGTTAACCGCCTCCTCCATTGAAGAAACAGATCTTTTTGCAAAAAGGTTTGCTGCTACTTTAAAGAAAGGAGATATTGTGGCTTTTTTTGGAGATTTAGGCTCTGGGAAAACGACATTTTTAAAAAGTCTCATTGCGACTTTAAACAACATCTCTCCCGACGACATCCATAGCCCTACATTTACCTATTTGCATATTTATCCTGGAGATGTTCCTGTGTATCATTTCGATTTGTACAGATTAAATAATGCAAGCGACTTTACGGCTTTGGGATTTCATGAATTTTTTACAGCAGATGGCATCTGTTGCATAGAGTGGTCTGAAAAAATAGCCTCTATTCTGCCCCCTTCTACCATTAAAGTACTGCTTACGCATGCAGGTGAAACCTCTCGAACAATTGAGGT
>CANJJB010000015.1 GCA_947474635.1 Parachlamydiales bacterium | reverse complement strand
TAGGTAAATTTTCATGATTAAAGGAATTCAAATGGGTTATTTGAAAGATTTTCGAACGTTGATTTCCTCGAGAGATTATCCAGCCTTTCTACGGTTGTGGGAAGAATACTGCGAAAGCGATGAGCTTGATGCAGATGAAGTCATTACTCTTTTTAAGGAAGCTAAGAAATCAGAGTTTGCAGATCCCTTTGGTCGCTATGTTGACAAAATTTTTCCTCTTTGGGAGCTTGCTCCTGAGTCTGCTGACAAGCATGAAGTATTCAGATTGATCATCGATTTAGAAACTAACAATCAAGATGCTCTACGTCAAAAAGTCTTTGAATATCTAAAAAATCGCTACGGGACGCAAAAATTATTTAATGACAAAATCAAGTTAATTGGCCTGCGCAATAAAGAATCTTTTCAGGGTGCTGTAAGCGGATTTGAACTTCTTAACCATATGGAAAAAGGCAACTTTGTATTCCATGCGGGTGGTTGGGGAGTAGGAGAAATCATGGATGTCTCCTTCTTGAGAGAAGACCTATCTCTTGAATTTGATTATGTGTCTGGAAGAAAGGACATATCCTTTGAAAACGCTTTTAAAACACTCACTCCTATTCCAAAAGATCATTTTCTAGCTATGCGCTTTGGAGCAGCTGATCTTCTTGAGGAGCAAGCTAAAAAAAATCCCGTTGAAGTCATACGTATTCTTTTGAGAGATCTGGGGCCAAAATCGGCTGCAGAGATCAAAGATGAACTAGCAGACCTCGTCATTCCAGAAAAGGAGTGGGCTAAGTGGTGGCAATCAACAAGAGCAAAAATCAAGAAAGACACCCTTATTCAATCTCCTGAAGATCTTAAAGATCTTTTTGTCTTAAGAAAAAATGCCGTCTCTCATGAAGAGCGGCTGCAAGCCATGCTTGAGTCTGACCCCACTCCTACAGATCTTATCCCGATGGTTTATAATTTCTTAAGAGATTTTCCAGAGATCTTAAAAAACAGCACTTTCAAAGAAAAACTTCAGGATAAATTAAGAGAAGCGCTTACACATCCTGAACTGCCTGAGTCACAAATCGTACAAATTTATTTCTTGTTAGAAGACATGAACGTCGAGAAAAATTCACATGTCATCCAAGATATTATTAAAAACGCAAAGTCTTTTGAAAATCTTGTCCAAGCAGTTGACATTTTGTCATTTAAAAAGCGTATTCTCATGCTAGCTAGAAAGAGCAAATCTGAATGGAAAGAGCTTTTCTTAAGCCTTCTCTTTAGTGTCTCTCAAAATCCCGTTCGTGATTATTTAATCACTGAGCTAATTAGCGCTGGAGAAAGCCCTGAACTAAACAAGAAACTAGAAGATCTCATGATCTACCCAGGACGCCACCCTGAACTGTTCTTGTGGTACTTCCAAAAAATTATGAGCACACCTAATATTCCTTTCTCAGATAAAGAAGGAAAAAACCGTTTCTTTGAAGGTTTCTTTGTGCTCTTAAATAATTTAGAAAACACATCTACTCACAAAGATATGATCAAAAAAATGCATGGACTCCTAACGGGAGGAAGATATGCAATTGTTCGCGAAATCATGCAAGGAGCAAGTCTTACTGCAGTGCAAGAATTTCTTCTTTTAGCAACCAAATGCCATTCTCTTGAAGATCACGATATTAAAATCCTGCACTCCTTAGCAGAGGTTGTGCATCCCTCTCTTGCAAAAACCAATTCTAAGAAAAATGCAGGCCCTGAAGAGAGCATTATCTGGACAACTGACGCAGGGTATAAAAAAATAAAAGACCGTATGCAACAAATCGCAACGGTAGAAACAGTCGAAAATGCAAGAGAAATCGAAGTTGCCCGTGGTCACGGAGATCTCAGAGAAAACGCAGAATTTAAATCAGCTCTAGAAAAACGCAGCAGGCTTCAGTCAGAGCTCAAACAACTCTCTGATCAAGTCAAATGCGCGCGGGTACTTACGCAAGCAGACATTACTACAGACCAAGTGGGCGTGGGAACGATTGTTGATTGCAAAAACAAAGAAGGGAAACTGATATCTTATACTATTTTAGGACCTTGGGATGCAGATCCAGACCTCTTTATCCTCTCATTTCAGTCGAAACTAGCTCAAACAATGCAAGGACTCAAAGTGGGTGATAAGTTCCAGTTCCAAAATGAAGAGTTTACCGTTGTAGCTATTGAAAGCTACTTGTGATAGGAGATGAGATGGAACTTGTCGTTGCTAGCAAAAATATCCACAAAATTCGTGAATTTCGTTCTATGCTCAAAGAGTATAAGCAGTTCGATGTTTTATCTCTCCTTGACTTTCCCTCTTACCAGCCCCCTGAAGAAGAAGGCTCTTCTTTCGAAGAAATTGCCTCTAATAAAGCTCTGCACGCGGCTAAAGCACTAAACTGCCTTACACTTGCCGATGATTCAGGTCTCATTGTTCCTGCCCTGCAGGGAGCCCCTGGCATCTATTCTTCCAGATACGCAGGCGATCTTGCAACAGATGCAGAAAATAGACACAAGCTATTAAAAGAGATGCAGCACATCACAGAACCCCAAAGACAAGGGTATTTTGAGTGTTGGATTGCTATTGCCTCACCAGAAGGGATAAAAAAATGCGTAAAAGGTCTCTGTGAAGGGATGATCTTAGGTAGCGAAAAAGGCAATTACGGATTTGGCTATGATTCCATTTTTATCAAACATGAATATGGAAAATCTTTTGCAGAAATTGAAGAAAGTCTCAAAAACAGAATTTCTCACAGAAGAAAAGCATTCGACAAACTCCATGTCTTTCTTTCTTCTTTAGGCAATTAGCGTGCAGTACTGGATTGACGGGTATAACTTTCTTTTTCGCATCACCAAAGACTATAAAACTCTTCAACGTCAAAAAAATCAAATCCTCATCTCTCTAGAAGCCTGGAGTAAGGCCTTTCATCTCCACCTCACATTCATCTTCGATGGCAAACATAAAGCTCCTGCAGAAGCTATTCGAGGACATCTTCGCAACATTGAAATCATCTATACACATGAAGGCCAAAGCGCAGATAGCTACATCATTGAGCATGTAGAACATCACTCTAAGCCTTCACAGATTATCGTCGTCTCCTCAGATAGAGAAGTCCTGGGCAAGTCAAAACAATTAGGCGCTAAAACGCAAACCATTGAAGAATTCCTCTCCTTTCTTCTCAAAAAAGATAAAAATAGAAAGAGGGATGCAAGACCTGCTCCCTCTTTTAAAGACACCGACTTTCAAATCGAGCGCCTCCGCAAAATCTTCGAAGACAAGCTTCAATCAGAGTGATAGCGCTCTTTTTAAATCAACACCCACTATCACAAGACAAGACACTTACGCCCTACACTTTACCTTAAATTCACAATTTAATTCTGTATCTTCTCCTCTTTTGCCAAATCTTGCTTGATATCCTTTCATTAACATTGCAGCAATCAAGTCACCGTTGGAGAGAAATACTCCCTGAAATTTTTCAACTTTATGCTTTAAAGAATAAGAGCCACTTTTATATGTGCTTGTGTCCACAATAACTGCATGTAAGCCTGCAAAAGCTCTTTGGACTCTTGGTACGTCAAAAAGCTTTGCGCTGCTTTTTCTCTCATCGTATCTTTCAATAGAGTCCAAGTCACTTCGTCCTTGATGATTTCCATAGAAGGAAAGATTTACTCCTTTTGCTTCACACGCAGGAATAACTGTCCCGTAAAGAATAGCGGTTGCATCGGCTAATGGTAACTGATCAAAGTTTGCAACTGGATTGACTTTTACTGTCATATAGACCCCTTAAAATAAATGGTTTTTGAAATGTACGCTGAGAGTATCACGAATAATTCATTTTAAAAGCCACAAGAAAAATTTTGACGAAAATTTATGAAGGCTTATCAACAGAACATTCTAGAAGAATATTTCCACCTTTGAGAATAGTAAGATGCCGATGATCAAGCCTGTACTCTTGTATCACGTCTAATTTAGCTCCCCACAATGCCCTTTCATCTGATTCAAGAAGTGTAGGAATTATCCAAGGTGCAACACCATTATCGCATGGTTTTTCTGTATCTAGAGCAAAAGAAATGTGATCTAGTATCCGGTTCGCTCGGGTAAAATCCTCTCTTGGATTATGACCAGTTTCTGGAGGAAATTGATCTCTAAAATCTCCTTCAAATGTACCTATCACTTCCAGCTCTTTTAAAGAAAGGCTTGGAGGAAGATCGCTGCCCTGAATAATGGGTTTAGCGTATACCTCCAAAATAAGAGTGCCCTTGCCGTTCTGGCCGTAATTATAAAAAACAGGATCGTAGAATCTAGCAAGATTAGAAGGCAACTCTGCAACAGGAACAGACTGATATGTTATAGATATAGGCGCAGCCATTTTTCATTGCCTTTGTTTTGCTAAACAGCTCCGAAAAGCAGTTGTAATAAAACTCATAACAACCTCTTTATACTTGTCTTTTTCTGGATCATTATGAAACCAATCCGCATCTAGCTTAGCACTAGCTTTTTCTCGGCAACTTTTCCAAATTTGAGCTACTTTTGCTTCATCTTTAATATCAAAGCCTGGTGTCGACAATACCTGATGCATCTCACTCTGAGCCCAAGACTGCATCGCCTTTATTCGTTCTTTGCAAGAATCTTCAAAAACTTGCAGATCGGTATCTTTGTATACAAATCTTCCAGTATTTACTGGGTTAGAAATAGAATCCACAGAACACCTCCTTTTAAAAATTACAATTACACTCATCTGTTAGACACAGATGATATAGCATTATTGCTTTTTTAAAAAGGATTCCGCTTAAAAATTAAACGCAAGCTTGAAGGTTCCACCATGCAGATAGAGGTTGCCTCCATCTAGAGTGCGACCTTGGTTTGTCATAGCATGCGCAATCCCTGCCACCATGTTTTGCTCCCAGAATCCTAAAGCTTCATACTTGAACATGAGATCGATAGAGCTTCTATTACGATTCATATAGGCTCTCCAGCCGAGTTCTAGAGCTATATCGCCATTAAATCTAAAAGCGGTAGGGCTTGAATGAATGTTAGAGTGACTAACTCCATTTAGAAGCTCTGTGTGACGTAGTTGATACTGCGTATATAAAAGAGCGCCTGCTACAGTTCCACCAAATCTAAAGTTGTGTCCGACAAGCCAATTCATATCAAATCCAAATCTAGGCCCTATCTGCTGAGTGTTGTTCTTGTTGTGGGAATAGATCGTATTCTGTACATCTGGGAGTCCTACCGTGTTGTATGTAAAATTCACATTCAGGTTTTGATTGATTTTGGCAGCTCTTGCTGCAAGAAAGGGATTAAAAACAAGTTTCTTTCCTACGTAATAACTGCGAGAGAGAAAAAGATCAGCCATTTCAAAATTAAAGCGCCAGTGGTTGGAAACACCGGAATTCAAAATGTTGCCAGGCGTTGGAGCAAAAGGGGTATACAGGTTCTGATCATTCTCAGTAATGCCTACCCATGGAGAGATGATCATAGGAGATGTGCTATTTGAGCCACGTGCATTTGATTGATGTGTTCTAAGCTCTGTGTATTCCAAATAAAGCGCCCAATTGTCATAGCTAAAATTAGCTCCAATACCCGCTTTAAATCCTGGTTCATATTTCGAGTGAAAGTGCTGCAACTTTTGTTCTACGCCAGGTCTTGGACCTGTAATGCCTACATTAAAATCATCTTGCTGCGGTTTCCAATAGATAAAACTTCCTGATACAATAGCGCTAACTCCATGACGTTTACTTGCCATGTCAGGCATGTTATATCCGCAAGAGGCAGGGGAACATTCTTTGTGTTTCTCGGGCATCTCAGACTTCATGTTCGAGGGAGCTTGCGCAATAGGCGCGCTAACATCTAATTCTGCTACAGCCTTCAAAGGCTGGGAGGGTTGCTGCGCTCTCTGATTGGAAGGAGCCCGAGCTGCCGGCGTTGTTTTTTTTGGTTGAGATGGAACGCTCGCAGGAATAGTTCCTTCTATCTTTCTTTTAGCATGAGCCTCAGCCTGCTTACGTTTTTGAGCCTGGCTCATCCCCTCATCACCTGAAACAGTAGTTCCATTTACTTCTTTTAAAAGAGAGCTGGATTTTTCTGGCTTAGGAGACGAATTACTCTCTAATTCAGGCTTATCCAGAAAAGCTTGTATATCTTCCAAAAACAGACTGCTATCTGCAGAAAGCACACTCATACTCATTAATGATAAGCTCGTTATTAACCTTTTCATAGACCCCTTCTGCATTGTTTAATTTTTGGAGACCCCAATAGAATAGGGCTCTCCCTAATCCGCATTATTTGCAAAATGTTAATTTTGTAAAGAAATTTCTTTAATTTATGCGAAAGCAGGCGAGGTTAATACAGATCGGTAGAATTAAAATAAACACTTTATGTTGTAAAGCTTGTAGATTCCCAAGGATAACTCACAATGAGTTCTTGGATCTCGGCAATAGACTTAGAATGATTCAAGGCTTCACGCAATTTTTTAGTGCCATGCCCATTTTTCAAGTACCAACACCCGACACGCCGCATATCGGTGATCACTTTTCTTTCGGGTTGATAAGAAATCGTGTGGGCTAAGTGCTCAAGCAGGGCATCCCTATAATCTAACCCTGTGCGCACTTTAGGGCTTAAGCCAAGGAGGCGCAAGTAAGTGTCCTCTATGATCCAAGGCTGTCCAAATGTCCCTCTTGCAATAAGAACTGCATCACAGTTTGTGTGCTGAAACATTTTCTCCACACTTGCCGCATCAAAGAGATCGCCATTGCCAATGACCTTGATGGTCTTTGCCTCTTTTTTGCACTCTTTGATCCAATCCCAGTTGGCAGGGCCGCTATACCCCTGCTCTCTTGTTCTTCCGTGCACGCAAATTGCTTGCGCGCCAGCTTTTTCTGCAATGGAAGTTATATCAGCGGCATTCAGACTGTCCTCATCCCATCCAGCTCTTATTTTAACAGTTACCGGAATTTTTACAGCAGATACGATATTAGAGATAATCTCTCCTATGAGATCAGGATTTTTGAGTAGTCCCGACCCGCTCCCATCTTTTGTTACTTTATCGACAGGGCACCCGCAGTTGAGATCTACGACATCAAATCCGAGCTCTTCAATGATACGCGCTGATTTAGCAGCTAGGTGCGCTTTGCTGCCGCATAGCTGCGCTCCGATAGGATGCATGCCCCCCTCGTAATCCAACATACGGAGTGTATGAGGATCGTAGCGAACAAGGGCATCCATTTTCACCATCTCGCAAAATACAAGACCCGGCTGGTAGGAAGTTGTCATTTTGCGGAAAGGAAAGTCTGAGCAGCCAGCAAGTGGCGCGCAAAAAATATTGGAAGGAAGGGTAAGGGAGCCTAGTTGAAAAGGACGTTTCAGTGTCATTTGAGGATAGATCTAATGAGATATTCCAAAAACTGGAGCGTTAAAAATGCTAAAATAGGACTTAAGTCGATCATCCCTCCAATCGGGGGAATGATTTTTCTAAAAAGGTTCAGGAAGGGATCGGTAAATTTTGCAATGAAGAGCATCCAAGGTTGCATAGCGATGTCTGGAATCCATGACCCTATGATTCTCACTGCCAAAATAAGCGTGTATCCGACAAAAATGTAATGAATTATTTGATTTAGCATAAATGTAAGTCCTTCGAGACAAAACTATACACTATGTAGGAAAAGGCTGGCTAGGGTAAAATGCGCTAAGCTAGAATTTAGGAACAAACTTATGTACGTTTTAGGCCTCCATAAAGAACACGCCCACATTAAAGTTGCTCTCCTCTGCAAAGTTAAAAATAAAATAGAGATTGCTCTCCTTCAAAGCTTTCCTTTAGATGTAAAGCCGCTTGACATCTTGAAGACGGTTTTAGTAGGAAAAAAAGTGAAAATTGTGTCAGGGCTTGAAACAAATGAAATCGTCCGAAGAGACCTTTCTCTGAAGCTTGCAAAAGAAAAAGAGATCCTCTCTGTTCTTCCTTTTCAAGTAGAATCCCTGATCCCTTTTCCTCTTAAAGAGACCATCCTTTTACCCGTCTTATACCCTCGAAACAAACACGTAACAGATGTTGTCATTTTCGCCACAAAAAAAGACCTCCTTCTTCATCATTTGAGCGATCTAAAAAGCTCCGCTATCAACCCCGACATTGTGTCTGCTACGGCAGTTGCTCTTTCTAGATGGGGCAAACTGCTTTTTCCACATACAAAAGAATTTTCAGTCCTCCAAGGGAAAACCTGCATCGTTTATTCGGAAGGCAAAATTGTAGCAGCGCATGCTATTGAAGAAGATGACAAAGGTCTTGAGCAAGTACAAGCTTTTGTTAAAACTAAATTCCCCCATGCTTTTCTTATTTGGGAAGAAGCCGTTTTAACAGACATGCAAGAGACGCCCTCTTATAGCAACTTTGAATTTCACTCATTAAAAGAATTCGCTGTTCCCATTGGACTTGCGCTAGATGGATTAATGGAAGATTCCACTTCTCTCCAGTTTTTACAAGGAGAGTTAACTGCAGAGAAAGAAGCAAAATCTCAAAAGATGCTCGCTTTAAAATACATCACTGCTTGCGCATGTCTTGCTGCAGGGTTATGGGGTTTTGGAACATACCGTCTAAGTACCGAGCAAGCTAATTTAGAACAAATCATTGTAGAGCATTTAGGAAAAGACGCAGCTACAGGTTCTTTAAACGATCAGATAATCTCCTGGGAAAAAGCCCTAGAAAAGCAAGAAAAAACATTTCCCCTTTCTCCCAACATTTATCTTGTAAGTGATGTTCTAGCATGGCTCAGCAGTAGAAGAGAAAACATTGACATCAGACATGTGCACTACGATTTAGTCAAATGTCCAACGCTAGATGAGAAAAACATTCCCTACCTTGTTAAAGTTGATCTTGAGCTCACAGCTTCCTCTGAAACTGCAGCTAAAGAATTCCAAGATGCTTTAAAAAAACAAGCTTCTTTCATTAACGCCTCGAAAGAAATCTCCTGGTCTTTTTCTCACGATGTTTATAAAACCTCTTTTTACTTAAAGCAAAAACTATGAAAATATTATTTTCTAACCCCATTTTATTTTCTCTCTGCTTAATCCCCACGCTGCTCTCTCTTTGGGTTTTGCAAGGTAAAAAACAAGATTTAAAATTTGCGCAAATCAGAATCGAAGAGATCCATAAAAAAGCGATCGAAATAAACAGACAAAATAAAATCAATGCCGCTGTCTTTGCTCAAATCAAAGAGAGCGATCCCAAATATCTTCAAAAAGAACTAGAAACACTTCCCCTCTTAGAGTCAGAGCTAAGACGTCTAGAAACAATCTTAGTCCATCACAAAGACAACGCCATTTTACACCGCAGATTAGATTTTTTAAAAAGTGGACAGAATAATTTTTCTCTCAGCGAAGCAAAAAGAAGGACGGGAGAGCAGTTTCAAGAAGTTGATCTCTCTTTAGCTCATCCCGTAGAAATGGACGATGAAGACGTCAAGAAAATGCTCACCTCTATTGAAGGCGTTCCTATTAACAACTACCCCACTAAACAAGGACGCCCCCAACTTTTAATCCGCGAGTTTGATTTGGTCAAAGAGACAAGTAACTTAGGCGAAGATATTTTCTTAGTAAAATGGAATCTTCTTCAACGGGAAGCCCTATGAGAAAAATCTTCTTATCTCTTCTTCTTATATGCAGTAGCTGCTCTCATAGAGCCTCTGATAAAGAGGGCAAACTCATGAGCATGCAGCTGATTGATCGCAATGGCTTTGCAGAAACAATCAGCGCAAAAGATCGCTTAACACCTTTTGAAAGCACCGATTTTGATGCTGCCCAACCCTATCAAAAAGTTGTGCGCGTCTTTGGCAAAGCCTCTTCTGGAAAGCAACTCTCAAAAATTACCACCTACCATCCCAATGGCGGCCTCTATCAGTATTTAGAAGTCGCAAATGGCAGAGCTAATGGCTATTTCAGAGAATGGTTTCCAAATGGCACAAAAAAAATGGAGTGTTACGTCGTTGAAGGCACTCCCGACATCAATGAACTTGCGCAAGTAAGCTGGGTCTTTGATCAAACAAGTTTTGTCTGGGATGAAGAAGGCCATATTATTGCAGAGATCCATTACAACAAAGGCGCTCTTGAAGGCCCTTCCTCCTATTATCATAAAAATGGAGGGCTAGAAAAAGTCATACCTTACCACAAAAACCTTATCGATGGCACCATATCCATCTACCGTGATAATGGACAGCTCCTTGAGAAAATAGAATATAATCAAGGCCTAAGATCGGGAACGGCTCTTGCCTACAGAAAGGACAGCACGCTCCTCTACCAAGAAGAGTACGCACATGGCAAGCTCACCTGCGGCTCCTATTTTGATCCTCAAGGCGCTCTCATCACATCTGTTGCAGATGGCTCTGGCAAACAAGCGCTTTTTACAAATGACACCCTCTACTCCCTCATCGAATACAAACAAGGTGGGCCTGAAGGGAAAGTTGAATTGTTCTCTCCTACAGGCAGGCTCACCTCCTATTATCATATTCTTAAAGGCCTCAAATCAGGCGAAGAAGTCGAGTATTATTCCACTACAGACTCTCTTGTTCCTAAGCTCTCTCTTCAGTGGAATGAAGACACCATCGAAGGCATTGTCAAAACCTGGTATGAAAATGGCGTTCTAGAGAGCCAAAGAGAAATCAGCCAGAATAAAAAGCAGGGTCTTTCTTTTGCCTGGTATAAAGATGGCAGCCTCATGTTCATGGAAGAGTATGACAATGATACTCTCACCACAGGCTCCTACCTCAAAAAAGGAGACAAGCACCCCGTCTCCAAAGTAGAAAATGGTAAAGGCATTGCCACCATCTACGATGGCAAAGGTCGTTTTCAGAAAAAGATCACCTACGAAAAAGGCCTTCCCCATTTAGATGATAAGAAGTAGCGTTTTAAACTTTAGAATGGTAAAATTGGCCTTTAATTTTTGGAGGCTATATGACAGGACCATTAAGAGCAGTTGCTAACGCACTTATTATCACACCTTTGAGTTTTATAGACAAACGCGTCCATGACTACACTCCCCTTAAAAACTATCAGACCATAACATTTGTTGTGAACTTAGCCCTTGCAGCTATTGACACAGCCTTCTCTAGACCTCTCTTGACAAGAGTAATACGCCTATTCGAAATAAGAAACATTTCTGCTCCTTCTATGAAGCTACTAATGTCTCTTTCCTTCTTTGTTGCGTATTCTCTTTTAGACAAAACAGATAGTGCACGAATCGCCATCAATGATCCTAGCCTCCTTCCGCCGAGAAACCCTCAATGCAGCGCGCCTACAATCCCTTCTTTCGTACCCGAAACTCCTTCTGCCAAGGAAAAAAGAATACAAGCCCATATCGAAGACTGTCTTGAGAAACAAATTTTTTCTTTCTTGAATGATTACGACTCTATTTCTTGGGAATTGGTATTAGCAGCGGGAAAAAGCGTAGCAGAAAAAAAACGTTGTTCTCCTAAAGAAATTTTCGATCAACTAGATGCTCATATAGGCATTTCCTTGTTTTGGAGAGCAGTTAATTGTGGTGTTCCCGAAAAATATGATATTGCTAGAGGCCTATTAGGATTGGATGTTGACCCTAACAAAAAAAGCGATGATTTTATATTTGCGTGCGCGGGCGAAACTATGTCAGGATCCGATTTTCTATTTGTTCTAAAGCTTATAAAGAACCAACAATTGAACACCGACTCTATCAAGGTGATAAAAGATGCTTGGAATAATGAGCGCCGTAAGAAAGCCGAGTATTTCAACTCCACATTAAGCCTAACTGGATGGAGAAGCGCGGGCTGGGAAAGCAAAGAAGCTCTGTCAGCTTATGTAGAAGAGACATTTGATGCTAATGGCACTTGGAAGTAAACGCTCTCCTTGCAAGCTCTAGACACCAAGTTCCCTCATGCAAAATCTTCTCTATACAATTCTGTTCATCGCTGATATAAGAAGCAATAAGGAGTCTAATAGAGATGGGGTTTTTTGGTCGGCAGAGATTTGCAGCGTTAACACAATTTCTTTCTCGTTTGCCAGGATTTTCAAAACCTGACAAACACTCTCTCCACTTTCTAAATATTGCCCAGTTCATGGGCGTTTTAAATGACAATATCTTTAAACTTGTGATCGCTTTTTTATTGATCGGCATATATGGACAGCAAGATGCGAGCACCATTTTATCTGTTGCAGGAGCCATTTTTGTTATTCCTTTTTTGCTATTTTCATCAGCAGCGGGAGTGTTAGCAGATAGATTTAGTAAGCAGAGATTGCTCATTTGGATGAAGTTTGCAGAGATGATCATCATGTCTCTTGCAGTTGTTGCTTTTGCTACAAAAAGCGTGTGGGGAAGTTACACGCTGCTGTTTCTTTTGTCGACACATAGCGCTTTATTTGGACCATCTAAATACGCCATTATCGCTGATCTTGTCTCATCTGATCGCGTATCAAGAGCAAATGGCCTCATCACATCCTTTACCTATCTTGGCGTGATTATAGGAACGTTTCTCGCTTCTTTTTTAACGGAATGGACAGATAAAAACTTTGTGCTCGTTGCTTTCTTTTGCCTAGGTGTTGCAGGTGTTGGATTTGTCAGTACCTTTGGAATTAAATATACAAATCCCCAAGGCTCAGATAAAAAAATCAAAGTTCTTTTTCTAAAAGAGATTTTGGCAACGCTCTCTTTTTGTAAAACAAGACCCCATCTTTTAGTCTCAACGGTAGGATCTTCTTATTTTTTATTCGTGGGCGCGTTTGTCCAGTTGAATGTGATCCCCTTTGCAATAGATGCGCTTCACTTAAACGAAGTAGCAGGAGGATATCTTTTTCTTTCAACAGCTTTAGGTATTGCTTTAGGAGCTTATCTAGCAGGGAAAGTCTCTCGAGTAAGAGTTGAGCTGGGGGTTTCTTGTATCGCAGGCATTGCTATTGGGATTTTGCTGCTAGCGCTTGCTTTAGTATCTCACACTTTATTTTCTGTGATTACAATGCTAGTGCTCCTAGGTATTTTTGGTGGATTTTTTATTGTTCCTTTTGACTCTTTCATCCAAATTTTTAGCCCTAGTGAAAAAAGGGGGCAGGTGATTGCTGCTACCAACTTCTTAAGCTTTAGTGGCGTTCTAATGGCATCTGTTACGCTTTATATTTACAGCCAATTTCTAGGTATAACACCTGCGCAAGGCTTCGGTATTACGGGAATTATCACGCTTCTATTTTCCCTTTTTCTTATTTGTAGACTCTCTGATCTTGCTCTTTCTTTCCTTGCAAAGTATTGCCTCAAACCTTTGTTTCGTATTAGGACAAATAACCTTGATCTTTTTGAAAAACACTCTCATGTTGTTCTTGTCATGCGTAAAGCTAACTGGTTAAAAGCATTTCTTCTTTTATCTGTTGCTCCTAAAACGCACCTTCTTATCTCTCAGAGGCAAGCTCCTCTTTTCAGATGGTTCAATAATCTTTTTTTCTCCATCCATGTCATACCCTCTGATGCAACGCTTACTTCTTTAATAGAAAAATCAAAAACACTTGTGTCTGAAGCCATACACCCTTGTATCTTGCTTAACACAAGCTACATTCCGACTTCTTTTGACAAAGCATCATCTCTTATCTCTTTTTTTAAATTTAACTCTATCCATCTGATCTATGTTGATATTACGTTTGGACTGACAACGACTGTGAGTTTTTCTAAAAAGATTTAAACCTGTGAACGGCCCATGTCCCAAGACCAAGCGAGCACGCAGTCACATGTATCCTCTCTTTTCCAAAGCTTCCCACAAAAATAGGTTTGCCTCCTACTTCTTCTACGCACCGTATATAGTCTACTGTCACTCTACTAGAAGAAGCTTTTGTCTCATCTAGGACTAGCTCCATAATTAATAAATACAAAAACTCTAACGTAGTGGGAGATTGGTAATTTAATCCTGTTTGTGTACTTGCTTTTCCTAGTATCTCTTCCTGCTGCTTCCTACTACACGCTATAGTACCTGGAACAGCTTGCAAAGACATAAGTGTCCAATAACCCTCTTTAATAGGTTCTTGGCTTAGCGCTTTAAAAGTGGCTGGGTCTATCTCTACTATGATTCCTTTTTCTTGGGCCTGATCGAGGAGCTTCTTTAGCTGTAAGCCTTCAGGAATGAAAACCTGTTTATGCGTGAATCTTATTGTTGCTTGATCAACAAACGGTGATGGTTTTGCAAGCAACTCTTCCATATCCTTATGTTGCGGCTTTTCTTTGACCCTTTCTCCAGAAAAATTAGTCCAGTCTACTCCATTTATAATATAAGAAAGGCCATCCTTTGGATTTTCCTTCTCATCTACTGCCTGCTTAGGCTGTATTTTCTTGCGTTGCTGAGAATCTAAAAAAACAATGAGACTTTTTAATGTAGATGTTTTCTTTTCCATCTCTACCCTTTGCTTATGACGAGCTATTTGCTCTTGCTCACCAAGAGATAAGTGAGTCATAAAAGGATCCAGCTCCTGGATTTTCTGAATACTTATTTCTACTTGTCCAATATTAAGATGTGCTAATTGAGAAGCCTTATAATAATGGCAAACGCTCTCAGAAATGCTCCCCAACTTATGAAAGATATCAGCTAGCTTACTAGCCATATTAAAATTTGGAAATTTCATAAAAGCTTTCTCATAACACGCTCTTGCATCACCCAGCTGATTCTTGTCTAAATAGATAGACCCTAAGCAATCCCACAGCTCTTGAGGTGCATCATCAGGTACCTGCGTGAAAAATTCGCTAGAAATCGAATGATCGAGCAAGCCCTCGGGCTCATCCCTTAGTCCACACTCTATAGGATCGCGGAAACTTGCAACTTTTGAGAGCACCTTCGAAGACTCGTTGTTTTTTAAAATTCGCAACCATTTAAGAGCATTTTTACTCAACTTCTCTTGCAGATCCCACGCGATAATTTTTTGACATAATTTAGATGAATACTCCAAACGGATTAACATTTTACAAACTTGCACAAATGTTTTTGATTTATCCATTCGATAATCCTTAAGTAAAGCGCAAAGCTTGCCTTGTATCTGGGATTTTGTTTTGTCTTCCATAAGATCTATGTCAATCAACCTGTCGATAAAAGAGTTGGGGTATATCGCATGCGCTTCCCTACAAAACGTCTTTGCATTTTCATGCTTGCCCGATTCAATTGCAGCCAAAGCCCCTTGTATTAAAATATGCGCTCGCTCTGAAGGGGTTTTTAGAAGGGAGGATAACTCAGTATAAAACATCCAGTGCGTTGGAATATATGAAAGGAGCTGCTTGTAAAGGAGAATTGCCTTTTCAGGATGCTTTTCTTTTAAAGCTTCCGCTGCTGTCGTTGTCAGAAAAAGAGCGTCTTCTGAACTACCCACCAAAATATACATTTTGATGAGAATCGGAGCAATTCTATAGTCTGTGGAACTGATGTTAGAAAGCTGCCCTGCAGCTATTATCAAGCGATCATTTTCTATCTCACGACGCGCAGTCTGTAGCTGCAAACAAACATTTTCTTCCCCATCTTTATCGATCAAGCTCCAAGGTTCCAGTCCTTCTTTATCTTCATTAAATTGGTCAATGAGCACAGTAATATTACTCACACACTCTTCTTTTGTTGGTGTTGGAAAAGGAGCTCTCGGAAAATATTTATCCGGTATAAAGCCCTTGCTAATCAATTCGCGCGCAGCACTCGAAGGGCGTTTATCCGCCTCCGATACTTGACAATTTTTTAAGGTAAATACAACTCTCTGAAAAACATCAAAAATTTTTAAGGTGATCTGATCGCCGCTTATTTTAAATCTGTAGCGGTAATCAAACGTGGAATACTGAGAATAGACAGGCAAGATAAGATCCATCACTCCCTCTTTGCACTAGCATTATCGATTGATGGAGCTTTAAAAAAAAGAATTTTTATTCGAGGATTTCAACTTTCCCAGTAGCAAGCTCATAGTAGGCGCCCGCTATTTTAAGCTTTTTAGCTTTTAAAAGAGCGCTAATGACACGGCTTTTCTTTAAAGTTTTAATGCCATTTACAACATTGGCTTTGATAGCGTTGGTAAGAGGATCACCAGACATGCCTTTTGTCTCATCAACAGACTTTTGAATGTAGGGAATGATGCTTTCCATATCTTCTCCGCCCACACCCGACAGCACAGCTGAAACAGCTCCACATTTTTGATGGCCTAAAATAACCACGAGGGGAGTTTCTAGTTTATCTGCTGAAAACTCGATACTATCTAGCTCTAGAGGGCCTATCACATTGCCAGCTACTCTTACAACAAATAAATCACCGATGGTTTGATCAAAAATAATTTCAGGAGCAACTCTCGAGTCAGAGCATCCAACAATAATAGCAAAAGGCGTTTGCTTCTCAAAAGTCTCTTCCCTTTTTTCTTCTAAGTCAGGGGCGCGTTCAGGAGTTTGTGTGATGTATCTTTCATTGCCTTCCATTAATTTCTTGAGGGCTACATCGTAATTTGGAGTTGCAGCAAAAATAGCAAGCGGAAGAAATAGAAAAAGATAGATAAGCTTCACTGTAGGAGGCCCTCTGGAGGTCCTACATCTTCTTGCTCTTGTTGATCTGAAAAACTATCATCATCTTGGAAAGGTTTTTTTCCTTTTTTGGGAACTTTACAAGCTCTAGGTCCAACACCCGACATCGCTTGCGTAAGCCCGCCAGGAGAAACATTACTGCATGTTGAAAAACTCTCTCCATCCATGCAATACCACTGCACTGTATAAGGCGTACGTGATTGATTATATGCGCCTACACCTGAGTTGTAATCATTCCATGACATTGTTTGACGAGGATTTACAACCACTTCTCCTAAAGAAGAGCCGTCAGAGGCTTGAACAATTGCCTGTAACTTGTAGGTTGAATCATTTACAAGGCGCACGCTACCTGCATGGACTAACTGGCAAAACACTAAAACGACTATGAAGCTTATAGTTTTTATCATTATTCTCCTTTAACAATAAATGCCCATTTAAAGTCAACACTACCTGTTGTAGAAACAGCTACATCTCTAACCCTTTCACTTGCTAAATAGAGCATCGTATAGTGAAATAGGGGAATGATGGCCATCTCATCGATGAGAAGAGATTCACTCTCTTGCAAAATTTTTCTGCGCTCTTCAAAATCAGACAGAGTCAAAGCCTGATTAAGTAGCGCTTCGTACTTGGGATTTTCCCAGGAGGTGTGATTAGATCCCACTTTTTTATCTTTAAAAATCTCTAAAAAGTTAAGAGGGTCATTGAAATCAGCTGTCCACGATCCAATCGCTATCTGAAAATCTTTTTTAGTGAGACGATCATAAAAAGTTTTTCGCTCCATGGGCTCAATCCTGACATCGACACCGAGGGCAGATGTCCACTGCGCTTGAACTGCTTGAGCAATCAGATTGTTTTTCTCACTTGTAATATAAAGTAAAACAATCCGAGGAAGATCTTTTAATGATAGCCCTTGCTCTTTTAACGCTTGGTTAAAACTACTCTTAGCCTTATCAATATCTCCATCTTTAAAATAAGGAGCATCTTGCAATCCCATGGCAGGAGGAACAAGACCTGTTGCTGCAATTTGCTTGCCCTGCAGCACATGATCGATAATTTCTTGCCGGTTGATGGACAGTCCAAAAGCTTTACGCATCAAGGGGTGATTAAAAGGCGCTTTGTTTGTATTCGTATTGAAAAAATAGGTCGCTAAAAAAGGTTTGGAATGAAATTCTTTCCGCTGCCTTAGCTGGCTAAGTGCATCCAAAGGAAGCACAGAAAGGGGAGATCCCGCCCAATCAAGTTCTTTTTTTTCATACATTTTAAATTCCGTATCTTCGCTCACCATCACGAGTTGTATGCCATCTAATTGGACATGGGAGGCATCCCAATAAAGGCCATTTTTTACAACTTCAAAAGAATCGGAGTGTCTCCATTCTTTCGGCGTAAAAGGGCCATTGCAAATGTAGGTAGCTGCCTCATCTGCCCAATGGGAGTTCATCTCATCTGTTTTTTGATGGATAGGAAAACAAATAGGAAGTGCAGCAAGTTCTAAAAAGTAGTGCGTCGGTCTTTCTAACTCAACTTGCAAAGTTTTTGCATCAAGAACTTTTATCCCCAGATCTTCCACAGGCAGCTGTCCCTTTTTTACAGATTCTGCATTTTTAATAGGATATAGCTGAAAGGCTCTATCAGAAGGAAAATTAGGACTTAAGGATTTTTTCCATGCATAAGCAAAATCATCCGCAGTCACCTTCTCTCCATTGCTCCATGAGCAATCTCTTAAGTAAAACGTGTATATCTTTCCATCAGATGAGATCTCTAATCTCTCTGCAACAGCCAGTTGAGGCCTGTCTTGAGGGTCCATACGAGTTAACCCATCAAAACACATCTGAACAACTGTTTGTGATTGGAGATCCTTGGCTTTTCTAGGATCTAAAGTTTGAGGCTCGCCCCCTAGATTAACCTTAAGCTTGTGCCCTTTTTCTGATTGACAGCCAGTTGCTAAAAGAAGTAAAAGGAAGGTCCGGATGATATATATTAAGAAGGTTTTTTTCATTCCCTCAATTTAGACAGCTAAAGGGTTTTCGTCAAATGTCTTTCGCAACCACTATTTCTCCCGCTCCTTTACTCAATGTTCCAAAGCTCATTTTCGAGCTTTCAAAAGATTCCCAGAATCGTTTTATGGAATTAGAAACAGTCATATTTACCTATGTCTTACTAGAGCTCATCCAGCAAAAAACAGATCAAATTTGGGAAGTGAAAACAAACGAATATCCCACTTCCTCTAAACTCTTTATCGATCAAAAGTTTTTCGAGCCGATACCCCTAGCCATCGAAAGAACAATTGAACTACCTTCCCGCGAAGAAATCTTAGCCAACATGAAAAAGTTAGAAGGGCTGCGCTATTTCTGGGGAGGATCATATCCCTACGGTATTCCCAACATCTTAAAATTCTATCCCCACATCTCTGAAAGAGAAGATTTAGCTGATCTCATCTGCCAAGGCGTTGACTGCTCAGGACTTCTTTTCTTTGCAACCAATGGATACACTCCCCGCAACACCTCTGAGCTCATCCACTTTGGAACTAACATCCCTCTAGAAAATTTAAAACTAGAGCCCCTTGATATCATTGTATGGCAAGGACACGTCCTCATTGCCGTCTCTTCTGACACTCTCATTGAAAGTAGAATTGACAAAGGCGTCTGCTTTTCTCCTCTTAAAACTCGCTTCCCTGAAGTTCAAAAAATCGCAGCAAGCCAAAAGAAAGAGCTCTTCGTCCGCAGATGGTATCCCCAGATCTGAGATTTTCTTTAGTATAAAAAATCAAATATGGTAAAACTATTTGCGCAATGAGAATGAAAATAGCCTCATAAGGAGACTACATGAAAGATAACTCTACTCAAATTGAATCAAAAACAAAATTATTCTCCTATTATGAGAAATATATGTTTGTTGTTGGGACTCTTGGACAGCTTTTATTTTACATCCAAGGAGCAAAAATATTTATTGATCGTGCAGCAAAAGATGTATCCCTCCCAGCATTTGTATTGGGGTTAGTTTCGGTGTCCAGCTGGTTGTTTTACGGAATCCTCATTAAAAATAAGGCATTGATTGTCGCCAATATATGCGCCGTTATTGGGGCTTTATTTGTAATCATAGGAATATTGATATACAGCTCTTAAAAAGACTCCAAGGTTAATATAGCAGGTATTTCTTGCGAACTTCCAAGAACGCCTTTCTCTCCTCTTCGTCAAACTTGATCAATTTCCAAGCAACATACTTTTCTGATAGGAGCATTCCCAAAATCTCTTCGTTGCCATTAATGTTACAAAACATTTTCTTTCTTGCTGGAGATAACTCTTTTAGAAAAGAGGTAACCTTGGAAGGATAGAGTGTTTTTAAAACGCCGAGTATCATGTATTGCACTTTGAGAGGAGGGTAGGTGAGGGGATTGGTTATCATGATCTTGATACCTTCACAAGCTTCTTGTTTATAGACTCCAAAAAAAGGACGGAAGTAATAAGGGATGAACTTTACCCCTGGAAGTTTTTGCTTATTTAGATGTAGGGCCAATTCCTCTCCATTGATCCATGGAGCTCCAACAAGCTTAAAGGGCTGCGTGTAACCAATGCCGATGTTTAAAAACCCCAGCTCTCCCAAAACACCTGTTGTCGCATAAAAATAAGGGGTATCTGGTTCAGGAATATTCGGACTTGTAGGTATCCATGAAAGGCCTGTGTGCTTAAAGCTCATCCATCTTTTCCATCCTTTCATGGGAACCACCGTCAGATCACACCGAATGTCGTACTCTTTGTTGAAAAAAAGAGCAAGCTCTCCGATTGTCATGCCATGGCAATAAGGCACGTTGATATATCCTACAAAAGAGCGCCACTTGTTTTTTAACATCGGCCCTTCCACTGTCTCTCCATTCATAGGATTAGGGCGATCTAAGACAATCACCTCGATCCCTTTTTTAGCTGCCTCTTCCATCAAGTAATAAAGCGTTGTCGCATATGTGTACGATCTGCAGCCGATCTCTTGCATATCAAAAATAAGCACATCGATATTTTTGAGCATCGCTTCTGTCGGCCGTCTTACACTACCGTGTAAACTGTAGATAGGAAGCCCGTCTGCTGTTTTATCATCTTGGATATTGTCAGCTGCATATCCAAGTCCCTTTATCCCGTGCTCAGGACAAAAAAGAGCTACAATTTTAAAACCCTCTGCCTTCTCTTTAAATACAAGGTAGGTTTCTTGTAGAGATCGATTGTAACTTGTCTGATTGATGACAAGCCCTACTTTTTTACCCTTCAGTAGAGCTTCTCTCCCTTCTTCGAAAAAGGTATCTACGCCAAGTAAAATAGGCTCATGCGCAACTAAACGCGACATCAGCAAGATAAAGAGCGCCCACACAGAAAAAAACTTTTTCATCATTTTTCTAAATTCTCACTAAAATCTAATACATTAGCAAAATAACCTGTTTCTAGCACTTTTTTTGCAACTCCGTTCATATGTATTAAAACGGGAAGAACACCGATTCCCTTCGGATATTTTAGGCGCTCTAGCTTTGTTTTCATTTCTTTTACCACATCAATGGAAATAGCCTTATGAGAGAATTTGATCTCGCAAATGTAAAGACCTTTAAAACGCGTTTGAATCATGTAGTCGATTTGACAACCTGGCAACTTCGAAGATGCGGGTTGAAAATAAGGATTTTCAAAAACAATATCTTCGACATCAAGTCCTAAGGCGCTCCATATTGCTGTGCGATTATTGAGTACGAGATTTTCAAATTGCAACCCCATAACACCTTCCCATCCCGGCAAACGAAAAGGCGACATCGCTTTAAACAAGCCCTTTTTTATCCTTCTTATTTGGGGAAGGATATATTTGAGGTAATAGCGAATATAGTTATCTCGGATTCTGTACCTGCTTGATTTTAACTCTTCTCCTGATTGCAGAGACCAAATATGCTCTCTTTCCAAAAAACCCGATGTAATTAAATCTTCCAAGTAATCACTTAAAGGTCCTCCGACGGGATAGTTAATGCTTTTTGCAATTTCTCCATTTTCTTTAGCTCCATCTCGGAGCGATTCTACGATCCTTTTGCAAATAGGCAACCTTTTCCCAAATAAATCGTTGAAAATATATTTAAATTCATCAACAAATAGGCCGTCTTTCTCAAAACAAAGCTTTCGGATGTTTGCAGAAGCAGACAAAGAAGGGTTAATCTGTTCGAGATACCAAGGAACGCCTCCTGTAACTGCGAGAATCATAAATTGCTCCTGAGCAGAACCTTTAAAACCACGCGACTTTAATAGCTGATTACACTCGTGTAAAGATAGCTCTCCAATGGTTAATTTGAGAGAAATGCGCCCAAAAAAACCTGTACTACTAATGATGTTCTTTTCAATCCAGGAAGAGAGCGATCCGCAAAGAATAAGAATCAGATTGGGATTTTTCTGAAAATGTTGCTCCCATACAATTTTGAGTTTTCCCAAGAATACAGAATCTTTGGAACCCATCCATGTGATTTCATCGAATAAAATAATCACTTTTTGTTTTTTAGTTGAGTCCGCAAGGACTGTAAACAGATCTCCCCAGTCTTTAACGTCCTCTAGTCCAGGAATCCCCAGCTGTTGCTTCATCTGTCTTGCAAATTCTTGTCTTTGCTCCTTGGCCGTGGTCTCTCTAGTTGGCGCAACACCCTCAAACCGAAGAAATTTCTTTCCTCTAGTAAATTCTTCAACCAGACGACTTTTTCCTATCCGGCGCCTTCCTTTAATGACAACCAAAGAGGCGCTTTTTCTTGAGAAAAGGAGCCGCAGATTTTGCAGCTCCTCTTTTCTTCCTATGAACGGAGAATTTTTCATTTTAACACCATCTTACTTGAAATAGACATTTTACCATTTGAAGTAAGATGGTGCAACAAAAACATCTTACTCGAAACAGCGAAATGTCTATTTCGAGTAAGATTCCTCTATGCAGAGAAAATTCAGTTTTTCTGGTTTTTCCTTCCTTTCCTTGCACCAGAAAAGATAATCATCTATCGAATCGTGGAATGCTTGTTCTAATTCTTCAATGCTTTTTCCTTGAAAGGTAATAATGTCTCTTAGGTGAGCAACTTCGCCATGAAAAATCTTAGCTTCATTATCATATTCAAACTGTCCCATGTATCCTTTATATTTCATCACGACCAGGCCCTTATTCTTTCCTAAAAAATATCATATTGCGCCACTAAAAATGTATATATATTTTGACTAAAAGATTTTTCGAGCATATGCAGCTGCACCTAAAAGTGCGACATCATCTGTTAAAACAACTTTTACGGGAATGGAGGAAAGGAGGGATTGGAACCGTCCTTTATCACAAAAAGCTTTCATGAAAATTCCATTTTGCAAGACTTCGGCAATTTTAAGAGCTATGCCGCCGGCAATGTAAATGCCGCCTACAGCTAGAAATTTAAGCGCGAGATTCCCCGATTCACTGCCATAAAGAGAGATAAACCAGTTAAGCACTTCTGTGCATATTTTTGACTCACCACTTAAAGCTTGCTCAGTGACAAGAGAAGGGATATCTCCTTCTGGAAAAGTATTTTTTTCTCCATTTAAAAAATAATAGAGATGCTCAAGACCTGGACCTGAGACCACTCTTTCATAAGAGACGTGGCTATATTTTTTACGCAGATAAACTAAAAGCTTTTCCTCTTTTTCATCGCGGGGAGCAAAATCGACGTGTCCTCCTTCACAAGCAAAGGGGTGGTGAGATTTTCCATCCCAATAAAGACCTGCCTCTCCAAGACCTGTTCCTGCAGCAATGACTGCTTGGTTGCCTTTTTGGATTTTGCCTTCATTAAGAGTTAAAAGCTGGCTGTCATTTAAACAGGGCACCCCCCAAGCAGTCGCCTCTAAATCATTGATCAATGAGACGTGGGAAATGTTTAATGTCTCTGCAATTTCAGCTGCATCGAGATTCCACGGAAGATTGGTTGTTTTACACTTACCTTGTGAAACCGGACCTGCAATACCAAAGCAGCCTCTATCCACTTTTTCAGTTAAGAATTCTTGAAGAATGGGTGAAAGTCCAGAAAATTTATTGCTGAGATATTTTTTCTCTTTGACCATCTTCTTTCCATCAAAAATGGCAAGACGTGTATGAGTGCCTCCAATATCTCCAACAACAATGAGCATAATGATTTTTCACATGTAAAAATTTCACTCTAGGATTTCGTTTCTATATTTTCAAGTCTCCGGAATCTTTTAGGATTATTTTATCGTTTTCTGTACAATGAGCTAAAAAATAGATAACCTTAAGGAGAAAAAATGTCTCAAGATAATTCAAAGAAAAAAGCTTTAGAAGCTGCGCTCTCTCAAATCAAATCCCAGTTCGGTGAAGAGTCCATCATGACGTTTGGCAAACACTCTTCCAAGAAGGGTATTAGCGTTATCAAAACAGGCGCCATCTCTCTTGATATTGCTCTAGGTGTTGGAGGCGTTCCAAGGGGACGTATCATAGAAATCTACGGACCAGAATCTTCTGGTAAATCAACGCTTGCTACCCACATTGTTGCAAGCGCTCAAAAAAATGGCGGCATTGCAGCTTACATCGACGCAGAACATGCGCTCGATCCTAAGTACGCAACAAAGATCGGTGTGAATATCGATGAGCTCATGATTTCTCAACCAAGTTCTGGTGAAGAAGCGCTTAACATTGCAGAGATGCTTGCTAGATCCAATGTGATCGACGTGATTGTGATTGACTCTGTTGCAGCGCTTGTTCCTAAAAGCGAACTTGAAGGAGATATCGGCGATCAGTTCATGGGGCTCCAAGCAAGAATGATGTCTCAAGCTCTACGTAAACTTACTGCAACTCTTTCTAAGAGCAACACATGCGCTGTATTCATCAACCAAATCCGAGAAAAAATCGGGGTGATGTTTGGAAATCCAGAAACAACAACAGGTGGAAGAGCGCTCAAGTTTTACGCCTCTATCCGCATGGACATTCGCAGAATCGGCAGCATCAAAGGCGCTGACAATGTTGATATCGGTAACCGCGTAAAAGTAAAAGTTGTTAAAAACAAGCTAGCGCCTCCTTTCCAAGAAGGTGAATTTGACATTCTCTTCGATGAAGGAATTTCTAGACTAGGATCTCTTATTGACTATGGAGTTATATACGGGCTTATCGATAAAAAAGGCTCTTGGTTTAGCTACAATGGCACAAAGCTAGGACAAGGAAAAGAAACAGTCAGGGAAGAGTTGAAGAAAAATCCGAAGCTTGCCGATGAACTAGAAAAACTCATCATGGCAAAAGCAAATGAAAAAGGCCCCGCAGAACGTGTCGCAGAGCCAGAAGAAGTAGAAGAAGCAGCTGTGTTAGTTTAATCACACAAGCTCCGCACTAAATGTGCGGAGCTCTTTTTCAAGCCCTGCCGTAATTGTCGACAGCCAGCTTAACAAGCATCGTGATCATCTTATTAAACGAAGGTGTCTCGAGTTGCATCTCTTTTAAACATTTTTGGAATTGTCGCATCTCTTCTTCAAAGGTGTGAAACGCGCGATCTTTTCCAATGTGTTTTGCAAGATTAATTTCTCGTTGATTTTTTTCATCTTGCGCAAGATCTCCAATGTCGTCTGCTATCTGAAAAGCCATTCCAAAATGATAGGCTGCTTTTTTAACAACTTCTAGAAGATTCATATCGCCACCACCAAAAAGCCAACCAAAAACAAAAGACACCTCAAAAAGTGTTCCTGTTTTTTTATAAATAACCTGGCGGATTGAGTCGACATTAAGGCCGGGAGGAAAGAGATCTAGAAACTGCCCGCCTGTGGCCCCTAGAATGCCCGCACAACGCGTTGCATGCTCAAAGGCAACAACACATGCCCTGTCGGCAAAAGAGCAGAAAGGAGGCTCTGCATCGCGCATTACCGCACCGTTGCGATAAATTTTTTCAAAAGCAGAACAAATCAAAGAATAAGAAGCTAAAAGCGCAATTGACTCTCCATAAACTTTATGAACAGAGGGTTTGCTTCTACGCTCTTCTTCATTATCCATGCAAGGAAGGTCGTCTGCAATCAAAGACGCTGTGTGAAAAAACTCAACAGCCAAAGCTGAATCATAAACGTTAAGACCATTTCCAAGGCCCTCAGCTATTAAAAGAACCAAAAGGGGGCGGAACCTTTTTCCTCCACTTTTTAAAGCATACTCGCAGGCATCGCGCAGTTTTGTTTTTTCTCCAAAACTTAGAATGCTTTTTGCAATCTCCTGCTCAATCTTATCCTGGTGGAAAAAAAAGTGAGATCCCGTTTTCTGAACTTCTAAAACATCCGCCGTCATATTAATCCTTAATAACTGTTTTTGCTGGAATGATTCCTTTTACGTAAACACATGGATAACAAAGAGACTCTTTTCCCATCAGCGTTCCCGGGCTTGTTACGGCATTGCACCCAAGTTGCACTCCATCGCCGAGAATAGCTCCAAATTTTTTAAGCTTCGTCGCAATCTTTTCGCCCTTAAAAAAAATATAAACCTCTTTGTGATCAAGTTTATAGTTGGCAAGTTTTACGCCCGCGCCCAAATTAACACCGTTTCCCAAAATCGAGTCTCCCACATAATTAAAATGCGCGGCAGAGGCTTTATTGAGCAAAATGGAATGCTTGATTTCGGTCGCATGTCCAATAACGCAACCATCGCCCGTTACCACATCCCCGCGAATATAAGCTCCCTGCCGAATAATGCAATTCTCGCCAATCAAACAAGGACCAGAAATGTACGCTCCCGGTTCAATTACCGTTCCCTTGCCTATCGAGATTTTATCTCGGCAAGCCAAATGCACTCCGTCAGGAATCTTCACTTGGATATTGCCCAGCTGCTGCTTCTCCAGATACGAAGATAAATGCGCAAGAGCTTCCCATACATGGGCTACATCAAATAGCTCGCCATGAGTATACTCTACCAAGGAGAAAAAAGAACTGGGTGAAAAATTGTTTGTCATGATTAAAAAAGAATTATACCGCAGGGATTTTTTTTCCACACACATATTCTTAAGAAAAGAATCTTATATATGTAATACTCCTTCTTCTTAGGCGCTGTGGAAGTGTTCATAAGGGTGCGTAACTTAGCTTGTAAAAAAACTGTTCACAGATTGTTGGCAGACGTGTGATAACTTGCCACTTTTGATCGAAAACTTTTTTTTAGCGCTACTTCTGAAAAGCAAAAACATGTTGTGAACAGGGTTATGAACAATTTTTCCAGCTAAATTTTTTCCTATCCGACAACTCCCGCAAAAGTTAAAATCTTTTTTAACTTTTCAGGGGGGGATCGATATGGCAGCTACTGTAATTTCTTTTTTTGCGGGATTCCAGTTGGGCCACCGGATTGTGCAGGCGGCAGATCAGCGGTATACGGTTGGTCTTGGCGTAAACTATATTTTAACCGTTCCTTTTCAGGTTGAGCTGGCATTTCTCTCAAGTGAAGTGGTTGCAAGGCTTGTCAGGGCCATCCCTTTTGCCCTCCTAAGGGTGCCGATTTCAGCTGGATGCTCTGCAGCGCCCTTTGTTGCGGTCCCGCTCATTGTTCTTTGTGCGGCATTTAAGCACAATCAATACACGGGTGTTGCGCAAGTGTTCAATAAGCTTTTAAAAACAGCGCGAACTTTTGCAAGAACCTTACTGGCTTCACAAGCTCCCGAGCCTATAGTTCAGGGTTTAAAAAAAGTTTGCGCCGTTTTTCCGACCTGTCCCCTGCCAGCAGAATTTCCTGAGGTGCTTTCTGAGAGTCAAGCTAGGGTGGTGGGGTTGATAGCGGAGCACTCATCTACCATCATGATTTCTGCAACAATTGTTGGTGTGGTGGCTTTAAAATTTTTTGCGAAAAGCGGTTTTTTTGTTGGAATTGTCTGTTCTTCGGGATATGGAATTTTAAATCATTACAATTACATACCAGAAGAGCCAGCTCTTTTTGTTGAGACTTATTTTTCTGTGGTTGCGTTTGTTGGGCGGGTTTTTGGCGGAGGTGGTTTTACCTCTTCAATCATGGCTACAGCATCTCTTTGTTTGCTTAACTTTAATTTGATGATTATCTTTTTTCAAAAACTTGAAGAGCTCATTTCTTATGTTGTGGCAACAGCAATACTAGAAGAATCTCTTAAGGCGTGGGCATTGGCTGCGATTAAACCTATGGGGGAAAAGGCGCCGGCTTGGCAGGAGTTGCTGGATAATTTACAGGCGCTGCTTTCATCTGTTATTGGCGGTGTCTCTTCTTTTAAGAAACAAATAGAGCGGAAAGAGTGGAATGAGATTTTCTTTTCAGAAGATACACCTCTGAGCCTTCAAGAGGCTATTGAGCTCTTCCAAAAAGAGCCCGATAGCTATGAACCAAACGTGGGCGTGTGGGCGCAAGCTAGGGCTGAAACAGCCTTAGCTCGGGCTCCGAAAGATTATGGGTTTAATAGGTTTTTGGTTTTATTTAAGCAGATTTCGTGGGATCAAAAATATCCCCTTGTTCGCGCAAAACTCATGGATGATGAGCGTTTTATTGATAGGGTTATCAAACAAAAGTTTCCCAATTATGCTAGAAAACCCCATCCATTTGGACGGTTTTTAGATGAGACCCTTCAACTTCAGAAAGATCTGAAAGCTCAAGAGGCTCTGGCACAAAAAAATCCAGGGATATCTATAGATGTGGATAGCATGCTCAAGGCTAAATGTTTGGAGGATGTTTTACGCTTAAAATTAGAGCTAGCCGGGGCGTCGAAGCTGCGCGCGCGCTATAAAAATGCTACGCGCGCGCCTGCCTTCCGGCATCAGCTGATTGAGTCGCTCATGGAGCTTCAGGGGTTAACGGCGGCGGATTATAAGCAGATCAAGAGTTGGGAGGGGATGGATAAGCGTGCGTTAGTGGGCTGCGTTCTCGAGTCAAGGGGAGATCTGGACAAGATAATAATGAGTAATATGGCTGCGGGGGCATCGAAGCAGGAGCTGATAGAGGCGTGCGCGCCTTTTTTTCACTCAAAAGAGATGATTCTGGCAACAAAGGATGACCTGTTTAAAATTCTTGTGGAATCCAAAAAGATATCTGTGGAGGACTACAAACAGATAAGCGCCATAGAAAAGTTGTCTTTAGATGAGCTCCAAGGGCTTATAGCACAGAAGCAAAATATGAGTGTGGAGGAGTGTCGTTGCCAAGGCTTTTTTGGGGGGCTCGGGAGAGAAGAACTTGTCTCTTTACTTGCCCAGTCAAAAAATCTCACGGTAGATGAATATGTAAATTTAAAAACATGCGAAGAGCTGCTCATAGATGAAGTGGTAGAAGCCTTAATAGAAGTAGATGGGGCCAGCACAACAAAAGAAAAATATTTGGCCGGATGGGCAGAGGCCCAAATGGTAACGTTCGTTAACAAGTTAACAAATCAAGATACAGAAGCAGAGCAGAGTAAGCGCCCTCTTATAGAGCTTCGCCCTATATTTGCAGCCATTTTGTTTTATGTGGATCATCTAGAGGATGTGGTTGAAAAGGAAGATATGCTTCTTTCTTTGGCTATAGAGGGCGGAGCTTTTTGTTCTGTTGCCTATGAAGATTTGGCAAAAGATCGTTCAGAACCCGTTGTTCAAAAGTACTGGAAAGATAAAGATCCCTTGAGGCGGCATGAGGAGAAAATGCTAGATCTTTTTGAAAAAGACCGCAGAACTTTTTTTGCAAATCTATATGTGAGTCTGCAAAAAAGCCTACCGCTTTTTAGTAAATTGATGAATAGCGATAGGCATACTGTGGGTTGGATTAGAGTCTGTCTGTTTGGTTTTTTACCACTTTTTAAATATGAGGTGCAGAGATTTACGCTTGCGCAGTTTTTGGCATGGAAATGCAGCACAATAATTCGGCATTTTCTTTATCAGAGCTATTTTGAAGGGAAGGCTGTTCGCAGGCTTACCGCTTTTTTTGATGAAGCTAAAGTTGGCGTGGAAGGCACCGAATATGTGAATGACAAATTACAAATTACGGGCGATGCAGCAAAAGTTGCGGCTTTCAATGATGCGATATGTGAAGCCCCCCCAGAAGCCTTTAAGCAGCTCTATTTTGTTTTACTGGGCATACTCAAGAAAAAAGAATCTGAGCAAGAAGCTTAAGAGTTAGCTAGCATCCCATGGTCAGTCGGTTACATTTTGTAAGCGACTGACCTTAGGATAGAACAGTAGAAAAATCTGGGTGATAGGATTCGAACCTACGACCTCTTGCACCCCATGCAAACGCGCTAGCCAAGCTGCGCTACACCCAGATAAATGTATTAGACTTTAGCAAGACCTTCGAATTCAAATTCTGCTTTTTTGAATTCATTGACGCCGATGCGAGCGCACTCTTCAATGATTTTTTCGAGTACGTCACCAGGGTGAACTTCTGCTGCAGAGATGTCAACAGAGATGGATGCTGTAAAGTTGACTCCACCTTTAATACCTTTAACTTTAAAGTTGGCAAACATCGCTTCTTTTTTTCTAGAGAGATTTTTAAAGCGAATGAGATTATTTTCCATTAGGTCTTTCATTATTTGCCCTCAGCATTAGGTTGGTAAAAACTAGGAAAATCCTATGACCTTTTGGGGATTATGTCAAGACAAGCATTCCTTCTAGTTAGTAAATTTTAAATTACTGTAGTGCCACAGGACGTGGTAGAAGTAGATCAGGTTGTCAGAGACAGAAAGGTTATTGACCGCAAAGGACCTAGCGTTATGAGCCATGATTTCAGCTTCTTTATCATGAGCTTGCGCCCATTGAATTTTTTGGGTGAGGTCTTTAAGATTTTCTTTAACAGGGACGTAGTGCACCCAGGGTTGCAACCCTTTGTGATACCACTGTGTGTTGGGAGAGGAGGGTTTAAAAATCAAAGAATTAGAGAAAAGCTTCCAGCAGGAAAAGGTGTCGGCCGAGGCGTTGCCATCGATGAGTATGTGGTATTTGTACTGGAATTGCTCTTCGAAAGAGTTTCTGCCTGCTCCAAATTGGTGCAAAAAGGGAACTTCTGCTGCTCCTTGAGAAAAACTTGTGAACCTGGCGTTGATTAGCGTGGGATATTGCAGAGAGAGGGCGCAAAGAGTTACTCTCGAGCGCTTATCTAAATTATCAGATGTGATGACTCCTTGGGCAGTTCCCCCTCTCCACATGAGTTTTTTTTGACCCTTTTTGTTCCAAGGGTGCTCATACTGGAGGAGATCTTTGTCTGGGAGTACTTGAAAGGCCCCTTTTAAAGCATCAAAGTCTGGAATGAGAATGGTAGCGTAGGCTTGTTTTTTTTTACACATGCCAAAGACGGGGATGTTTTCATGACTATCAAAGCTACCTTGTGTCGATAATAAAAAAACTGTATCTGGCAGGGGAAGCAGGGTTGCGAGTTTTTCAATGATTTCTTTGAAAGTCCACTCCCGGTAACCTGGGTATTCGCCTTCCCATTCAGCAGACACTTTATTATTTTGGATGGTGAATTTGATGAGTTGGTATTCCACAGAATTTTCTTCGTAAAAATCGTTTATTTTTTTAAGTGAGATGGGGCGATTTTTGAAAAAAGATAAGTCTTCTTTAATTTGAGCATGCGCCCATGCGGCAATCGGCTTATCTGCTTTATCTATCAAGTCATCGAAGTTACAAAAAGCAGTTAAGCAAATAAGAGATACGAAAATACATAGAAAGGTTTTCATGTTTTTTAAAGCATTTAGTTGGTAATGTTAGCGCATGAAAACTTCTCTTGTCAACTTTCAAGTGATCAGGCCTGCGCATTCTGCTGATCAAGAAACCGTGTTAGAGTGGGTAGCCCGCGCGCACTCTCATGCAGAAGCTTTAAAAAACAAATGGGATTTAGAAGGAAAAGATTTTAACCATTTTTATGAAGAGATCAAAGCCAAGCTTTTACAAGTTGGCGTAGGGCCGGATAAAATTAAACGGCGCGGGATGCAATCTACTGACTTTACGCATAAGAACTGGAAAGAGATGGGCATTTTTAAGTTAGAAGAAGCGGAAGAAGGCCTTGGGCTGAAAACTAGAAAAGAGTTCTTCGATAAAGAAGTAGATGGTGTTTTTAATGCTTTTTATCCAGAGGATGCAGGTGTTGCGCCGCATCTCATTCATGTCACATGCACAGGTTATGCTGCGCCATCAGGTGCCCAGAGAATTGTTTCTAGAAAAAATCTAGGAAAAAAGGCAACTGTTACGCACGCTTATCACATGGGGTGTTATGCGGCATTTCCATCGATTAGAATGGCTGCGGGATTTTTATCTATTTCTCATCTTACTCCAAAAGAAAATGTTGTAGACATTGTACATACAGAGATGTGCAGCCTGCATTTTAATCCGATACTTCACTCAACCGAGCAACTTGTAGTCCAAACACTTTTTGCTGATGGTTTTATTAAATACTCGCTCATGCCATCTGATATAGCAAGAGAGTCATTTGATGAGATTTTAGATGTGCTTGCTCTGCATGAAGAAATCATTCCCGATTCTTCCCATAGCATGACATGGAAGCTTGAAAATTGGGGCATGCGTATGACAATTGCTAAGGAAGTGCCGGTGTTAATTAAAAGAAATCTTCATTCCTTCATCCACGCGCTCATTGAGAAATCAGGGCTTGATCCTGAGGTTGTGGGAAAAGATGCTTTATACGCAATTCATCCGGGCGGGCCTAAGATCGTTCAACAAATAGCAGAAATATTAAATCTAGATAGAGACCATGTAAGACACTCTCAAAGCGTCTTAGAGGAATTTGGGAATATGTCTTCGGGAACAATACCGCATGTATGGGACAGGATTTTAAAAGATCCCCAAATAAAAAAAGGAACGTGGATCATTGGGCTTGCGTTTGGCCCGGGCCTCAGTATTTCAGGTGGATTATTTCAAAAAGGGTAAATAGATGTATTGGTTAATTGTAGTGCCTTTTGCTGTTCAGTTGATTGCGATGAGTATAGATGAAGGCTACTTTCATTGGAAAAGAGGTCTTCCTAAATGGGAGAGAATTGGACATCCCATAGACACTTTAAGCGTGGTTATTTGTTTTTTGTTTGTGCTGCTTGTTCCTTTCTCTTCAGGAACTTTGAAAATCTTTATTGGACTTGCGGCCCTATCGTGTCTTCTTGTCACAAAAGATGAGTTTGTTCACAAGCATGTGTGTCCTGCATCTGAAAATTGGCTGCACGCGCTTTTATTTATCAACCATCCGATCATATTGACTGCAACGGGCCTCATGTGGTGCGCTATTTCTTCACAGGCTGCACCCTCTTGGATTGTGAATTGGCTTGGAGGAGCTAAAGAGCTACGCTCTTTTTTAGTTTTTCAATTAATCGGTAGCTCACTTTTTATGATTTATCAAATTGTATACTGGAACTTCATATGGAAAGAAAAACAAAAAGTATAAACAACGCTTTTTACGATGATCTGGGATCGCAGTGGCATGAAGGGGAAGACAGCCCCTTTGTTCTTTTGCGTGCAGAAAACGCCTTGCGTAATCCTTGGATAGAAAAAATTGTCCAAGAGCGTTTTGGAAAAACATGTTCTATTTTAGATGTTGGATGTGGAGGGGGATTGCTCACGAATTTTCTTGCTCTACAGGGACATGCAGTGTGCGGCATCGATCTTTCGGAAGAGAGCTTAAAGCAGGCGCAAGAAAGAGATGTTACAAAAAATGTCATCTATACGCCTGCAAGCGCCTACCATCTTCCTTATGCTAATGAGCAGTTTGATGTTGTGTGCGCAATGGATTTATTAGAGCATGTTGAAATGCCCGCCCAAGTGATTGCAGAATCTGCGCGCGTTCTCAAAAAAGGGGGCCTTTTTTTCTTTCACACCTTTAATCGCAACTTGCTTAGCTGGCTTATGATCATCAAGGGTGTTGAATGGTTTGTTCCTAATACGCCCACCAACATGCACGTCTATCCTCTTTTTTTAAAACCCTCAGAAGTTAAAAAAATGTGTATATCCAGTGGCCTTCATGTAGAAGAAATCAAGGGAGTTATTCCCGAGATGAAATCTCTAGCATTTTGGAAAATGGTCTTTATGCGTAAACTGTCATCTGAGATCAGCTTTTCTTTTACCTCTTCTCT
>CANJJB010000014.1 GCA_947474635.1 Parachlamydiales bacterium | reverse complement strand
TGTAGCTGCCTCTATGCCTCTCATATCCACTATTTTAGGATTTGCACCTCTTACACATTTAGCTGTAGCAAAAGAATTCCCCGAATCTGCACACTCTTTGCTAATGTGTACACTTAAATTAAATAATCTCGAAAATGCTCTTGCAGATCGCAGATTACGCTTCTACATTGGTAATCATGACACGCGTGTAGGAACTAAACACTGCTTTGATTTTTTTTCTAGCCTTGTTCAAAAAGCTGTAGAGAAAAAAATACGCCCCGTACCGATGGAGCTCATCATCACACCTTCTATTGGTCATCAAGGCCATGGCACCTCTCCTGAAACTTTCTGCCAAGGCGCTAAGTGGCTTGGAAAAATCTTGGAGGCCAGATAACTTATGCCGACTGATATTTTCATATTTGCAGGTGAACCAAGCGGCGATTTGCATGGAGAAAAACTCCTAGAAGCCCTCTTTCTTGAAAAGCCTGATTTGACCGTTGTAGGTGTAGGCGGCCTCCGCATGCGTAAGCAGGGCCTAGAGTGCTGCATGCCGATGGAGAAATTCCAGGTGATGGGTTTTATCGATGTTTTTTTTGCACTCCCTCGCCTTATTTGGCAATTTTATAAAATCAGACGCACCATTCTCAAACTCAATCCTAAAGTCGTTGTAACCATCGACTACCCAGGATTCAACCTCCGTCTTGGCAAATCCCTCAGAAAAAAAGGATTTAAAGGAAAACTATGTCACTACATCTGCCCTTCTGTATGGGCATGGGGTAAGAGCCGCATCCATCTTCTTGCAACACACTTCGACCTGCTTCTTACAATACTTCCTTTTGAACAAGAGTGTTTTTCCCACACAAAGCTTCCCGTGATTTATGTCGGCAACCCACTGACACAGCGCATACCCCATCCTCTTCTCTTAAAAAAATCTCACCAGATTGCGATTTTCCCCGGTAGCAGGACCAAAGAAATCGAGCGCAACCTTCCCCTCTATCTTAAAGTCATTCGATCTCTTTCAAAAGAATACGCAGGCCTTTCTTTTGCAATTTCCGTTACAGACCCTAAGTTTTTTCCTCTCATTCAAAAAATCTTAAAAAGGGAAGCAGTTGCCGTATCCCTTGTCTCACACGAAAAAAATGAAGAGCTCATTGCAAATTCTTTCCTTGCTATTGCAAAATCAGGCACCATCACGCTGGAACTAGCTCTTTACGGCTTACCCACTGTTGTAACGTATGCCATCTCCCCCCTCGACACGTTTCTTGCCAAATATATTTTTAACATCCACTTGCCTTACTACTGCCTTGTTAACATCCTCGCTAAAAAAGTAGTCTTTCCAGAATTGATCGGCCCTAGCTTCACAGAACGATCTCTAACCACCGCATTAAAAAAAATGATTACAAGGCCAGAGCTCCTATCCCATTGCCATGAAGAATGCCTTGATGTAAGAAAAATTTTGGGCACTCAAACAAGCAACGCGGAATCAGCAAAACATATTTTAAATCTTCTATAATCCCTGGCCATTAAAAACCTGGGATGTTTTTCCTAAATTTGTTATACTCCGGCTATAGATAAAAAAGCGGTCCATGTAAATGAAAAAACTACCTATTGGAATACAGACAATCGAAGAAATTATCGATGGTGGGTATGTATATGTTGATAAAACAGCTTCTATTTTTCAACTTATCTCTGACAGTAAATATTATTTTCTATCTAAACCTAGACGCTTTGGAAAGTCCCTTCTTATTAGCACCCTAAAAGCTATCTTTAACGGGGACAAAGAGCTATTCAAAGACTGCCAAATTTACGGGTTGGACTACAAGTGGGAAAAGCATCCTATTATTCATTTGGATTTTACGCAGATCTTAACAAAAAGCGCTGAAGATTTAAAGGCAAGTCTTAAGAGAAAGCTCGTTAAAATTGCAGAATCCTACGGTAAGTCTATTGACACTTCTTCTCTACAAGAAAGCTTAACAAGTTTAGTGGAAAAACTTTCAGAAAACGGAAAAGTTGTGGTTTTAGTCGATGAATATGATAAACCTTTAATAGATAATCTAACCAATCTAGCTGTTGCCGAAGCTAATCGAGAACTTCTAAATAGCTTTTTTGAAACCCTCAAAGGACTCGATAGTCATTTAAGATTTATATTTGTTACAGGGGTTAGCAAGTTTTCTCAGGTTTCTTTATTTTCTGGATTTAACCATCTAAAAGACATCACCATCCATCCCGCTTACGCAACGCTACTCGGCTATACTGAAGAGGAAGTTTCTCAGTTCTTTGATGACCGTATTAAAAAAATAGCTAGTGAAAGAAACCAGTCCAATACCCAAGTGATAGCAGAAATGCGCGAGTGGTATAACGGTTACAGGTTCTCTTGGGGGCAGCCTACTGTCTATAATCCTTATTCTACACTAAGTTTTTTAGATACAGGAAGGACCCAAAGTTATTGGTTTCGAACAGGAACACCCTCCTTTTTAATCGAACAAGTTAAAAAACTTCCTCAGACTATTGTTCAGCTTAGCGGCGTAAGAGCTACAGAAAGTGAATTATTGGACATTCACACACTTAGCATGATGAGTTTAAAGGCATTAATGTGGCAAACAGGCTATTTAACCATCCAAGAATACGATCAAAAAAATTCTCTTTATCAATTAGACTTTCCTAACAAAGAGGTTCGAAAAGCTTTTTTTGACTCCCTTATTCAAGAATTTGTAGGGATTGAATCTTCTTCTATCAACCTAGCAGCCTTAGAATGCAAAAAAGAACTTGAACATCACGACATAAAATCATTTTTTAGAACTATAAATATTTTCTTTGCAAAAATCCCCTACAGTTTATTCAATAAAGGGGATGAAGGAACCTATCAGGCTATCTTTCTTTCTCTTTTAGAAGCGATGGGGATTAAAGTGCATGCAGAAGAGCAGACAAATGTTGGTCGCATTGATTTACTCTTAGAAATGGCAAAAATTATCTATATCTTCGAGTTTAAAATTGATAAAACAGCCGATGAAGCCCTAGAGCAAATTGGGATAAAGAAATACAAAGAGAAATTCTCAAAACACAATAAAGAAATTGCTACAATAGGTGCGAATTTTAGTTCAAAAAAACGCAATGTTGCAGATTGGAAAGCTATTATCTATTTCCCCGATGGAAAAGAGAAGCTAAAACTAGAAAGCGAAAATAATGGTTAAAAATTAGAATGACGCACGAATTAAAGATTTTTATTAAACAGCTACAAACAGACCATCAGGAAAAAATCGACCTGACCGTTTCTCCTGATTTTTTTGAGCTCTCTGAATCTGAACTCATCATGGAAGCCCCTGTCTCTGTCAAAGGAGAAATATACGTCACCGATCACCACTTAATACTTCATCTTGATGCCAAGACGCGCGCTAAAATACCGTGCGCCATTTGTAATAATCTCACCGATTTATCACTTGAAGCACAAATTTATGAAAGCCTTCCTCTCTCTGAAATAGAGGACTCTCTTTTTGATTACAGCTCTTTTGTCAAAGAAGAACTACTCCTTCAGATCCCTCTTTTTGCCGAATGCGAGAGCAATTGCCCCGAGCGCTCCAACCTAAAAGCTTTCCTAAAAAAAGAAGAACCTAAAAAATCTGCCCCTCACGAGAACACTCACTTCCCTTTTTCAGATCTATAGATATAATTTTAATTCCATTAAATGCTGCTCTTCCTTATAATCGCCACTAAAATTTAGGAGCTTAAATACCATGGCTGTTCCACGTAATAGAACCTCGAATGCAAGAAAAAATTCCCGCAGATCTCACCACGCAAAAGTAGCAAAAAATGCAACGGCTTGCTCTAACTGCAAAAAGATGAGACTTTCCCATAAAGTCTGTCCTCATTGCGGCTACTACGCAGGACGCTTACTTGTTGATGCAACAGCTTAAGACTCCCAGAATCGGAATTGATCTCATGGGAAGTGATACTTCCCCTGAAGACCTTTTCAGAGCTATCTCTCTTTTCGCACAAAAAGAAAATTCGTTTTGTCCCGTTATTTTTGCTACATCTGACATCATCCAAAAGCTTAACACCTCTTTTAAAACAGTCACTGCTTCAAGTTTCATTGCCATGCATGAAGATCCCATTGTTGCTATCCAAACTAAACCTGATTCCTCCCTTTCTCTTGGTCTTGCCGCTTTAGCCGCACAAGAAATCGATGTCTTTATCTCAGCAGGAAACACCGGCGCTCTTCTTGTAGGAAGTAAAACCATCCTAAAAACTCTTCCTGGCATTGATAGACCTGCTCTTTTAGCGCTCCTTCCCACTAAAAAAAAAGAAGTTGCCGTTCTAGATGTAGGAGCAAACACCTCACTTCAAGCTAAACACCTCATTCAACTAGCAGCCATGGGCCTTGCTTATCAAACAAGTCTAGGCGTCCAAAATCCTAAACTTGCCCTTTTAAACATTGGAAAAGAATCCTCTAAAGGCACCCCCCAGCTCCAAAAAGCCTACCGCCATTTATCAGAGCTCAAAGGCTCCCTTTTTGTGGGAAATATCGAAGGAAGAGATGTCTTTGAAGGAGATATCCAAGTCCTTGTAACCGACGGATTTGCCGGCAATATCTTTTTAAAAACAGCTGAAGGAGTTGCCTCCTTTATCTTAAGTGAACTCGAAAGCGAGCTCCCTAAAGAGACTCTTACAAAACTGCGCGCTCGTCTCCATTATACTGAGTACCCCGGTGCCATCCTCTGCGGTGTTAATGGAATCGTTGTCAAATGCCATGGCGATGGTAGCCCCGAGGCGTTCATCAATGGGATTAAAGGCGGCATCCTTCTGGCCCAGAATAACTTCCTCGATACTCTCAAAAATCAACTTGAACTATTCCTCCCCAAGCGCCCCTAAAAAAAATTGGAATAGATATCATGTCTGTGCTAAAATCCGTGCAAATTTAAAGAGGTAGATAATGCAACGTGTAGAACATCCAGTAGGTCATAGTGAGGAGTCTTCTTCTCATTGCGAACTTCAACCCCAATGGGGCGGCCCGAATAGCGTATATACGATTTTAAGTATTCTCACAAACCTTGCATGTGGGCAGCTATCATATTCTAGATTTGCAGCCAAAGCTTTCCAGATCAATGTTCTTGGATTGGCCCTATTCCAAGGATTAAGCGCTGTTAAATACAAAAAAATTAGCTTAAATGTTCTTATATATACCCTATCTCAAGGATTAAGCACCTTTAGAAACGAAAAAATTAGAAGCTTGGCTTTGAATGTAGCAACTGTAGCTACGCTCTTTATGCCCCATGGAAGAAAGATCTCTACCCTATGTCTAATACTTTCAGAAATAAATAATTCCTTTAGCAACATGAAGAAGGTAGACTTCCATGAAACAAAACGTGTAGAGGAAATGAGGATAACCAGAAATTTAAATCCCGTTTACTACATAACTACGACCACTACCACACCCGGATTACCCACTGTTGTATTGGGGGAACGTATAGCTCAGGCTCCTAGCGATGACACGTCTCGAGCCCTCGTAGAACAGTGATTGCCCACAAGCCCTTTCTTGGGACATAACATTCCTTTAAAAAGGCAAGTCTACATATATTTTTTATTAGAGCAGCTGGGAGTTGCGTTTTAGACCCCGGCCTTATATAATCGCTTTTTAGCGCTTATTTAAGCGCCAACAGGTTACAAATGGAAGAAATTCTTTTAAATATAGAATCGAAGGAAATACGCTACGCTCATCTGCAAAATGGCCAATTATATGATTTGATCATCGAGCGTAAAAAAACAAGACAACTTACCGGCAACGTTTACCGCGGTAAAGTCACAAATATCTTACATAACATCCAGTCTGCCTTCATTGACATCAATGAGGGGGAAAATGGATTTATTCACATCTCTGACATCATTGAAAATACCCAGAAATTCCAAGAGATGTTCGACATGGATTTCGAGTTTGAGAAGAAGCCTTCTCAAAAAAACAAAAACAATGAAACCGACATCACTAAAATCTTAAAACCTGACCAGCCTGTGTTCGTACAAGTTGTCAAAGAACCGATTGGCTCTAAAGGTGCGAGACTGACCTCTAACGTTTCTATTGCAGGCAGATATTTGGTGCTTTTACCTAATGTCCCTCATAGAGGCGTTTCACGTAAAATTGAAGATCGCTCAGCAAGAGAGCGCCTAAAAAAAATGATTGGCTCTTTTGAGATGCCTAACGACATGGGGCTTATTTGCAGAACAGCTAGTATGAATGCAACACCCGAACTTCTCATCCAAGAAGCCCATGACCTTATCAATACGTGGAAAGATATCGTTGAGAAATTTGAAAAAGCGACAAGACCTACCTGCCTCTATGAAGAATCTGACATCATCAAGCGCACAGTTGTCACAGCTGTCGATAGAAAAATTGATCGCATCCTCATCGATGATTATGACACGTTTCAAAGATGCAAAAGTATCTACAGCAAATATACCAATGAGCATTTCATAAAAATTGAACTCTACCGCGATAAAACTCCTATCTTTGAAAGATTCGGCGTCGAAAGAGAAATTGAAAAAGCGCTAAAAAGAAAAATCTGGCTCCCGAGCGGCGGCTACCTCTTCTTTGACAAAACAGAAGCGATGTACACAATCGATGTCAACTCCGGCAGAAGTAAAGATCAAAGCTCTGTCAGAAGTGTCGAAGAATCTTTAGTCCGCATCAACATGGAAGCTGCCGATGAAATGGCAAGGCAACTACGTTTAAGAAATGTCGGCGGCCTGATTATCTGCGACTTTATCGACATGCGCTCGAAAAAAAATCAGCGCAGAGTGCTCGATAGACTCAAAGACGCCATGAAAGATGATTCTGCTAAATGCACTATCTTAGGAATGAGTGAATTTGGTCTTGTTGAAATGACAAGACAAAGACATAGAGAGTCGTTAGCTCAGACACTCTTTACCCAGTGCCCTTATTGCAGTGGAAGTGGTCTTATTAAAACACATGAGAGCACATCGATTGAAATCGAGCGCGCTCTTAAAAAATTGGTGCTCCAACAAGAACAGTTTGCTTTAGAGCTTGTTTGCCATCCCCTGCTTGATCAGTATCTCAATCATGGTGATAAATCCCATTTTGGAAAACTTGCCCACGTTTGGCACGCAGATCTTAAGTTCAATGCCAACGACTCTTTCCACTTAAATGAATTTCAATTCTACTCAACAACAAATGGCAAGCGCATTGACGTTTAGAGAAAAAATTGCAGGGTATCGAAAGCGGAAGTGGATCACTCCCAAAATCGAAGAAGCACTCCTTGGGTTTCACGATACCTATTGTGCAAGTCTTGAAAAACACAACATGCCCGTAGAAAAATATGAACCCATTTTTGACACCTACTTAGAGCTTGTTAAAGAGCATTTAGAAAAGCCTTTTGTATTTGAGCCGTACCATAAAAAAGTCTGCCACCCGTTTGATTTTTATGCTTTTGGTGTTAATTTTCTAAAACCCCTTGTCGATGAAAAAAAGTCGACTGTAAGTGGAAAAGAAAACCTTCAAGAAATTGCAAAGCACCTCGAGAAAAAACACAATGTCATCTTTTTTGCTAACCATCAAATCGAAGCAGATCCCCAAGCTTTAAGCGTTCTTCTCGACGATCTCTATCCAGAAATTGCATCCAACATGATCTTCGTAGCAGGCGAGCGCGTCCTTACGGATCCTCTTGCAGTTCCCTTCAGCATGGGAAGAAATCTTCTCTGCATTTACTCAAAAAGATATATCGACACTCCCCCTGAAAAAAAAACAGAAAAACAACTCCATAATAAACGCACCATGGAACTCATGAGCACCCTTCTCAAAGAAGGCGGCAAGTGCATCTATGTAGCGCCCAGCGGCGGAAGAGATAGAGCAAATGCTGAAGGTATTGTTGAGGTTGCCCATTTAGATCCACAAAATATCACAATGTTCTACCTCATGGCTCAAAAAGCTGCTCACCCGACATTTTTTTATCCGATGGCTTTATCCACCTACGATCTTTTGCCCCCTCCCGACACCATTCAAGTGGAATTAGGAGAACAAAGAAATGCTAAACGAGGAGCGATCCATCTCTCTATCGGAGAGTGCCTTGATATGGAGACATTTTCCGGATCTCACCACACAGACAAACAAGCGCGTAGGCAAGCAAGAGCTGACTACGTCTGGAAAGAGATTTGCAAAAACTATCGTAAAATAGTACGATAGCGTTAATGCTCAAAAAAATATTTTTCCTCTTAGCTCTCTCCACTATTGTCTTAGGCAATGACACCTCATCTGCTTTTGATTACGTAGAAGATAAAGCTACAACTCCCATTCTAAACCCATCCCTTGCCAATCGTAAAACAGCAAAAATCCGCCTTGAAAACGGCCTTGAAGCTTATATTATTTCTGATCCTGATACCGATCAGTCAGGAGCCTCTCTTGCTGTTGAAGCAGGCTCGTGGGCTGACCCTAAAGAATACCCCGGCATGGCCCACTTCTGCGAGCACATGTTATTTATGGGAACTAAAACCTATCCCGACGAATCAGAGTACATGCAATTCATCGGTGACCATGGAGGACACAATAACGCCTTCACCGCATCTGACAAAACCGTCTACATGTTTTGCATCAATAACGACACTTTTGCTGAAGCTTTAAACCGCTTTGCAGCCTTTTTTATCGATCCCCTTTTCAACTCCTCTTCTGTAGGACGAGAACTACTTGCTGTTGATCAGGAACACTCAAAAAATATCGAAAATGATGGATGGCGCGAGTACATGATACTCAAAGAAACAGGCAACCCTGCCCATCCTAATGCAGGCTTTTCTACAGGTAATGCTCAAACTCTCGGAGGCATACCACGCGAGGCTCTTGTCCTCTGGTACGAAAAAAATTACAGCGCAAACCGCATGCACCTCGTTGTCATCTCAGCACTGCCTCTTGAGCAGCTCATCCCCATAGTTACCGGCGACTTTTCTGCAGTTCCCAATCACGCTAATCCTCTACCCGCCTATCCATTTGAGCTCCTAGATGCCAAGCAAGAAAGCCATTTTATTTACATTAAGCCCATCAAAGACATTAAAACCCTTTCTCTCATATGGCAACCACCTAAACAATTTGCAGGCGATAGAGATCGTAGCGTCTTTGATCTTGTAGCTTATGCACTAAACAGCGGCGACTCTAACGGCCTATGCAAACAACTTAAAAAAGAGCAACTAGCAGACTCTGTTTCTTGTGGCAGTGATCAATTCAGCCAAGATGAAGCCCTCTTTCAAATTTCCATCTCGCTCACAGAAAAAGGTGTAAAAAATTTAAACACTGTAATTAGCCGCTGCTTTCAAGCTATCAACCGCCTAAAACTTACCGGCATACCCGATTATATCTTCCAAGAAAACAAGCAGATGAGCGTCATCAACTATGAATACCAAACTCGTGAAGAGTGCTTTGCCTTTGTTCAAGATTTAGGCTCTAACATCATCTATGAACCCTTAGAAACTTTCCCCCAGAAACTCAACATTCCCACAAGTTATGACCCCGCCTTCCTAAAAGCCTTCATAGATACTCTTGTCCCTGAGACCTGCGTCTTTTTTGTGCAAGCAGATCCAAAAATGACAGGCGTATCGATGACATCCAAAGAAAAATGGATGGAAGCAGAATACACCATTCAAGCGATACCCCAAGAAAAACTCAAAGAGTGGAAAAATGTAACCGTTAACCCTAACATCCAATTGCCCCCGAGAAACCCATTCATCCCTACAAACCTTTCTCTCCTTCCTCCTACCTCTGACACAAAAGCTCCTCCTGAGCTTCTATCAAAAGATGATGGGTGCGCAGTGTACTTCAAACAAGATAGCCAGTATCAAGTACCGACTTCCGTCTCCATGTTCAGTTTAAAGACGCCTCTATTAGATGGCTCTGCCCAAGCAACTGTCCTATTTGACCTCTACCTCTATTCTTTGAAAGATCAGCTCTACAGCCCCCTTTCTTTTGCATCCTCTGCAGGCCTTGATTTTATGAGCGTGCAACAAGATTTAAAAATCGTCCTCGCAGTCTCTGGATATAGCGATAAACAACCCGCTTTTTTAAAAACCATTTTCGAAACCCTTCCGAATGTCCGCCCCACACAAAAGCAGTTCGATAGCTACAAAGAAGTCCTTTCAACTGCTTATCAAAATGCCTCTAAGGATATGCCTCTTCGGCAAGGCATTGAAATACTCCAAAGCGTTCTCTCTAACAATGCTCCGACAAACCCATCTAAATATGCAGCCCTAAGCCAAATCTCCTACAAATCCTTCATCCAATTCTGCGAAAGCGCCTTTAAAAAAACATATGTTGAAGGCATGATTTATGGAAACTTCTCCTCTGCCTCTGCTAAAAAATTATGGAACAGCCTGAAAGTCTCTGTAGGATCTATCCCTTATCCTCTTAAGACCCAAGTCAAAAAAGAAGTGCTTGTGCTTCCAGAAACAGGCGGCCCCTTCCTCATCCCCATAAGTACTGAAAGGCAAGGCAACGGCATGATCCTCACCTTGCAAGAAGGCCCTTTCACCCTTGAGAAAAAATCTGCTCAACAAGTTTTATCGACACTACTTAGCAGAAACTTTTTTGACACCCTACGAACCAAGCAGCAAACCGGCTACATCGTCCAAGCTCAAGCTGTTGAAACAGAAGAGCAGCTTTTCCAAAATTTCTACATCCAGTCAAGCTCTTACAAACCGCAAGAGCTCCTTGCTCGCTCTGAAATATTTTTAGATAATTTTAATAGTAGCCCCGAAGAAGCTCTTACTTCTGAGTCTTTTGAAACCATCCGAGAAAGTCTTGTAACCATTTTAGAAATGCCACCTGAAAATCAAGCAGCGATGGCCCAGCTCCTCAATACCCTCGCCTTTAAATGTCACGGCGACTTTGACTGGATCAACAAGAGAATTGCCGCTCTAAAAAACCTCTCTTACGAATCCACCTTCAAATATGCAAACGAGTTCTTCTCTCCTAAAAACTCAAGACGCCTTGCCATTCTAGTAGAAGGCAAAAGCATGCCCACTCAAGAAGAAGAAACCCCCTCTGCAAATCCCCTTCTCTTTCACCGCACAACGCCTTCTCAGCTCCGCAGCATCAGCACGTATGTGTCTGTCAAAGAAGCTGTCAATCAATAGAGAGCATGCAAAACTTCTCTCAAAACCTTTGAAAAAACGTTTCAAGAAAGTAACGCTCAGACTGGTACACTCTAGCATGGATGCTTTCTGATGTTCCGCTCTTAACCGTAAACCCAACTGCAGCAAGTGCTCTACTCAAACGAAGAAGAGGCATGATAGCCTCGTAATGAGGAACAGGACGAATGCTTGCATATCCTGCTAAAAAAGACCGCTTGCTGCTTTTTTGCATGGGCCACTCTCCATGTTCTAGAGGACAAAAATCTTCTTCTGCAAAACTTGCGCGCGCTGAAGACCAATCGATAATGCCCTGAATTTTCCCATCATGAACGATGATATTTCCTGCGCGAAAATCGCGGTGGATAATACAAGGACCATCTACTGAAGATAAGAGATCAAGATGTGTATCGTAATAGCTACGACATTGTTCAAGCAATGCTTTAGGCAAGTGACCACTACACTCAGTAAATCCTTCTTCATACTTCCGCGTAAAATAAGTGCGTGGATCAGAACTTAAATCATGCGGTTGCGTAAGATCACCATAACCTGCTACGCGGTTAAGATGAATACGTCCAAGCAATGAACCGATTTCATATGCTATCCCATCTGTAAAATCAGTAGATTGCAGCGACGTACCACGTAAGCACTCCATTAAAATCGCTCCACTGATCTCTTCTTCTGGTTCTACAACTTGTCGAATATGAGGCACTGGTAATCTATCTGCAAAGAATCTCAGAAAATAGACTTCACGCAAGTAATCACTAGCGCGGGGACATATTTTTAAAATGAGCTGCGCGCCAGTTTTCTCAGTAATTTTATAAACAACTCCAATCATTGCATCATCATGATCGATCCGTGAAAAGGTATCGCCCTGAAGATTAAGACGCTGTTGATACAAAGTGATTAAGTTATCCATATGAACCTTTCTTAACTAAAAATATTAATGATCCTTCTCAATATGCCACGCTTTGTAACTCTTCTTCGTCTCACTACGCGCTCTGGCTGAAACCACTCATCTCTAATTGTCTTGCGAAACTCTTGGGCAAGCGCATACTCTTGAAATTCCTGCTCCCGCGTGTGAAATCCCTTATGGTGAATGCGTCTTCTTTGACCCCATCTTTCTATGGGAGGCTCAACATGATGGAGCATCTCGTGATACATAATGTACGTGATAAAATAGTCCGGCACATGAGCGCGATCAAGCAGCCTGTGAATTTTAATAAGCCCCTTGTTTTTGTGATAGGAGCCGAGCAAAATGCGCCTTCTTGGCACAAAACTTTTACTCCCAAACCACTGCAGCTTCAGATCAATTTTATTTTCAAAATAGAGCACATTTACCCTATCGAAAATCTCCTTCAAATTATAGTGCTCCCCCTGATGTTTCATTAAAAATACTTGATACCTATGTTGTCTCTTTCTTATGATCATAAAGCTCCGAAAGAAAATATTAAACCTCAAAGATATATATATGAACACCATCTCCATAGAGCGATATACCGATATCACTGCACTTAGAAGCAGCGTCGATGTCCTCTATGAAGGTCTACAAAACGGGCACATTATCGTAGCTCTTCCTCAAAAAGATCCAAATGCTGCTCCTACAATTGAAATCCGCACAGCCTCTTTATGGGAAAAGTTCCGCTCTTTGATCCGCTTTAAATCAACCTCCACCCGTTTAGCTACTATCCAACCCCTCCTCTCTCAATTTTTTAAAAATAATGATGAGCTACTAACGAATTATCCTGATCTCTATCCCAAACTCCTGAGCATTTACTTAAATTCTGTTTGCAAAAGAGAAGCAATACTTCCTTGTTGTCTAACAGAAAAAATGCAAGCCACCCGCCCAACAAATGCATCCTCTGAAGATGATGATGCTCTTATTAGCTTTAGGATTGAAGATCAGATGGTAGCAGATGAAGCCCCCATCTTCGAAAACATCTCTGTTCCTTATAAATTGCTTAAAAATTTACCGCATGATTTTAAACAATATATTCCCACGCAAGAGTCTCCTATTGAGCTTGATGCCTTTTCACGAGAAACTTTCAACGCATTTATAAAATATCAAGAAGAAGGCGAGCTAGACAAAGAACTAACGCACGATCAACTCATAGAACTTGCTCAGCTAGCCCACTCATTTGAACACAAAAAACTAACCGATAAAATTGTTATCGCATTGATTAATTTCTTACGCGAAGATAGTAATATTGTACTGTTTGATGACATAGCCCGCTTAATCACAACTTTAGATATCCAAGACCAAACACTCATCATGCGTTTGATTGCAAAAGGAAAACACCTACAAACTACGCACCTTGGCGAAGAAGATCTTGATCAAAGCCTTACACAAATGTCTCTTCACGACACCTCTACAATCCTAGAAGAGCACTTTCCAGATAACTGGCTTGCAGACTACATACGCGCGCACTGTTATGAGCACGGAATAGGGGTAAAGCAAAATTTCAAAAAAGCCCTGCGTCTATATGAAGTGGTAGCAAACAAAGGAATCGCTTGGGGACAATGCGACCTAGGAAGATGTTACCATTATGTAAGTGGCAAGTTGCTAGATGCTTTTCAATTATATACACTTGCTGCAGATCAAGGTCTTGCCTCTGCACGCTATCACCAAGCCGTTTGCTATACCTATGGACTAGGAGTAAAAACAGATACTGCAAAAGCACTTGCCCTATTCCAAAAGCTAGCAGCAGAAAGAGATGGATCTGGATTATATGGTCTCGGCAATTTCTATAAAAATGGCACGTGCGTCAAACAAGATACCATAAAAGCAATCAAGCTCTATGAATTAGCAGGAGATGAGCCCAAAGCATTATATGAGCTTGCCCTATACTACGAAAATGGAACCGTTCTAAAAAAAGATCCCCAAGAAGCTTTTAAAAGATACGAAGTAGCAGCCTATCAGGGACTACGCGATGCTGAATACAAATTAGGCAGGTATTACCAAAACCAAAAAAATGCAGCTAAAGCTGAGTATTGGCTGACTAGAGCTAAAAACCAAGGCCATAAAGACGCAGAAAGAGCACTGAAACAACTCGAACTTGCTGCCCTTTAAACACAGTGAACACACTCAAACAGCTCTTCCATCTCCGTATCATCTGCTCTTCCAACAATAGCAAGCCTGCCTTGGAAAGGCACTGCAGCCCCTTCTAAACGCACTCTGTTGCGGTGAGTAAGCTGGAGACGGATAAGAGCTGCTTCTGCGATAACAAGCCCATCTAGAGCCCCGCTATCAAGCTGCGCTAGACGCGCATCAACAGGACCTCTCACATCAACGCACTTTAAATCACTGCGCCACTTAAGAAGCGACTCTTCTCTTCGGAGAGATGAGGTCCCGATAAGAGCGCCGAGTGGAAGTTCTTTATTAAATACAAGCGCATCGGAAGGATCAACACCTTTTGTAAGAGCAATGATTTTTAAACCTTGTGGTAGAGGATCGGGTAAATCTTTAGCAGAGTGGATGGCAATGTCTATTTCTTTCTGAAGTAATTTGTGATCGAGTTCTTTTGTAAAAAAATCGGTTTTGTCAAGGAGGCGAAGAGAAGTTGTAAGATCACAGTCCCCTGTTGTTTTCATACAGATAAGATCAAAGCGCACATGAGGATGAAAGGCTGCAAGTTCTTGAAAAACTTCTTCAACTTGTGCATGAGACAACTTGGAGTCTCTTGCACCTACTTTGATACGTAGTTCAGCGGATGAGCGCACGTATAGCTTCCTCAACTAAATCAATCCCGATCAGTTTAATTTTCTGAGAATAGATAGAGGATAGATTTTTTAAGTTTCTCTTGGGCAAAACGCACTGCTTAAATCCCATGTTGATCGCTTCTTTAATGCGCGCTTCAATTCTGGGAACGCTACGCACTTCTCCACCTAAGCCCACTTCTCCTACGACAACTGTATCGGCATCGATAGGCTTGTTACAAAAAGAAGAAGCAATCGATAAGAGGATACCTAAGTCAATTGCAGGTTCTGTGATTTTCATACCACCTGTTACGGAAACAAAAACGTCGGTGTGATGCAGCGTATATCCCATTCGTTTTTCTAAAACAGCAAGTAGAAGCGCTAAACGGTTTTGATCAAGACCTGTCGATTTTCTAGTAGATGTTGCAAAAGATGAGGCAGCAGCAAGCGCTTGTATTTCAATGAGAATCGATCTTGTCCCTTCAATTGTTGGAATAATAACAGAGCCTGGCATCTCTCTTACGCGCTCTTGTAAAAATGCTTCAGAGGGGTTTTCTACTTCTTTCAAACCTTCTGCGCTCATCTGAAAAAGTGCAATGTCATCTGTAGGGCCAAAGCGATTTTTCACAGCTCTTAAAATACGGTACCCATGTTGACGATCTCCTTCAAAATCAAGCACCGTATCTACAATGTGCTCTAAAACACGCGGGCCTGCAATCTCTCCAGATTTTGTCACATGTCCAATCAAAAACGTAGAAATCCCCATTCCTTTTGCAAGGTGCATAAATTCTGCAGCAAGCTCTCTAACTTGAGAAACAGATCCGGGAGCTGAGGTGAGTTCATTTTTGTAGATGATTTGAATAGAGTCGACAATTAAAATATCAGGTTTGAGCTGATCGATCTGCATCTTGATGTGAGAGAAGTTGGTTTCACTATAGAGAAGAAGATTTTCTGAAACAATTTTTAACCTACGCGCTCTTAAAGTTGTTTGCTGAACTGATTCTTCTCCGCAAATGTAGAGAACAGTTAGCCCCTGACTTGCGAGGGACTGCGCAATCTGTAACATGAGAGTTGACTTTCCAATACCAGGGTCTCCTGCTACTAAAGAAAGAGATCCAACGACAAGCCCCCCTCCGAGCAGACGATCAAATTCTACGAGCTTTGTTTTAATACGGTCACATTCATCGGTTGTCACTTCTTTGATGCGCATCGGTTTTGCAACCGTCGTAGAAGTCGCTTCAAAGCGCTTTCTTTTTTCAACAAGATCTACTTCTTCAACGAATGTATTCCATTGCTGGCAAGCAGAGCAGCTACCTGTCCACTTTGCTTGCTTAGTTCCACACTCTTGACACGACCAGATAACTTTTTCTTTAGCCATCGGACTTCTTAGGTTTGATATTGTTTAAAGCATCTTCTGCAGCTGCTTGCTCAGCTTCTTTTTTTGAAGCGCCAACGCCTCTACCTACCTCTACGTCTGCAAGGCAGGCAATCACATGAAATATTTTACTATGATCAGGCCCGGTTTCTTTTTCTACTTTATAAAGTGGGGGCTTCTGATATTTTTTTTGCGAGTAGTCTTGAAGTTCTGCCTTCCAGTTGTGTACAGGCGCTTTTAAAACCTGCTGAATATCCTCTTCAAAATGTTTCCAGAAGAAAGCTCTTGCCTCTTCCATCCCCCCATCGAGGTAAATAGCGCCGATCAAGGCTTCAAAGAGATCCGCTAGAATCGTATCCCTTCCCCTGCCCTCATTCATCTTTTCCCCTTTGCCAAGAAGCACATCGGAGGCAAAGCCCAGCTTCTGCAGACATCTAGCGCACGTGCCAGCTTCTACAAGATGGGCTCTAATCTGAGATAGCTCCCCTTCTGGCTGCATAGGTAAATTTTGATAGAGGTAGTCAGAGATTAAAAGCCCCAATACAGAATCCCCTAAAAACTCTAGCCTTTCATTGTGTTCACTCACAATTTGCCTGTTCTCGTTATAAAAGGATCTATGGATGAAGGCAAGCGTGAGCAACTTCTTATCTTTAAACGTATAGCTTAATTTTGATTCTATTTCCTTATAATGCTTTACTAAATCGACCATAAGAGCTTATCCTAAAGGCATTTTTTAGGATTATGCAACATGGCCCGATTAAATTCCTATTATAAGCAATTAGAGAGGGAATATATTTTTCCCATTATCGAAGATAAACTCTCCCAGTTGCAAAAAAACTTTCCAGAGATGACACCGATCAATTTAGGTGTGGGAGATATCTCTCTACCTTTAGCGCCCTCTATTGCTCAAGCGATATGCGTAGCTACGCAAGAGATGACAGAGGCCCCAAGAGGCTACGGCCCTAGTGATGGATACCTTTTTCTCAAAGAAGCTATCTGCAAAAACCACTACGCAGGTCTTGGCATTGCTCCCGATGAAATTTTCATCTCCGATGGAACAAATACAGATACTGCCAATATCCAAGAGCTTTTTAGCCTCAATAACATCGTTGGCATTGCAGATCCCACCTACCCCGTTTACTTAGACACCAACATCATGGCAGGAAGATCTGCTAACATCAAATTACTGCCTTGCACGGAAGAAAATGGATTTTGTCCCTTACCTCCTGAGCAGCACTGCGACATCATTTATCTCTGTACACCTAACAACCCTACAGGCGTTGCTCTCACAAGAGATCAACTTAAAAAGTGGGTTGCCTACGCACAAAAAGAAAATGCCGTCCTGCTCATTGATAATGCGTATGAAGCGTTTATAACATCCCCTGATGTTCCTAAAACCATTTTTGAAATCGAAGGTGCAAAAGATGTTGCCATCGAATTTAAAAGCTTTTCTAAGTCAGCAGGCTTTACAGGACTCAGATGCGCCTACACCGTGCTCCCAAAATCTGTTCATAGTGGAGAGCTCTACCCCCTCTGGAAAAAAAGGCAATCAACAAAATCAAATGGCGTTTCCTATCCCATTCAGAAAGGTGCTGAAGCCGTCTTCTCTTCCCAAGGCAAACAAGAAACAGAGGCGCAAGTTCGACTCTATCTCCAAGAAGCCAGACGCCTAAAAGAAGGCCTTACCAAAATGGGATACACATGTTTCGGCGGAGAAAACTCCCCTTTTGTTTGGTGGAAAACTCCCAATAATTTAACCTCCTGGCAATTTTTCGATCTTCTCTTAGAAAAATGCCACATCATCTCTGTTCCCGGAAGCGGCTTTGGAAAACATGGCGAAGGTTATGTTAGACTCTCTGCTTTTACAACCCCTGCTCTCTCAACCCTTGCTCTGGAAAAAATATGCAATTTACAATAGCTTCTGCACACCAAGATTTTTTTTCTGATCATCAGTACATCGAATTTAGCAACGTATTCTCATTAGATGAAATGAAAGTCCTCCAAGATGCCATCCACTCCGTGCTAACCCAAAGAGAGCAAAAAATCATCGAGACACATTCTGCTAAAGAGCTGTTTAAAGCAGGAAGAGATTTATGGAGAGATAATTCTGCCATAAAAAAAATTGTCCTAAGCAGGCGCCTTGCTAAAATAGCCTCCCCTCTTTTTCAGAAACCTATCATTCGCATTGCCTATGATCAAGCGCTGTGCTCATTCTCACCCGGCGAGCCTCTCTTTCCAGAACCTTTTTCTCTCCAAAAAGTCAGCTGCTTCCAACCGATCTGCGGAGCTGTCATCTTAAGGCTCACAGACGACCCAAACCCACCAGCCATACTCCCTCAAAAAGTTGGTAGCGCTCTATTTGTTGGCCCGAACTTCCCCCTACCTTGGTCTTCCTTCCTACAACAAACGCCCAGCTCTTTTTTCATCATTGTCTATTGCACAGACAAAACCGTCTATGTCTTAGAAAAGCAAGATTCCCACACACACGCTCTTAAAAAACTAGGGTATGGATTTGGCGATCGTCTCGAAGAAAGAACCCATCCCATCATCTTTAATCGAAAAGCGTAAAGATAGCTTCAGAAAAGGCGAACGATGTCCTGACAGATGATAAAAAGAAAGTGAGAGGATAAGAAAATGGAAAAACATAAAAGTATTGGATCAGATTTTGAAAATTGGCTTGAAGCGGAAGGTCTTCTCGAAGAAGTTGAAATTGCTGCCACTAAAAAAGCTTTTGTTACACACCTCCAAACAGAAATAAAGAAAAAAAATCAGAAAACCTCGCCTCGCAAGATTTCCCACTAAGCGCTTATCTTTCTAATTACCAACATGTTATAATAGGGAAACAGCTGTTTCCCTATTTACTTTTTTTCCTAAAAAGCCCTTCGAGTAATTCTCTATGCTCTTCTCTACATACCAAATCTTGAATGGGGCAATTGGAATCTGTTTTGATAGTTGTCAAGATGCTCTCTTCAGAAACATTTTTTATTTCCGAAAACTGCTCATAAGGAGCTGACCGCTTAGCTTTATGGTGAGTCATAAACACCTCGGTTTATAATCGATTTTCATAGACAACACCCACACTATAATTCAAAGATCATTAATAGAAAAACTTAAAACTGCAGACACTGTCTGCAGAAATTAACTACCTTTCGACCAATCTGATATATCTTTGCAAAAAACTAAGCTCCCCATTACAGTATTTCTTGCTTGCTAAACGAATTCTAAATTTTAAGGAGATTTGTATGGATCGTCTGTCGAATCAATTATCAAATGTAAGGGCTTATATAGCTCCAAGCTGGAAATGTCTTTCTTCCTTCGCTGAACAAACTGCTCGTAATCTTTCTCGAGTAGCACTGCCTCTTATTGCGATGATAGTTATTGAGCAAATTGCAATAGCAAATGCGCAACTGTGTACTGACACTGCGGTATGCCGTTTCGGTTGTGGCTATGGGCAAGACATCATTGCAAACGCGCTTCAAATCGAGGCTTGTTATAGACAATGTGCAACATCTTTCCCTTGTAACTAGTACCGCCGCTTTCTTATTATTTCACATACCTCTTCTTTTCTCTCAGAGGTATGTGAAATCTTTTACTCCCCATCCCTAAAATAATTCTTGAATAAAAAGTCCAATTCATAGAAAAGTATTAGCTACGTATATTTAAGAGGGATTATGGCAAAAAAGGATGTCGTTTCTAAAGAAAAGCACGCAGTAGAAAAAAAACTCGTAACACCTCTCGATGGCCCCTATCTACAATATCACGGAAAAAGACTTCTCGATTTTTCTTCAGAGGATTTTTTAGGTTTGTCACAGCACCCTGATGTAAAAAAGAGCGCTATTAAATATACACTCCGTTTAGGTGTGGGAACTCTTTCTGCTGTTTTTGAATCTCTTCCTCAAAAACAAATCGAAGAAAAACTAGCAAACCTCTTAGGCTTTGAAAAAACAATTTTCTTTAATTCTTTTGCAGAAGCATTTTCCTTTTTACTATCGCCTGATACGGTTATTTTCTCTGATCAGCCACTCAGTGTATCCCACGTTACGCATACATTTTCTAGTCTAGAGCAATTAAAAACACTTCTTTCTAAAACAAAACTTCCTGCGGGAGTAGAGTCCCTTATTCTCATCTCATCTCCCTCTTTTGATCTCAAAACTTTAGGTGCCCTTGCAAAAGATGTGCATGCTCTACTTTGTTTCAATGACAGAGCGCACTTTGGGATTTCTGGAAAACGTGGATTAGGATTTGGCTCTCAGCAAAAAGAAGCAGGGTGCGTTATCGGCTCTTTTGAACATGCAAGCGGCTGCCTAGCAGCTTATATTGCCACATCAGATGCTGTGATCAAGCATAAGCCTTACACACATCCTCTCATTCCTTCTACTTTAGGCGCTCTCGATGCGATCTTAAACATACTACCTGATATGGACGCTGAGCGCGCGCAGATGGAAAAACACATCGGTTGGCTACAAACTCAACTCCGAGAAAAAGGTTTTTCTGTTCCTCTTACCAAAACCCCAAAAATCACACTCTCATGTGCCTCTGAAGAAGCAGCAGAGCGTTTATGGAACTTCTTTATAGAAAACGATGTCATGTTAGGACACTCAGAGCCAAAACAAATCAGCTTTAGCCTGACAGCCCTACATACACCCGATGACTTAGATCAACTATCGACTGTTTTAAAAAAGCTCTCCGATACAGATTTTGCTCTGAGTACGCAATCTTCCACACCTACTCCATAAAGGTAGTTGCCTACGAGTCTAAGATTGGGATGTTTTTCTTTGAGTCTTTTCTCAATAGCTTGCATCTTGCTTAAGTGCCCCACGTTCATTTGCGGAAAGGCTTCTTTTGCGTGCACTACTTGGGTCACATCAGGCTTTAATGTAATGTTTAAATGTCTTCTCAACGCTTGCAAAGCACTATCTAATGCCTCTTCTTCCTTGAGATCCGCTTTCTTCAACATCACCGTTAACCTTGTTCCCTCTTCTTCTCTTGGAAATGCATTAGAATCAAACACGACACCTAGCACATCTTCTGACTCCTGAGAAGAGACAATGTATCCATACCCTGACTTATCTAGAACAGATTTATGATATCCCAAATTAACCACCGTCGCAGACGTATGGGCAATATCCAAAAGCTCTTCATCTAAAAGCTTGCCCGCAACATGAGAAGGAAGCGCGCTGAAAAGATAATCCGCTTCATACTTCTCCTTCCCCGTCACAACTACCCTGTTACCCTTAAACTCCACGCCTGTGATCTCTTATCCATAATGAAACTCTGCTCTGCTTTTTTTCTCAAGCTCATCTAAAAAAGACTGCACGCCCCTTGCAAATGAAAAAAGAAAAGGTCCTTTACTCTTTTTCATTTTCCATAAGCCCTTTGTGATAGATCCCCACGTCTTTTCCCATTTTTTTAAAGTAGGAAAGCACGCCTCAATCGATAGCTTTCTCATATCACCTGCATAAATCCCCGTTACCATCGGATCAAAAAAGTGCATCGCAACTTTGGGGTTAAACCGTCTACAAGCAAAATCCCATATAGACTCATCTCCCTCTACACTATGAACTCTCCACTCTTTCAAAAGCGATTTCACAAAAGCCCCCGTCCAAATAGGAACCTTGCGTAGCTTTCCTTCCATCCACAAATATCTTCCCTTGCCCTTATCATGGGAAAACACCAGCTCTTTTTCAAGTCCCAGCTCTGTAGCAAGCGCGCGCAGCTCTACGCACTTAGAAAAAAGAAATGTCCTGGGCCCTTCTTCAAATAAAAAGCCCTTTGACATATCACTTCTAATCCATCCTCCTGCCCGCTCTTTTTTCTCAAATACCCGAATATCACAATCCCCTCTTTTTGAAAGAAAGTACGCCAGCGACAATCCAGAAATCCCCGCACCCAAAATAATAATCTGTTTTTTTTGCATAAGACTATCAAGCTACCAAACTCTATCGATCAAGACAAGCAAGTTCCTAAAGTATTTACTAGACGTTTTTATACCCCCATCGCCCATAAGATATAAGTCGTTGATAACGTGGCAATTACGGCGTTGTTTCTAAATAGCAACGAACCTCATTAGTTAATTGATAAAAATTGTAAAAAATAATATAATTGGTCAACTTTAATTATTTATACAAATAAAAGGATATATTCATGATATTAATTGATGCAAACAAAAGACATAGTTTTATCTTTAAAAACTTCACTAGCATCAATGCTCAGCGAGTTGTTTCTATTGCCCTTCCTTTTCTTGCTCTTCATCCGAGGACAGCTATCCTTTCTTCGATTGGCGTAAGCTGCGATCTCGGCTATTCTTTATGGAAGCAACCCTCTACACCAGAAAAGTGGCAAGACGGAGCTCGTCTTATTTCGTCTATAGCTTTTGGCTATTTTTTACCTAAGTACCAACTCCTTCTCTCAAGTGCAATGTTTTTTAAGAAGCATATTGAACAATTAGCCAAGGATGAAAAATGGCAAGATCGTGGGGTTACAGTCTACCGAATCATTCATCAACTTGTTCACCTCTTATCTATTTACCAAAAAGCACCTATGTGGATCATTCTTTCTCTTGTTTCTCAGGCTGTGGATGAGATCATTCAGGCATATGACCATTACACCAATGGTAAAAAGCCTGAAATGTTGGCTTCCCTTATTTTAGCAGGGATACGCTGTAATAGCGTTTCTATTTATGTGGGGAAGTTGCGTGATTCTTTAGCCGGCCAAATGCCTTTTAGGGCACTGCTAGAGGGCGATCATGCATTTTACAATCAACCTGATTACTTAGAATCTACAGGCCAAGAGCTGTCTCAGCACGAGCTGCTACCAACAACTTACGTCGATCATTCGGAAGATCAAGATCTGTATCCGGTCAACATTCCACTGATTCACACTCTTGCAGGAAAGCTGGCTATACTTCCTGCATCTAATCCTAGAGCAATGGGATATCCAGAAAATCATGCAGATAGCAGCAGAAAAAATATCTCTCTAACAGATGAGTGGAAATATAAACGTATCACTATTGGGTTTGGTGGTAATAAAGTCGATGCTATGGTCATAGGCAAGGCATCAACTTTAAATAATGGGACATGGATACTTGCATCCAATGGAAATGGTGAGTTTTATGAAGATAAAATGTCTTGCGACTCTGATTTTAAAGAACTTTTAGGCGAAATAAAGGGCAATGGAATTGTATTCAATTATCCAGGTGTAGGTAGCAGTAGTGGATCACCTAACAGATATGCAATGGCGCAAGCCTATCAAGCAATGCTCTCATTCCTAGAAGATCAGAAGAGTGGGATTGGTGCAAAAAAAATTATTGGATATGGACACTCTATCGGGGGCGGCGTTCAAGGCGATGCTTTAGCAACCCACACGCTGCAGGAACATATTCAATATGTCTTTGTTAAGAGTAGAACTTTTTCTAATTTAAGCACGATTACCTCCATTCTTATACATAACTGGTTAGGAGTTGCTGTAAAAATGTTAGGATGGAATATCGACTCCATCTTATCTTCAAAAAAACTACAAGCTCCAGAAATTATTTTGCAGACAGCAAACGTTTCTTCCTATGAACTTCTCACGGATAGCGCAAAAATTATTCATGACGGCGTCATTCCTGCTAAAGCCTCGCTTGCAAAAACACTGCTCGATGATGTTTCATGTCCTAAGGAAAATAAACTGTTTGTTGGCATTCCTGATGCACATAACACGCTTTTGAGTAACATCCCTTATCTGGCAGAGCTTATCAACTTGTTAAGTCATAAAAAGTCGACAGCATAAGAACTACGCTATCACAAGTTTTCTACTAAAAAAATATCTCCGGTGGCATGATGCAACTAAAAAGGAGTCAGTTATGCCAAAAAAAAATCTCATCCTGCCTTTTCTGTATGAATTAAGAGAAAACATCATTGAGCAATTTGAGGCCTTTGAGCCGTATGCTCGTTTTGAGCGCAAATCTTGGCAGCACAACGCAGGTGGTGGTGGAGAGATGGCCGTTTTGCGCGGGAGCGTGTTTGAAAAAGCTGCAGTAAACTTTTCAGCGATCTCAGGTGATGAGTTTCCAATGCAAGATGGATCAGGGCCCTTCTTTGCAACGGGCATCAGCCTCATTACGCATATGGACAATCCGTATGCGCCCACTGTTCATATGAACATTCGCTATTTAGAAACAGAAGATAAGCAGTGGTTTGGAGGAGGCTATGATCTTACGCCCATGGGATTTCCGTATGAAGAAGATACAGAACATTTCCACAGTGTTGCCAAAGATACACTAGATGCTTTTGGGCCTGACATCTACCCACTTTTTTCTAAACAAGCGCAGGAATATTTTTTTATCCACCACTGGAAAAAAGAGCGTGGGGTAGGAGGGATTTTCTTTGATCATTTCAACACAGGCAACTTTGAGCATGATTTTAACATGTGGAAAGCAATCGGCTCTAGCTTCTTAAATACGATCATACCTATCTACCAAAAACGGATAGCGCAGCCCTACACGCGGCAAGAAAAAGAAAAACAGCTTGAGATGCGCGCGCACTACGTTGAATTTAATCTTCTCTACGACCGCGGGACGCAGTTTGGATTCAAGTCAGGAGGCAACCCAGAGGCTATCCTCTGCTCCATGCCCCCTCTTGTGAAGTGGTAGAAGTAGACATTTTTTCTACATACAGCTAAGCTAACCGCTTAAACAAAAACAATTGCTCAAAGGAAAAGATGGATGTTATTCCTACAGACACCTCTCTGTTGCTATATCAGACAGAGGATGGTCAAACCAAGATCGAAGTACGACTTCAAGATGAAACTGTTTGGTTAAATCAAGGACAGCTATGTGAGTTATTTGATAAAGACAAACGCACCATATCTGAGCACATCCAAAATATTTTCAAAAAGAGAGAATTAATTGAACAAGCAGTTGTCCGGAAATTCCGGACAACTGCCTCTGATGGGAAAAATTATCAAGTAACATATTATAACAAGGTCCAATAGAAAATACTAAATAACAGTGCAAACACCCCTGAAAGAAGAGAAGGGACGTGTGTACTGCTGCCGGCAAAACTAAACGTTATAGGTACTAGAACTCACGTTGCCACCTGTTCCTGTCCAGTTCGTATGCACAAACTGTCCCGGCTTATCAACGAGCTCGTAGGTGTGCGCTCCAAAGAAATCGCGCTGAGCCTGCAAGAGATTGGCAGGGAGTCTTGCTGATCTATACCCATCAAAAAATGAAAGCGCAGTCCCAAGTGCAGGAATAGGAATACCTGCCTGACAAGCAGTTGCAGCTGTCATCCTTAAGCCTTGCTCAGATTTTTTAACTTCCTTGATAAAAAATGGATCTAAGAGAAGATTGGGGAGATCTTTATTTTGGTCATAAGCGCTTTTGATCTTATTTAAAAATGCGCTCCGAATAATGCACCCCTCTCTCCACATGAGCGCAATCGAGCCGTAGTTTAAAGTCCAGCGCATTTCTTTAGCAGCTGTGCGCATGAGCATAAAGCCTTGCGCGTAGCTAATCATCTTGGCCATATAAAGAGCATCTTTCAAAGAGTTTATAAAAGCTTTCTTATCGCCAGAAAAAGTATATGCGGGAGCAGGGTACTGCTTACTTGCTACAACTCTTTCTTCTTTCATAGAAGAAAGACATCTTGCAAAAACAGCTTCTCCAATGAGTGTTACGGGAACGCCTAATTCAAGCGCGCTAATGCCTGTCCATTTTCCTGTTCCCTTCTGTCCTGCTTTATCCAAAATTTTATCCAGTAGCAGCTTCCCATCTTTATCTAAAAATCCTAAAATCTGCGCAGTGATCTCTATCAAGTAACTCGATAGCTCACCTTGATTCCACTCCATAAACACTTTTTGCATTTCAGGTCCAGATGCTTTGATGACATCTTTCAGAAGATGGTAGGCCTCTGATGTGAGCTGCATGTCTCCATATTCAATGCCGTTATGAACCATTTTGACATAATGACCCGAGCCTCCTTCACCGATCCACTCACAGCACGCTGATCCATCCTCTGCTTTTGCAGAAATGGCTTGGAGAATAGGTTTTACAATAGGCCACGCTTCAGGATGACCACCTGGCATGATAGAAGGCCCATGTCTTGCGCCTTCTTCCCCTCCTGACACTCCAGCTCCTACAAATAGAATTCCTTTTTCCCCAAGTTCTTTCACCCGTCTTTCCGTATCGTGATAGAAGCTATTGCCACCATCGATCAGCACATCTCCCTTCTCTAGAAAGGGAAGACACTCCTCAATCAGATCATCGACAGGCGCTCCTGCTTTGACCATGAGCATGACCTTGCGAGGTCTTTTCAAAAGTTTAAAAAAATCTTGTAAAGAATGCGCCCCCTGAACTTCCGTATTTTTTGCAGGGCCCTGTAAAAAATCATCCACCTTGGATACTGTGCGATTAAAAACAACCACTTTAAAGCCGTGATCATTCATGTTTAGGACTAAGTTTTGTCCCATCACCGCAAGTCCAACGAGTCCAATATCTGCTTCCATTTATTATTCCTTATTTTTTTAATGTACGGTGAGAGCGCTGTGTTTTCTTAAATACTGGTCAATACCTTCTGCAATCCCGGAGGCTACCTTATTGAGGTAGGTTTTGTCTCTGAGTAGAAGTCGCTCTTCCTTATTGGTCATAAAACCACCTTCTACTAAAACAGCCGGCATATCAGTCTCTCTAATCACATGAAAGTTACCCGCCTTAACACCTCTTGAGTCTGCCTCTGTCTCTTTAATCAACTGGCTCAAAATATTATCTGCTAAGTGCTTAGAGGATTGGCTACGAGAAGCATTGCGACCCTTGTAATAAAAAACTTCCATACCTTTTGCATCTGTCGAATGGGAAGCATTATAATGGATGCTGACAAAAATAACAGCCTGCGTCTTATTCGCAATGGAAACTCTCCTCTCAAGAGGCACAAAGACATCTCTGCTGCGCGTCAAAATCACCCTGTAATCCTTTGCCTCTAAAAGTTTTTTTAAGACAAGTGTAGTAACGAGCGTAATTCTTTTTTCATGAAAAAAATTAACCTTAGCTCCCTCATCTGATCCTCCATGGCCCGGATCTAAAATCACCAGAGGCTTTGCATGCTGAGGAATAGATGCGCGCAAAGGCTTAAGAGGTCTTGCAACAGCAGATTCTAAAGGAATCATCGAAAAAATAGAAAGAAGTGGAAGTACAACGTACCAGATTAATTGCGCCATGAAGGGAAGTCTATACCGTCTTGCGAATATTTTTCAGCTTTTTTATGCCACCGCTTGAGAAGGCACATTACACACAAAAATTCGCAAAACACTTAAGTTGCTTATTTTAAACATATTAAGAAAATATCACCCTCGTCAAACTCGCAGAATCTTGCTTTTTTTGATAGATTCTGCGAGATTAAGCATCAAACCCGCAGAATCTTGCTTTTTTTGCCACATTCTGCGAGTTTGATGAAAACAAGGAAATTTTATGAAGCCTCCTATATTTGCCAGACAGAAAGAAATTAAAGTGTTAAGCCAGCTATTCCAATCTGGAAAACCAGAATTTTTAGCCGTCTATGGAAGAAGGCGCGTGGGAAAAACATTTCTTATTCGAGAATTCTTTAGAAACCAAGGCCTCTACTTTGCGCTCACGGGTGTAAAAGGCGCTAGCATAAAAAAACAGCTAAAAAACTTTTCAGGAGAATTTACGCGTGTATTTGGAAAAGAGCAAAAACCTCCTGCCAGCTGGTTTGACGCCTTCACCCATTTAAGACAAGCCATTGAAAAAGTAAAAAGTCCTGATCGGATTATTCTGTTCTTTGATGAACTGCCGTGGCTTGCAGGCCCGCGCTCTGATTTCCTGCAAGATCTCGATCATTTTTGGAACCGCTATATGTCAGAAGATCCTCGCGTTATCGTAGTAGTTTGTGGATCTGCAGCCTCATGGATGATTAAAAAAGTTATCCGCGATAAAGGAGGGCTGCATGGACGCCTGACAGCAGAAATGCGCCTTCTTCCCTTCACTCTCCAAGAAACAGAAGAGTTTCTCAAATACCGAGACATCACCTTAACACGTAAAGCAATCATCGACATTTACATGGCAATCGGTGGCATTCCTAAATACCTCAACTACGTCGAAAAAGGCAAATCAGCGCTTCAGACTATCAGTTATCTTTGCTTTGAAGGACCTCTTGTCGATGAGTTTGATGAGCTCTATGCTTCTCTCTTTGAAAAACACACTCGCCATGTCAACATCGTGAAAGTTTTAGCAGAGCACCCTTATGGATTAACAAAATCTGTTCTTGCTAAAAAAACAAAAATGACACCCGGAGGCGGCATGAATAGCATACTTGATGAACTCGAGCAATCAGGATTCATTCTCCTCATAAAAGATTTTGAAAAACAAAAAAAAGAAAGCAGCTTTAGACTCATCGATGAATATTCCCTCTTCTATCTAAAATGGGCTGCAAAAGCCAAAGAAAACAAAGAAGATAAATTTTGGATGAGTGTATTCAATAGCTCTCTTGGCTCGGCTTGGGCAGGATATGCTTTTGAAATGTTATGCCTTAAACACCTTTCCAAAATCAAGGGAGCTCTCGGGATCAGCGGAATACTCACTAATGCGTCTGGATGGATCTACAAGCCACCCAAGTGCAGCAAACAAAAAAGCGCCCAAATAGATCTTCTCATTGACCGCGCAGATAACTGTATCAACCTATGCGAAATTAAATATTGCAATGAAGAGTTCGTAATCAACAAGAGTTACGACCAGCAGCTCAGAGAAAAAAAAGCCCTCTTTCTATCCCACACAAACACAAAAAAGAGCGTCTTCATCACTCTCATTACGCCTTACGGAGTAAAAAAAAACGCAGGCTACTTTGAAACCGCAGATGTAACACTCACAATGGACGATCTTTTTTAGTTGCTTTCTTCAGTGAAAAACTACCCTGAATTTAATAATACCGTCACAGTATCTGGACCCTCATTAGCAATAGCTAGATCCGGCTTGCCATCCAGATTGAAATCATCAGTAACTATACCACAAGGACGCGAGCCGACTACATATTTGACAGCCCCCTGAAAAGTCCCATCTCCTTTCCCAAGCAATACAGAAATGCTAGAACCAGCGCCATTATCGGTCACAGCAAGATCTGCCTTGCCATCTGCGTTGAAATCATCAGTAACTATTCCTAAAGGTGCCGAACCAACCCCATAATTGCCAGCTACCTGAAAGCTCCCATCGCCTGCTCCAAGCAATATAGCAACATTTTTTAAGTCTACATCTACCACAGCAAGATCTAGGTTCCCATCCTTATTGAAATCGCCAATAGATATAATTCTAGGAACCGAACCAGCTCCATAATTTATAGTTCCCTGAAAAGTACCATTACCAATGCCAAGCAAGATTGAAACTGTCCCAGAATCAAAATTAGTGACCGCTAAATCTAATCTACCATCTTTGTTAAAATCACTAATATCCACATATAAAGGATTAGTACCAACTGTATAATTAACAGCTGCCCGAAAAGTCCCGTCTCCTTTCCCAAGCAAGATAGAAACATCGTTAGATGCCCAATTAGCCACAGCTAAATCTGCCTTGCCGTCTCTATTAAAATCAGCGGTAGCTATTCCTGTAGGTCCCAAACCAACTCCATAATTGACAGCTGCCCCAAAAGTCCCATCTCCTTTTCCAAGCAATACAGAAGCAGTAGTAGAACCGCTGTCGGTCACTGCGAGATCTGGCTTACCATCTCCGTTAAAATCGCTACTAGTTACATCATAAGGCCCGCTGCCCGCACCATAACTTACTCCTCCAGCAAAGGTCGCTACCGCTCCAACGCACGCACTACTATTCTGCGCCCCTGATAAATAATCCCACACAACTCGGATCGTCTGGGATGTTACACTAAGCACTGCTAATGGATTTAACAATGGCAAAATTGCTTGTTTACAGGCAGCTGATATTCCGTTCGCATCCAGATAATTAACCACTTTTGTTGTAACAGTGGCCATCGTATCGCAAGATGATGTGTTTAACCCTTTCAATTGGACATATGCACCTTTTGGCCGTTTGATTCAAATATGATAACGTATCAAGATCTGGCATGAAACTTTGGTAAGCATCTACAGTTGCTTGATCATAAGCACAACCTTCTTCATCGAGATTTGTTGCTTTTTTGAATTGTAATGCAACCAATGCGGCAAGGCCTGCAGCAGCTGTGAGCAATGTGACTGACCTTCTTATCCCATATTTTTTCCAATCAGATAAATTAGCGACACTACCAGCTCCCCAAAATCGATAGCCTACATTTCCTGCACACTTACTTGCTGAATTTTTTTCTGGCGAACTAGTTGGAAGCGCTTGAGCAGGAGACGGACTAAAGTTCAGAACCAACCCTTTGTGTGGAAAAAGAGCTGCCACTTTTGCGCAAGTGGGCAGCATAGAACAATCGCTCCCATTACTTAAACAGTTAGAATGGTAAGCGTGTCCGCAGGGAAAAATCTTAATGCTTATGTCATCTGTATGACTTGCAGTAGCATCCATGGCATAGGTCTCTTTATCCCATGCAGCATTCTTGCTACGTACTTGACGATCTAACGACATGTCATAGTCGTCCCGGCTCCAAGCTTGGGACGCTCCACTCTTTAAAAAAGTGGCTGATACAGATGCGGGATAATCTATGCAATACTGAAGCAAAAGTTTTAGCGGGAGGTTACTCCCAAAGCGTTTTAGCATGGCTTGCGCTAACTTAAGTGGAGTGTTCACTGCTTCAATGGGATATTGATAGTCACTGTCCAGAATATCGTGGGGTGTGGTTATAGATAGAATACGAGGAAGATCTTCAATGAGTTTGTAGCATGCACTACAAAAAACCTCTGTCACTTTGCGCGAGGTAGTATCTGGAGAGGTGTCAGAGACGATTTCATAGGCATGCGGAGCATTCGGATTACCGAATCGAGCTTTCGCAGTGTGCTGACTTTGGCTATCAAGCGCTGCGGTGGGTGGATAAGAAGCAATTGCACTCATGTGATCCTTAATTGTATGAGAGACTCTTAAGCAACAATCTAATCTGCATTCAGCAACGCCAGAACCTCAGTAAAATTAGCAACAACTAAATCTGGCTTGCCATCCCTATTGAAATCACCTGCAGCTATTCCACTAGGACCGACACCAACTGTATAATTTACAGCCGCCTGAAAAGTGCCATCACCTACTCCAAGCAATACAGATATATCATTTGAATTCCTGTTTGCCACAGTAAGATCGGGCTTACCATCTCTATTAAAATCGCTAGTAGTTATTCTGAAAGGAGAAGGGCCGACCCCATAATTTACGGCTGTCCCAAAAGTACCATTGCCTGCTCCGAGCAATACAGAAACACTTTGTGAACCATAATTGGCTACAGCAAGGTCTGGCTTGCCATCCTTGTTGAAGTCTTTAGCAACTATTGTTATAGGACGCAAGCCAGCTCCATAACTTACGGCTGTCTGAAAAGTCCCATCACCATTGCCGAGTAATATAGACACAGCACCTGGATAGGAAGCAGACAAAGCTAGGTCTGGATTGCCGTCCCTATTGAAATCGCTGACAGCTATTCCATTGGTAGAAGTAGAGACAACTTCATAATTTACGGCTCCTTGAAAAGTGCCATCCCCCTTCCCAAGCAATACAGACACACCATTTGGATAATTAGTCACAGCTAGATCTAACTTTCCATCCCTATTGAAATCGCTAACAGTTATTCCATAAGGGCTCCTGCCAACTGCATAATTTACGGGCACCTGAAAAGTACCATCACCATTTCCCAGCAATATAGAAGTAGCATTGGCTATATTATTGGCAACAGCAAGATCTGATTTACCATCTCTGTTGAAATCACCAGGAACAATACCTACAGCTCCACCAAATCCTATTGTAGATATCGGGGGGCCAACTTCATAATTTACAGCTGCCCGAAAAGTGCCATCTCCCTTTCCAAGCAATACAGACACATCATTAGAATATATATTAGGCAAAGCTAGATCTAGCTTGTCATCCCCGTTGAAATCAGCAACAGTGATCCCAAAAGAACCGTTGCCAGCAGTGTAACTTTCCCCTCTACTGAACATCGGCCCTGAAACGCACGCACTATTGGTCTGTGCCGCCGATAAATAATCCCACACAACTCCGATGGTCTGCGATGTTACACTAAGCGCTGCTAATGGATTTAATAATGGCAGAATCGTTTGCTTGCAAACAGCTGATATTCCATTCGCATCTAGATAATTCACTACTTTTGTTGTGACAGTAGCCATCGTATCGCAGGATGATGTGTTTAAACCTTTCAATTGGACATATGCACCTTTGGCCGTTTGATTCAAATAGGATAGCGTATCAAGATCTGGCATCAAACTTTGGTAAGCATCCACAGTTGCTTGATCATATGCGCAACCTTCTTCATCGGGATTCGTTGCTTTTTTGAATTGTAATGCGATCAATGTAGCAAGACCTGCAGCAGCTGTGAGCAATGTGACCGACCTTCTTATCCCATATTTTTTCCAATCAGACAAATTCGCAACACTACCAGCTCCCCAAAATCGATAACCAACATTGCCTGCACACTTACCTGCTGAGTTTTTTTCTGGTGAACTAGTTGGAAGCACTTGAGCAGGAGACGGATTAAAGTTCAGAACCAATCCTTTGTGTGGAAAAAGAGCTGCAACTTTTGCGCAAGTGAGCAGCATAGAACAATCGCTCACATTACTTAAACAGTTAGAATGGTAAGCGTGTCCGCAGGGAAACACTTTAATATTTATGTCATCTGTATGACTTTCGGTAGCATCCATGGCGTAAGTCTCTCTATGCTGTACAGCATTCTTACTTCGCGATTGTCGATCTACTGATACGTCATGGTTGTCCTGACTCCAAGCTTGAGGTGCTGCGCTCTTTAAAAAGGAAGCTGAGACTGATGCGGGATAATCTATGCAATACTGAAGCAAAAGTTTTAGCGGGAGGTTGTCTCCAAAGCGCTTTAGCATGGCTTGCGCTAACTTAAGAGGAGTATTCACCACTTCAATGGGATATTGATAGTCGCCTTCTAGAGTGTCATGAGGTGTGGTTTTAGATATAAGAGGAGGAAGATCTTCAATGAGTTTGTGACATGCACTACAAAATACTTCTATCACTTTGCGCGAGGTGGAATCTGGGGAAGTGTCAGAGACGATTTCATAAGCATGCGGAGCATTTGGATTACCGAGTCTAGTTTCAGCAGTACGCTGACCTTGATTATCAAACGCTCCACTGGCCGGATAAGGAACAATTGCGCTCATGTTATCCTTGATTGTTTAAGTAATTTTAGAAAGTTCTCCACCGAGCTTTTCCGTCATGAATCAATAGTTTGACACCTAAAAAACATGAAGATGCACAGATTGTAAATATAAAAATATTACAAGTATAGAGGCGTTGTTGCATAAATAGCTGCGGATAAAGATTTTCTTGCCTTCAAGCCAACGTGTCTATAAATTTTTTGTTACCAGACAAAAAAAAGCAGGCACAGTATGACAGCTAGAAAAGATAAACACCCTCCTAAGAAGAAAGATAAATACC
>CANJJB010000013.1 GCA_947474635.1 Parachlamydiales bacterium | reverse complement strand
CAGAAATCAGGGTCGGTCTTGAGATACTAAATCGCATGACAGAGCTTGGAAGACCAAGAAGCTATAAGGTTGGAGCTTAGCTCACAGGAAAGAGAAAAAACTCGTGCCTTTCAGGCATTTATGCAACAAAGCCAGTATAGAGATATTTCACCTAAGTCACATCTTTGAAACCGCAGATGTAACACTCACAATGGACGATCTTTTTTAGAAACAGTTTTTATATTGAATGTAATTAACTAATTACTCTATTTGAAAGAAATAGAATTAAATTAATTGCAAACATAAAGATGTCATCGAATATCCCTCCTAACTTACCGCCGAAACCACCTCATCCCCCTTCGGGGCCTGATGACACATCAGGCTCTTCTATACCGAAACGCGTTAACAATGCTGCCGCTCCTATTTTTGAAAACTCTAATAAAAAACGCCCTCCTGCTATAGCTATACGAGTAGACCCCACTTTGCAAGCACTTGATCCCAATGATCCCCTATGGCCTGCTATCCGGCTGGTGCAAAAAGATGGGCTAAAGTTAGCCACATTAAGTGAAGAGTTGAGAAGTAATCCCATTGTCGTCAAAGAAGCTGTCAAAAATAATGGACTTGCGCTTAAATTTGCAGGCGCTCTTTTGTCAGAAAATGCAGATATTGTACTAGCTGCCATTCATAACAATCCCGAGGCTATTGTATATGCCTCTATCAAGTTACTTAAAAAAAATGATATGGACTTGATCAGCTTCATACAAGCCTTAGGTTACACAAGTAATCGTATAGGCATTTGTTGTGGTCTTGGATTGATGGCCATTCAAGCTCTTTTATGTGATAATTTTGCCACATATGAATCGAGACTGAACAAGATTACTGTTTTAATACAGAAATACAAACAGATGAGCGACAAAGGCAATTTTCTAGAATTGGTCAAAAAAGATGCGCTCTCTATTCAGAAAGACTCTGATCTTGTTGCCTTTTTTGACGGAATTGAAATATGTCAAAAGGCAAGAGATTACCCCCATCTATTTGAAGATCCATTATGTGAAGCTATACACACAAACTTTTTAAACTCTGTGATTCCTCTGATTGGCCCGGTCCAGCTGAAAGAAAAAGGAGGCGTAGATATGCTCGAGCACTTTGTGCGTATTTACGATACAAAAGAGTTAGCGCTTCACTTGAAGCAGCTAGAACCTCTAGGACAAGCAGGCATACCTTGCGCAATTGGACTAAATGGCCGAGATCACGCACTCGTTATTGCATACGATATGCAAGACTCCTCTTGGGTGTTGATAGAGCACGGACGCATCTATCGGTTACTCAATGAGGATGCCCTAGCACAACGTATTCATCACTCATTAATACCCGGCTTTAATCCTCGTAGAAAGGCAGATTTGTGTGCCATTACAACGAGCATATGTACCACTAAAGATCAATCTGCCTCTTTACAGAAGGTTTTAGACCGCGATTGTTCCGGTCTTCTGAACATCCCTGCGCTTTCTGATGAAAAGAAACAATTTGCTGGCGACCTGCTTTTTCTTTTGGAGGTCATTCACAATGATGATCTGGCTATGTTCAAAGCCGCACTAGAGCAAGGGGCCGTCTTTGATACAACGCTTCCTCCTAATTTTTGGAACATGCTCATGGCAGTTTTACAAAATGCAAATCCCGCCTTCCCAACCTTTATCATAGAAAAACTCGGCCGCTCTTTGATAGATAAGCAAGATGGAGCAGGAAACACTTTTCTTTTAGCAGCTACAGAGGCCAATAACATTCCCCTTGTGCAGCTTTTACTAAAAGCAGGAGCCAATCTTAATCAAAAGAACTCCGATGGAGAAACTCCCTTAGAGATCGCTTTAGATAATAACTTCTTAGAGCTTGGAAAGCTACTAGGTCCGCGTTCCAAGCTCTAATAAACCATAATTGCAATAGCCGATATTTTTTATGTTTAATTTAATTAGTTAATTATTCTATTTAAAAGAAAATAGAATAAATTAATTGCAAACATAAAAATGCCATCAAGTATCCCTCCTAGTTTACCGCCGAAACCACCTCAGCCCTCTCCGGGTCAGGATAACTCATGGGGTTCTTCTATATGGAAACGCGTTAAAGAAGTTGTAGCCCCTATTTTTGAAAACATTCATAGATATCGTGCGCCTGAGATGACAGGCAGCGAGTTGATTTCCTTTATACAGGCTTTAGGGTACAAAAGTTCGGAAGGAGGCATCTGCTGCGGACTTGCACTCATGGCCATCCAAGCTATTTTATGTAACGATTTTGATACGTATGAATTCAGGCTACAAAGAATCGCTACTTTAATAGATAAATATAAAGAGATGAGCGGCAATCAAGATTTTCTAGAACTCGTCAAAAAAGATGCATCCATCCTTAAAAAAGACTATGATTTAGTAGCTTTTTTCGATGGCATTGAACTTTACCAGAACTCTGGCTTATACTCCCATTTATTTGAAAATCCTTTAAGCGATATTAAATATAAGGATTTTTTAAATACTGTTGTTCCTATTACCTCTCCTGGAATACTTCAAGCAAAAGGGGGAATCGATATAGCAGAACAATTTATACGTATTTATGATACCAAAGACTTAAAGCTTCACTTGAAGAAACTAAAAAACCTGTTTAAAGAAAGTGCTTCTTGCCCTATTGCACTTAGCGGCAATGGGCATGTCATAGTCGTCACATACGATGTAAAAAAATCCTCTTGGACAGTAATAGATCATGGGCACATAACAAAATCGCTCTCTAGCGATAAGCTTGCGTCCTACGTTTATCGCGCATTAACACCCAGCTCAAAGCTCGGGAAAAAGACAAATTTATGCGCCATTACCACTATGCTATTTACAACTAAAGATCAATCTCAATCCTTACAAAAAATTTTAGAAAGCCATAGCCCCGATCTTCTAGATATCCCCCAGTTTTCCAAGGAAAAATTAGCGTTTGCAAGTCGTGATGAGTTTTGTCGGGATGTGATCTCATATAATGATCTAACCATGTTTAAGGCTATGTTAGAACAAGGAGTCCTCTTCAGCGCTTCTGATAAATTGGATAAAACAATCATCTCTTGTTTTTGGCATTTTTTTGTAGAAGTAGTTTTAAAAGATAAAAACCCTGCGTTTACTTCACTTATCGTAGACACAATGGGAATTGCTTTTGTGGAAAAAAAGGACAGCAATGGAGACTCTTTCCTTTTAGCAGCCATCAAAGATAACAACATTCCCATTGTAGAAGTTTTACTAAAAGCTGGAGCAAATCTTAATCAACGTGATCTGAGTGGAAAAACACCCTTACAAATTGCTTTAAACAACAACTTCGTAGAGCTTGCAGCGCTACTAGCTCCGCCTCCGCAACTATAAACAAGTCCATCACATTTCTTGAGCAACCACCCTATCATCAAAGTCAATTGTTTGATGAGAAAAGATCTGATAGGTAACTGCAAATGCTACTCTTACAATTATGTAGACAAAAAAAAATCAATTTATTAATTAATAAAAAAACGAAAACAATTTTATTGGAGCATACAAATGTCATCAAATATCCCTCCTCACCTGCCACCGAAGTTCCCTCAGTCCTCTCCAAGACCGGATGATTCAGGGAGTTCTTCTATATGGCAGCGCGTTAGAAATGCTGTGACCTCTATTTTCCAAGACTCCACAAAAAAAGAACCTCTCTCGCCTAATATGGGTGCAGAAATAGAACCCCTGGACATGGAGGCATGGAATTACTTAAGAGAGGCTTTAGGCCACTCAGGTAAGAGAACAGACCTCCGTGTAGGACTTGCACTAATAGCCATTCGAGATATTTTATCCAACAACTTCGGCACATATGAATCCACGCTGAAACAGCTCTCCATTTTAATCCATGAAGTCAAACCCCATGCCAGAAAGGACATTTTTCTTGAGAAACTCTCAAAGAAAGCTTTTATACACTTTTTCGATGATCTTGAACTTTATCAGAAATCTGGAATGAGTCTCGATTTGTCTAAAGCTTTGCTCAAAGATATGCTTCACCATTTCGCCAGTAATCTTGAATATGATTCTCCTGTACTTCAAGCACAAGGAGGAATCGATATACCAGCAACATTTCTGCGTATTTATGATATTAAAGAGTTAGAGCTTCACTTTAAGATTCTAAAAAACCTGTTTAAAAAAGAAATTCCTTGTGCTATTACTCTCTCCACACCCTATGGGCCCTATAACCAGCCTTACGGCGAATATGGTGAGCTAGTTATCACATATGACTTAAAAACATCCTCTTGGACTGTTATAGATCATGGACACATAACCAAGTCACTCTCTGAAAATAGTCTTGCACATTATGTGCATGGGGCAATCTCGTTCTTTAACAAATTTCGTTACAAACCACAAGGCCACGAGTCGTTGTGTACAATTATAACAAACGTGTGCACTACTAAAGATAAATCTGCATCTTTGCAAAAAATTTTAGAGCGTGATTGTTCCGATCTTCTAGCCACCCCTAATCTTTCCAAGCAAAAATTAGTAGTTGCACTTGAAAATATTTCTCTTTTACGCATGATCTTCAATGATGATCTACCTATGTTTCAAGCTGTCTTAGAACAAGGAGGCATCCCTAGCATTGAAAAATTGAATAAAATATTTGATAGCTATTCTTGGAATGAGCTTGTCTTGATTTTGAAAAATAAAAATCCCGCTTTTGCTTCACTTATCATAAAACAAATACGTGACGCTTTTGTGGATAAAAAAGACAAGGAAGGCAATACTTTTCTCTTCGCAGCCGTCGAGGCAAATGACATTCCACTTGTAAAGCTTTTGCTAGAAAAAGGGGCTTATCCTAATCAACGTAATAGTAATGAAAAAACTCCCTTGGACATCGCTTTAGATAACAACTTCCTAGAGCTTGCAAAGCTGCTAGGCCCACGCCCTAAGCTCTAATTGCTCTCTTGAGCAACTACCCTATCATCGAAGTCAATAGTTTGATGAGAAAAGATCTGGTAGGTCTCATGCCCTTTGCCAGCAATCAGGATAATGTCGCCTGGCTTAGCAAGGGAGATTGCTTTTTGGATGGCGAGCCTGCGATCGAGTTCAATGACAAAGCGGCTGTTATCTTGAAAGCCTGGCAGGATCTGCTGAATGATTGCATAGGGATCTTCTTTACGAGGATTGTCTGTTGTCACGATGACAAAGTCTGAGAGCTTTTCTGCAATGCGTGCCATCTTAGGGCGTTTTAAGGGATCGCGGTTGCCCCCGCAGCCAAAGACGGTGATAAGGCTTTGCGTTTTAAATTCTTGGAGCGTCTCTAAGACATTTTTTAGCGCATCATCTGTGTGAGCATAGTCAACAAAGATGTGGAGACCTTTTTTATTGGGTACGCGCTCAAGCCTGCCAGGAACCCTTTCAAAAGTACTTAAGATCGAAACAATACGCTCTAGTTTAAATCCTTGAGATAGTCCTACTCCGATGGCACCTAAAAGATTATACGCATTGAACCTGCCAAAGAGATGAGAGGATAGCGTTGCTTTTATGCCTGCATACTCTACATCAAAGACAATACCCTGGGGAGTAAAACAAAGATTAGAGGCTAAAAGATCAGCTCCTGGGTTAAAACCAAAGGCGATTTTTTGAGCTTGGCATGTGCCGACGATTTGGGTAAATGAGGGATCATCCTGATTGAAAATAGCAAACGCCTCAGGAGAAAGAGAGGTGAAGAGTTTAGATTTAGCTTCTGCGTAAATCTCCATCGTGTGGTGGTAGTCGAGATGATCTTGCGTAAAGTTTGTAAATAAAGCGCAGTCAAAAGAAATACCTTTGACCCTGCCTTGATCTAATGCATGGGATGAGACTTCCATAGAAACACTTTTGCTGCCTTCTTCTACCATGTCATGAAAGAGCTTCATGAGGTTGATTCTATCAGGTGTTGTGTGCGTTGAAGGAAGCACAGTCTTGCCGACAATCCATTCTATACTACCGATAAGACCGCAGGGCATCTGGAGATGATCTAAGAGATATTTCACGAGGTAAGAGGTAGTGGTTTTTCCATTGGTACCGGTAATACCTGTGATCAGTAATTTATCTGCAGGGTGATGGTAAAATTGATTGAGAAGCTGCAGCTCTATCTCTTCTGTAAGGGAATGAATAATCTGCACAACATGTTCTAAGAAGGGATCGTAGAAGTCGGTTAAAATGGCAGAGGCGCCACTTAAAATTGCTTCTTGAATGAACCTGGCGCCATGTTGATTAAGCCCCTTTTTAGCAATGAATAAGTAGCCAGGAGCTACTTGCTGAGAGTTGGCAGTGATGCCTGTAATCTCAATTTCTTTCGAGCCTTTTACTGCATCTACAGAGATATCTTTTAAGAGATGTTTTAGCTTCATTGGTTCCATGTGTCGTACAGCTGTTTTAACTTAGCGGTTTCTTCTTTCCACACTTTTTTATCGGGATCATCCGGGGTTACGCCGAGGTACTTAAGAGTTCTTAGGCCAATCTCGCGGAAAGCAATCGAGCAACATCCGCTACCTAAGTGATTTTTTCCAACACCTGGAACATATTTCCACTCGGGTTCATCGATGACAATCATGAGCACAAACTTGGGATCTGAAACAGGAGCAAATCCAATGAGAGTAGAGATGTGATTTTTTTTAGAATAGACGCCGTTAACGACTTTCTCAGAGGAGCCCGTTTTACCAGCCGTAGAGTATCCAGGAATAGCAGCTCTGACAACAGATCCTCCCGGCATAGCTGTATACCGCATCGCTTTAATGACTTCTTCTATAATAGCTGGCTCAAGAAAACGTTTTCTTTTTGTGACATCATCATATTTTGTATGATCAACTAGAATCTCATCTTGTCCCGCTGCATTTTTTTTCACAATTTTGCGAATGAGCGTGGGGTGCACGTCATAACCACCATTGGCAAATATCGCATAGCCGCGCATCATCTGCATGCCATTTGCTAAGAGGTTGTGTCCCATGGCAAGAGAGTAGGGAGTTGCTTTTGACCACTCTAAAGTGCCATTAGGATGTTTTCTGCCGGGGGTTGGAACAAGGCCGCTACTCTCTCCTGGCAGTTCAATCCCTGTCTTTTCCCCAAACCCAAAAATCTCTTTAAGTGCTGATCTATACCACTCATCACCTAGCTGCTCGATGATTCTTTGAACAAGCTTGCCCATATACACGTTGGAGGATTTTTGGAGACCCATGTACATATTTAAGTAATGATGAAAACGTAGATCTTTCAGTGGTTTTCTTCTACCAGGAAAACTGCATGTAGCAGTAGATATTTTCTCAAGCGGAGAAAAGAGTGGGGGCTTTCCTTTAGCTTTGAGCGCTGCGTTGGCTTTAAGGGCAATGGCAAGCGTCATCGGTTTGATGATAGAGCCCGGCTCATACGGATCTGAAAGCGCTTTAACCTTGGTGTTCTCTTCTAATTTTTTGTCATTGAAATACATTCGGTAAGAGGCAAGGTTAAATTCCGGGTATTGCGCTAAAGCTAAAATCTCGCCCGTTTTGGGCTCCATCATAATTGCCCAGCCAGCTTTAGCATTAGCATCATGCACAGCTTTGGCAATTTCCTCTTCAGCAATTGCTTGGAGAGTGTGGTTGATGGTGAGATAGACGTCTGCTCCAGGCTCTGGCACGGTGACAACTTTTCCAGTGTCTAGTGCATGGCGCGGAGACCTTGTGACAATACGCTTGCCCTCTTTTCCTTGGAGATAAGGGCTGAGTGTCAGCTCTAAGCCACCTGTCGGAATACTTTGATGGGTTGTAAGGTCTTTATCTTCCCTTAAGGTGTGAAGTACTTGACCTAAGAGTTTACCATAGGGGTAAGAGCGTCTGTAATCTTGGACAAAAAATAAAGCATTACGAGGGATTTTTCTAGCTTTGGAGTAAGGGCCCCACCATGTTTTGATATCTTCTTGCTCTTCTTGACTGAGCCATAAAATCAGTTTGCGGCTTCTACTTTTTTTCTCAAATTGCTCTTTAATTTTGGGGATATCTTTCTCGCTCAGTTTAAGAGAAGATGCAAGCTTGCGGAGGATGTCAACCCTACACTCTTGAGGAATCGCAAGAGGATCTGCATAAAGATGAAACTTTGGAACATCTACAACAAAAGCTTTAGGGGTTTCTGGATGCGCCGACTTAATCGCTGTATTAGAATAAAAGACGCCTCTTTTTGCAGGCTCTATCACAACCATGTGGTGTTGTCTAAGGGCAGCTTTTTTCCACTTATCTCCTTGCACAATCTGTATTCTATAAAACTGAACAATGAGAAGAGAGAGAAGCCCTACAAGGAAGAGAAAAATCCAGGTAAGACGTTTACGATCTTGAGAAGCAGGAATAAGGTTTGTCACAAATAGTCTCTATCCAAACCAAAAAGTGTACTGTATTCTGATTTTAATGAGAAGCAGGAAGGGTCCCTTGCACGGCAATACCTTCTCTTAACATCAAAACCTCATTCATCAAAGGATGCATCAAATGAGAAAACCGCTGCTCTCTAGCAAGCTCCATGAGGTGCTCGGGGTTTTCAAAACGATCGATTTCATATTTGAGCTGCGTGTTTTTCTCTCGCAGAGTCTGGAGCTCTTTTGCTACTTGGGGAATAGCAATCTTCAGCTTTGTCAATTCATTTTGTTTATTGACATAGGAGTAGAGAAAGAAACTTGAACAGAGAGCGCAGATAAAAAGATGAAAAACGAATTTACTCTTCATGTTTTTTCAGCAAACCGCATTTTTGCACTGCGAGAGCGTGCGTTCATCCGAATTTCGGCAAACGTTGGCACTACAGGTTTTTTTGTAAGTAGTTGAAGAAAGGGAAGTCCCCCTTCTTTTTTATTTCTAAAGGAAGCTGCTTTTAAAAGGTTTTTCACGATGCGATCTTCTAAACTATGGAAGCTAATAGCTCCTAGCACGCCACCTTTTGAGAGAAATCCAATTGCTTTTGAGAGACCTTCTTGGATAGAGGAGAGTTCACGGTTGACTGCAATACGGAGTGCTTGAAAAACAAGCGTTGCAGGGTGTAACTTGCTCTTACCACGAAAGCCGAGTGCTCCTACCAAGAGGCTAGCTAGCTGCGTTGTCGTTTCAATAGGGCTTTTGCGTCTTGCTTCTATGATAGCTTTAGCAGCTTTTCTTGCTTGCCGCTCTTCGCCATACTCTTCGATTAAAGAGGTGAGCTCTTTTTCAGAGTACTTGTTGACGATCTCTTTGGCTGTTAAATCCCCTTCAGGATTCATGCGCATATCAAGAGGTCCTTCTTTAGAGAAGCTAAAACCTTTAGATCCTTTATTTAGTTGCATAGACGATACTCCCAGGTCAAAAAAAAACCATCGACCTTTGTTATTTTCTTATCTTTTAATACCTGATCGAGATCGGCAAAATTGGCATGCACAAACTCAACCTTATCTTTCCACGGTTTCAAGTGCTCCCGAGCAATTTCAATCGCTTCAGGATCTTGATCACATCCGATATATCTCTCGATCTCCGGATGAGCCTCTAATAGAGCTTTGGCGTGGCCTCCCGCTCCTAAAGTGCCTTCAAAAAAAACTTTCAGTTCACGTCCTGAGAAAAACTCAAGACACTCCTTTAATAAGACAGGGATATGTTCACGTTGTTTCTCTGCCACAAACATCCTCTTCTTCTAATAGGGCAAACGCCTCTTCAGACATTTTTGCCAAGTCACACTCTTTGTCATCGCCATCAAGCAAGGCTTTCAAATCTGCCTCGTAACGATCTGCTGGCCAAATTTCAATCTTGTTAAGGACCCCTGCCACCACAATATCGCTCTTAATATCAACAGCTTTTTTCAAAATAGGAGGAAGAACAACCCTTCCTAAATTGTCACACGTCGTATGGTGCAGCGTTGAAAAGAAAATGGTAAAAAATTTCTGGTACTTACCGATGTGCTGCTTAGACTGGAACTTATCGATAATCTTTTCGATGTCTGATCTGCGATAAATCGCAAGACAGCCACCGAGTCCAAGAGCAATGGTAAAATCTAAAGCACCGTTTTCAATGAGCCCAAAGCGCATCTCTTGCGGAATAACAAATCTGTTTTTCGCATCAATTTTTGCTCTCGTAGATCCGCTGAAGAAAAACTTTCTCACTGCCTTTTCCACCTTTCGCCACAATTTAACACCAAAACATAAACCTAGCAACTTTTTTCCAAAAAATATCCTTTATTTCACCTAAAATTGACCGAAAAATCACACCTCAAACCGCTTAAGCACAATGGATTATAAAAAAGTGAAATAAAAGTGGGAATTGGTGGGGAATCATAAAAAAAAGAGGCTAACATGGGACCAAAGATAAAAACTACCCCTATAAAAGTACCCCTGCTATACTACGCCTCTGTACTTCTAAATGAAGGTTTCGTATAAGGGTGTAAAGGTAGGTTCTCTCTATGTCGGATCCAAAAACCGTCTCCGATCTTCCAGTTGATGTCTCTATACGTTGGGCTAACGATCAAAAGCTCTTAGAAGAAAGCCATCCGATCATTGCCGATTCCAAGTTTATTTCTCAATTTACTCAAAAAGATGTCTCTTCCCCTGCTAACGCCTCCCACCTCGATATCTTAATGGATATCGACAGCACGCATGCAACGTGGGCTCTTTTTTCCCCTCCAGCAGGTTTTTTTAACCAACGCAGAAGACTCTTCACATCCCGCGTTATTCCTCTTTTTGACTCTGAAGATCTCATCGACGATAAAATTCAACGCGTCACATCTGTACTCGATGAAGAAGAAGGTCATCCTAAGAAAAATCAAGACAAAGAAGCGCTCATTAAAATGCTTAGACAGCTGATCACCATAAATAAAAATTTGCTTTTTATTATGAGTCGGCGTAATCAGTATCAGAAAGGATAGATATGGCTAAACCTAACTGGAATGAGATTTTAGGATGGACCACAGAGCAGATCGATGATCTGCGTCTCCTTGGATTCTCTTACCTCAAACAAGGCAAGTACGACGTGGCAACACCCATCTTTGAAGCTCTTGTTCTTCTTGCACAAGATAGCGCATACGATTTACAAACACTCGGCGCTCTCTATTTAGAAACAGGACAAAATCTCCAAGCGCTCAACACCATCGAGCAAGCCTTAAAAATAGATCCTGCTCACGACACAACACTACTTAATCGCACTAAAGTGCTCTTTGCTCTTGGCTATAAAAGACAAGCTCTTGCCCAAGCCAAAGCTCTCGAGCTTCTCTCCAATCAAGACGTTGCAAACCAAGCAAAAGCTCTTCTTCTTGCCCATAGCTAGAAATTATTGCTCCCTGCTATCATCGGTGTATGACAAAAAAAATTCTCATGATTGCAGGACCCAACGGCGCTGGAAAAACAACGCTTACTCTTGATCTGATTGCCAGAGGCTCTGTCTTATATGAGTTCATCAACGCTGATGAAATAGCTAAAGGACTTGCCCCGCAAAATCCTGAAAGCGTAGCTCTTGCTGCTAGCAAGTTAATGATTAACAGACTCAAAGAGCTCTTACGCAACAAGAAAAGTTTTGCGTTTGAAACAACAGGCGCTGGCAAAAATTATCTCAACCACTTGAAAATCGCAAAGTCAAAAGGATACGAGATTCTTCTTGTTTTTCTGTGGCTGGATGGCCCGGGGCAAGCCATAAAAAGAGTGGCTCAAAGAGTGAAACAAGGAGGGCACTACATTCCTGACGATGTTATCACCAGACGTTATTATGCTGGGCTAACAAATCTTTTTGCTCATTACCTACCCCTCGCTGATATAGCAATTATAATAGATAATTCTCTTGAAAATTCAGCACATAATTTGGTAGCTAGAAAAGTACATGATGATGTTATAGAAATAATAAATAGAGATCTTTGGGACAAAATAAATGAGGCAGCTTATGCAAGATGATCTAATAGATCTCGTATTAAAGGCGAATAAAAGAAGCTTTCAAATAGCATTTGAAACGGCTGTCAGAACTGGAACAGCGCTTGTTTTTATGCGAGATGGTAAGCTCATTGAGTACAAACCGCCCTATCGCTATAAGCTTGTTCGTATCAAAAAAGCCAAAAAGAAAAAATCCACTCCACTTAAGAAAAATAAAAACTCCAATCCTCGCGTTAATTAGCAAAACATGCTACAAGAGAGGATATGCTCACGAAAAGTAACACGGACGTGTGGAAGGAATTTCTTTCCTTCATACAAGATAAATGCTCTGCATCGGAATTTCAGAACTGGCTAGCTCCTATTCAAGCAATTGAAGGAGATGTGCTCATACTGGAAGTCCCTAATATTTTTGTTCAAGAATATCTCATTGGCAATTACAAAAAAGATCTCGCAGCTTTTGTTCCTACGCAATCAAATGGAGAGCTTGCTCTGCAGTTTGTCATATCAGAAGAGAAAAAAGATATTGCCCTCCCACTTATTTCCACTCCAACTAAAGAAGTAGAAAATTCAGATACGACGCACCTTAGACTGAACCCTCATTATCTCTTTGAAAATTTCATCGAAGGGCCTTCCAATCAATTTGTAAAATCAGCTGCGATGGGTGTTGCCGCAAGACCAGGAAGATCTTACAATCCTCTTTTCATTCACGGAGGCGTAGGTCTTGGAAAAACACACCTCTTGCATGCGATTGCTCATCACATTAAGAGCCATCACAAAAAACTCAAGATCCAGTGCATCACAACAGAAGGCTTTATCAACGACATCATCGATCATCTCAAAACAAAATCGATGGATCGCATGAAACGCTTCTACAGATCTTTAGATGTTCTACTTGTCGATGATATTCAATTCTTGCAAAGCAGACTGAACTTCGAAGAAGAACTATGTAACACGTTTGAGAGTTTAATCAACGACAACAAACAGATTGTCATCACAAGTGATAAACCTCCTTCTCAACTTAAATTATCAGAGCGTTTAGTTGCCCGCATGGAATGGGGCCTTGTTGCAAATGTCGGCATCCCTGATCTAGAAACAAGAGTTGCCATTTTGCAACATAAGGCAGAACAAAAAGGGCTACGCATGCCGAGCAAAGTTGCCTTTTTTATTGCCGACCACATCTATAATAATGTTAGACAACTTGAAGGCGCTATCAACAGGTTAACTGCCTACTCGCGCCTACTTAACAAGGAAGTCACAGAGGAAATTGCTGAAACAACTCTCGGCGAGCTTCTCCAAAATGCTCCTCAAAAAAGAATATCCGTTGAAAACATTCTCAAATGCGTAGCCGCTCTTTTTCAGGTGCGCATTTCAGATCTGCGTGGCACCTCAAGAGTCAAAGAAGTTGCCTTCCCCAGACAAGTAGCGATGTATCTTGCAAAAGAGCTCATCAACGAATCTCTGAGTAAACTCTCTTCCTCTTTTGGAGGAAAAACACACTCCACGTTAATCCATGCTTGGAAGAAAATTCAAGAACAAGTAGAAAAGGATGAAATACTAAAACGGCAAATCCAGATGGCACGCCGCAATCTTGAGGAATAACAATGTTTAGATCAGCTAAAGCCTTACTAGGCTTAAGAACCCATTCCCCACTTGCTTCAGAAGAAGAGTCTTTCTCTCCTATGTATGATTCTCCCCACCTTACCCCTCCCCCTTCCTTAGAAGCGGAAGAGCCCGAAACAGTCATCGGTGAACACGTCACCATCAAAGGAACGATTTCTTTCGAGCATCTCCTCCGAGTCGACGGCACTTTTGAAGGAGAGCTAGAATCTCAAGGCAACCTCATTGTAGGACCTAAAGGATTTGTCAAGGCCAACCTCAACTTAAAAGAAGCCTTCATCGCAGGCAAAGTCGAAGGCAACATCACCGTCAAAGAAAGACTGGTGCTCCGAGGTAGGGCAGAAATACGCGGAGACATCACAGCACCCCTTCTCTCTATAGACGAAGGCGTCTCGATCATCGGCGGTGTCTACGTAACAGCTCCCGAGCAGTTCGATGAAGAGCCAAGAGAGCAGTTCTAAGAAGGATTATGGAGATTAGCTCTTTAACAAAAGGGATTATTTTAGGATTTTCTATTGCAGCTCCTGTTGGTCCCATCGGAATTCTGTGCGTAAGAAAAACGCTTCAGTTTGGGCGCTTATCAGGATTGTTTTCTGGACTTGGAGCAGCTATTGCCGATACTGTTTATGGCGTTGTTGCAGCCTTTGGACTTACATTAATATCGAGCTTTCTTCTTGCAGGACAATTTTGGCTGCAATTGATTGGCGGAATATTTTTAATCTATTTGGGATTAAAAACTTTTTTCTCAAAACCAACTGAAACAAACAATCGCATTTCTCATAAAACCCTTCTTGGCGACTTCGTATCCACTTTTTTTCTTACGGTAACCAATCCAATGACAATTCTTTCCTATCTAGCTATTTTTGCTGGCTTAGGCCTTTCCAACACTGCTGGTAATTATGCAGGCGCAAGCATGCTGGTGTTTGGCGTGTTTCTCGGATCAGCACTTTGGTGGCTTATTCTCAGTGAAGGAATATCCATCTTTCGTAAAAAAATCAGCCAAAAAGTTATGACATGGATCAACCGACTTGCAGGCATGATTATCATCGCTTTTGGTATGGCTGCATTGATGATGTCAATTTAAGCCAAATAGCATAAAAAAATCGCTTATTGTGATCCGTTAGAAAAAATCTTCCAGACAGATCTCTTGATACAAGAGCTCTGTAGATTAAGCAATCACACATGTTGCAGGTGATGCGCTTAGTGCATATTGATAGTTTTGCCTATACAATTGAGTTGTAGGATGTTCATCTCCTAAAGAGGCTGTCGCAATCTCAAGAGCTTGAGCGAAATAATCAAAAGCTTGTTTATATTCTTTTTGGTCATAGTAGCAAGTGCCGATGCTATTCAAAGATCGTGCCACATCAGGGTGACGAGGGCCTAAAGTCGCTTTTCTAATTTCAAGAGCTTGAGCGTGATATTCGACAGCTTGTTTGTAATCTTTTTGCTCATAGTAGCAAGTGCCGATTTGATTCAAAGAGTGCGCCAGATCAGGGTGAAGAGGGTCTAAAACCTCTCTTCTAATTTTAAGAGCTTGAGCGAAACACTCTAAAGCTTGTTTATATTCTTCTTGTTTATAGTAGCAAGAGCCGATGTTATTCAAAGATCGTGCCACATGAGGGTGACGAGGACCTAAAACATCTCTTATAATTTCAAGAGCTTGAGTGTGATATTCGACAGCTTTTTTGTAATCTTTTTGCTCATAGTAGCAGACGCCAATTTGATCCAAAATGTGTGCCACATCAGAATGACAAGGGCCTAAAACCTCTTTTCTAATCTCAAAAACTTGAGTGAGATATTCGGCGGCTTTTTTGTAATCCTTTTGGTCATAGTAGCAGACGCCAATTTGATCCAAAGATTGTGCCGCATCAACGTGATGAAGACCTAACGGTTTACTTCTAATTTCAAGAGCTTGAGTGTGATATTTGATAGCTTGTTTGTAATCTTTTTGGTGATAGTAGTAGGTTCCGATGCTATGCAAAGAGTCTGCCACATCAGGGTGATGAGGATCTAGCGTCTTTCTTCTAATTTCAAGAGCTTGTGTGAGATAGTTGAGAGCTTTTTCGTAATCTTTTTGGAGACAGTAGCAAATGCCAATTTGATCCAAAGAGCGTGCCGCCTTAGCGTCACGAGGACCTAAAGCCGCGCTTACAATATCAAAGGCTTGGACGTGATATTCGAGAGCTTTTTTGCAATCTTTTTGCTCAGAGTAGCAGGCGCCGATGTTATTCAAAGAGTCTGCCACAGCAACATGACAAGAGCCTAGCGTCTTTTTTCTAATTTCAAGAGCCTCAGTGTGATATTCGAGAGCTTTTTTGTCATCTTTTTGATCATAGTAGCAGACGCCAATTTGATCCAAAGAGTGTGCCACATCAACGTGATGAGGGCCTAACGTTTCTCTTCTAATTCCAAGAGCTTGAGTGTGGTATTCGATAGCTTGTTTATAATCTTGTTGGCGATAGTAGCAGGTTCCGATGTAATGCAAAGAGTCTGCCACATCAGCGTGACGAGGGCCTAAAGTCTCTCTTCTAATTTCAAGAGCTTGTATGAGATAATCGAGAGCTTTTTTGTAATCTTTTTGGAAGCAGTAGCAGGCGCAAATTTGATCCAAAGTGTGCGCCACATCAGAGTGACGAGGGCCTAAAGCCTCTTTTCTAATCTCAAGAGCTTGAATGTGATATTCGATAGCTTTTTTATAATCCCCTTCGGAGCTGCAGCGTTTTCCGGCATCACTCAAAGACTGCGCTGTACCTAAGACGTCCTGATATCCTGTTGAACAAAGACCAACAACACCTATTGTCATAATAAACTCCTCTTAGATTTCAAGCTTTCTCTCACTTTTAATTTTTAAAGATAGGATGATTCTACATTAAAATATTTATTTAGAACAAGTGTTTTTGAAGACAGATCTATTAAAAAAAATCTTCCAGACAGATCTCTTGATTCACAAGCTCCGTAGAATATTCATTCTTGCGGAGTCCATACGGCGTAATAAGGGTCAGAAATATCGTCTTAGTTGTGCGGGTTTGCTCTCGGAATACGTTAATTTTGCGCTGCAGTTCTTTAGCATAATTTTGATCAATTGTGAATTCAGAGTTATAAAACTTGATCTCACACAAATTGATGCAATCATCTTTGCGATCAATGAGCAGGTCTATCTGCGCTCCTTGTTCAGATTTGTTTTTTGGTCGGTACGACCATTGAGATTCACTTGTGAGCACAGCAGAGATACCGAGCTTCTTTTTTATTTGCGCAATATGTTTAAAACAGATGCTTTCAAAAGCATACCCCGACCAAATTTTCCAGCGAGGATCATGGTTCATCTTGAGCCAATAATCCTCATCATGACCTAAAATGATACTACCCTTCACAGGCTCCATCCAAGAAATATAGAAATAGGAATACTCATCTATGAGCCAGATTTTTTTATCTTTCGATTTTTTCAAAAATTCACGGCTTGAGGCAATAAACCCAGATTCTTCTAATTCTTCTAGAATGGCAGATGATTGACCGCCTGAAGGCATTTTTAAATGTTCTAAAAGATCCCTTTTCAAAATGCCGCTCTTTTCCGCTCCTAATGCTTTTACAATTTGAATGTGTTTCTGAGCATCATCAAAAAGAGATTGATAGAGATTGTTAAATTCTCCCACTAGCTGTCCTTGCGCTGTAAAACATAAGCGGTTGATTGTTTGCGCAACAGACTCACCCGGTCTCACATAGGTCATGTATTTTGCTATGCCTCCTATTGCCATATACAACTCAACGATTTGTTTATGGGATAGTTTCACCTGCCTAGATAAGAGGAATTTTTCTGTTTCCTCCAATGTGAAAGCATTCAGCTTGATGATTTCGCTAAGGCGACCATATAGACCCCCTTTATTATTGATGACTTTTTTGATGATCCAATTAGCCGCAGAGCCGCATACAATGAGTATCACATTGTTTAAACGGGAAAGATGCTGATTCCACGTATACTCTAGCGCTTGTAAAAATCCCGATCGCTTGGCAGCTAGCCACGGCAGTTCATCAAAGAAGATAATCACTTTCTTGCTTGGATCTATCTGCGTTATAACTTTTTGGAGTGCATCTAAGGCTTCATCCCAATCTTGAGGCTCTTTTAAAGTGCTAGCACTCGGAAACATATTGATAAATTCGCGGTAGAATTTGCGGAGTTGTAATTTTTTAGTGCTATTAGAGCTTCCTGTGAGAGAAAAATAGACTCCCTTATCTTTAAAATACTCATGAATTAAATATGTTTTTCCCACCCTTCTTCTCCCATAAATGGCTAGAAACTCAGGCTTGGAAGATTTGAGCAGCCGCTCAAGCGTTTTGAGCTCGTTTACCCTGCCGAAAATTGTATGACTCATGGAGCCCCTATTTTAAAAGCTCATTTTATGCCGCTTTCCTGGCAAAGTCAACAGATTCCGCTAAATAACGTCGTTATTTAGCGGAATGTGGTTAAAAAACATAGATTCCGCTGAATAACGACGTTATTTAGCGGAATCTTTTAAAAAGCTGGGGTCCCGATACAAGCACATATAATTACTATTTCAGTGTAAATGAAGATAAATTTATATTAAAATAGGACCCTTATTAATGGAGATAATATGACAATGTTTGTTAGAAATGCTGCATCTTTAATAGGCCCTTATTTTGCACCTAAATGGAGCAACGCTCCAAGACTTCTAGCACTGACCTCTAGCATAGCACTTCGAGCTCTTCACCTTAAATATACGAATATTTTCACAGGCAATGTCGATGCGGCTATCGATGCATTAACCTCTGATAAACCTAAAATTGTAGAATTTCCTGAGCTTTTTCATAAAGCGATCTTTTATGGATTACTTCCTGATCTGTCAATACAATGTGGAGCTGGTTGGCTACACAGTAAGCTGATTGTCTTAACAAGAAACAGCTTGCTTCCAGATCAGATCAACAAATGGCTAACTGTCATTCAACAAGCAGCGCCCCTCGTGCCATTACCATATCCAGAAGAAATCTTAACCCACAACTGCTCTACGATGATCGATGAAACAATCGATATGATTGGGAAAATGGGAAGAGTGTTCAACATTCTATTAACCATTACAAAAATTTATCGCTTATCAACCACCCTCTACCATCCATCATTGCCATTTCCATTAAATCGCTCGCGCGGCGTTTTTTCCATCATTCTCGGATTTATAACCGTGATGGTCTTATGTCACGTGATGATACAAAGGTTCTTAGCACAATCTGTTGAAAGAGCAAACAAGAGCAAAGAAGACGCTATCCAAGCTTTAGTATCGACAGACGCTGACCAACCTCGTATTGCAGCCCTTCCTGAAGCAAACAAAACGCGCTTGGTAGGATTACTTAGCGCTCGGATAACAACTGCTCTAGAGTCAGCATCTTCTACGCAAAATGGATTTACGATGCAGGAAATTTCATCTTTTGCACTTCCTTCATGTTTTGAGCTGTTCATTAGCCGCCTTGGGTATCAAATTGCAAAAGCAGCTCCAGAACTCGAGCTGAAAACAATTTTTCCTCCCCTTCTCAGAACAAGCATTGGACTCGTATGGAACACAAGTTATTTTGTCCAAAACATTATGAATAGCTATACCTCTTTCCAGCTAGCCATGAAAAAAATGGGTGACTTGCAAGCCTTCCTTAACCAAGAGCGTTCCAACATCCCCATGGAAAATGGAAACTCTTTAACATTTACGAATGTATCTCTCTCTGTAGAATCTGAAGGGAAACAGCTAAAACTCCTCGAAAATTTCAGCACTAAGCTTGAGTTAGGTGCGCTCTATTATTTTCAAGGGAAAAACGGATGTGGTAAAAGCACAGCTTGCAGGCTGGTGCAAAATCTCCAAAAAGCACAAGCAGGCTCTTTAATACGACCTAATGTAATCCTTTTCCTACCATCCAAACTGCCCATCATAGATACTTCGCCTAAGAGCTTTGAAAATATGCTAGACTCTGTCTTTGGAGTGAATGACACGGGTAGCATCAACAATATCAAACAAGAATTAAGAAAATTTGATTCATACCGCTCTATGGATGTACTAGATAGCGGCGAAAGAAATTGGAATACCCTCAGTGATGGAGAAAGACAAATCCTCAACTGGATTGTTACACTCGAAATAGCTTCCAAAACACCCAATATACCCTGCTTACTCATCGGAGATGAGGCAGTCTCTGGCATGGATCACAAACAACGCCCTCAAATGCTGAAGCATGTCAAAGAGTGGATGCACGGTGATCCCACAAATAGAGGAGTCGTGCTCATAGATCACGACGAAAAGTTCCCAGAAGAAGAAGTGCCGCTCTCGCACACAGGCACTGCCGGCTTTAAAATATTCAAGAGATCTTAAATACAAAGCACCAAGCCATAGATAGCTTTAGGAAACCCCTCTCTCAACCGAAAAGCCGCTGCCTTCAAAGTGGCTCCCGTTCCGATTAAGTCATCAACGAGTAAAATCGTTTTGTCACTGATATCTTCCTTACCCCTCCACTCAAATGCTCTGTGGGAGAGCTTTTTTCTATCTTCCCATAGGAGCCGCGCCTGGGGAGGATAGCCCCAGTTTTTTTTGAGCAAGGAACGTGTGGGGACATTGAGGATTTTGCTAAGCTCTTGCGCTAGAAGCTGAGGAGGATTAAAGCCAAATGTCATCGCCTGCAAGATGGTTTGAGGAATCGGGACGATCAGATCGGGAGGGGGCCACTGTAGTTCTAAGAATTGAACTGCCATCCAAGCAGCAAGTCCTTTGACTAGCGCAGGGCGCGAGCAAACTTTCCACTCTTTTAAAAGGGTGGAGGCTGCCCCTAGATGCTCAAAGGTTGCGGCAACACCCTGTAATCCTAGAGGATAGTCGTGGCATCTTTGGCAAAAAGAGTTTTCTTTTGCAGAAAAACACTTGGGGCATCTCTCTTCGGGAGAGATTTTTTCTAAATCCGTTAGGCATGTTTTGCAAAGAGGAAAACGGGAGGATTTTGTTTTAGAGTCGCAGTGCACGCAAAGAGGTGGAAAAATCCAGTCTAAAATCATCTGAGTTTGTAGCGAGGATTATCAATATTACCGTGAATACTTAAAGCAAAAGGCTCACCAAACTTTAATACGACATCTTGTTTCATGCGGAGGTTGACACAGACATTGCCTTCTAGGTCGATGTAAGAAGGCTCAAGATCAGATGCTAGATAAAACTGAGAGCGCATCCCTTCACTGTGCGTATTTTTTAAATCTAAGAGAGAGAGGTTGCCGTTTTTAAGCTCGCACAAGACTTGACCACTGACAGGTGTAAAAAGGCCGGGATCAAATCCGAAATTTTTAATCATCTCTAGAGGCGTGTCAAAAATAGAAAACTCTTTTTTGTAAGCGTTTGTAAAATTGAAAGAGCCATGGCCTGTAAATGAAATTAAATTGCCTACCTCCCCTTGTATATTTTCAAACACGAGGTTGCGGATATTAAAAGGTTTTTCTTGGGGGGCACGAGATCCTTTTGTACGCAAATTACTTACGCGGATATCTTTGCCTCGAACAAGCGGAATATTTAAATGCCACTTATCTGTGTCTTTATTTTTGAGTAGGCGGAGTTGTTTGATGGAAAGTGTTCCTGCTCTATCAGATAGATAGGCATCGCGCATGCTAATTGCATCTAACGTGCAATCTAATTTAGCATGAAAATCTTCAAGCAAGTGGTCTTTGAAAGTAAGCTCTTTTCCAAAGACTTCTCCTGAAAAAGTTACACTGCCCTCTTTGTTTCCCCACAAGCCTCTTAGTTCAAGCCCTTGAATATCTTTCAAAAAAAAAAGGTCCTTGGGAAAAGAGGCAGCTAGCTGCGCGCCATCCGTGATGCAAACATTGCCTAGGAATAAGTTATCTGTTTTTTCTTGTTGCAGATGAAAGTTAAGCCCGAGCCATTTTCCTTCGATTTGTTTATCTGAAAAAGATACGAGTACTGTCTCTTTAGGATCGTGAAGTGCGCGCAATCTTAATGTTTTGTCTTGCGTATTCCCACTCAAATAAAAAGGCCCGTTTAAGGTACTCCCATCAAAGATAAGATCTGTTTTGGCAGATTCCCATTTGTGACGACTGTACTGCAAAAGATCGGTTGTAACCGCACCTATTTTTTTTCCATTTTTATAGGCAATCAAAGAGAGATCTTTGATGCCAAACGTAGGAGAAAAAACAATCTGGCTATTTCCTCGTGAAGAGAGAGTATAGGCAGGAGGAAGAAGTCCTTCTACCTTGGTAAGATGTAAAGAAACAATCCCTTCTTGAAAAAGCGCTTCCCCCTTAATTTTTTTCCCTTGCCATGCAGCTTCCCAATAAGGGCTAAACCATTTGCCTTGCGCTTTAGAAAGAGATCCCTTGAGCTCAAGGCCCCCAATATCCATCTTTTCTAAGATCCACTGATCTGCGATTTTTTTTCCTTTTAATTCAAAGTTGGGAATCTGCTGCTGCTCAATTTTAAGATTTTTTCCATGGGCTTCCAAAAGGAAGCCGACTGCAGGAGAAAAAAGTAGTGTGCCCTCGACTTCCCCTTCTAACGTAGAGATCTTATCCAAAATAGATGGATCGCATGTAGCAATGCCGAAATTTTCTAAAAGAGTGATCTGTTTGACAAAATCTTTTCCTTGCAAACGGCTCTTTGCGCAAAAAGAAACAATATCTTTTCCATCTTGCAGCTCAAACTCAACTTTATCGATTAATGTTGCATAACAGCTGCCTGTCAATAAAAACGTCATCCGTCTAGGACTTTTTGCGTAAGCTTCTCCCTGAATATTTAAGACAGGAAAAGTCTCTCCTTCTTGGAGTAGCTTTGCATCAAATAAATAGGAAGCCGTTTTGCGATCATATAACAAAGACTCTGAGACAAGCTGGTACTGTTTATCTTGCGCAGTTACAAGACGCCCGGTCAAATGAGTGATTGCACTTGTATTTTTTTTCGAATCAAAAACAAACCCACAATTCACTTTGTCTAGTTTATGTGCATGGGGAAGTACAACTTCCAGATCTTGACAAAACGCCTCAAAGTGCGTTTCTACTTTAGGATGGGTAAGTAGGTTTTTTGCAGATATCTGAAAAGGAGAGGCCCCTGAGGTAAACTTGCCGGTAACAGGCATTTTTACAGATAGCAAAGAAAGAAGGTTTTCCACTTTCCCTTCAACCCACTTTCCTTTTATCTCAACATCGAGATCTCCTGCTGGAGAAATCAGACACTCTGCATCTGCTTGTATCTGTATCTCACGGCATTTGCCTGCAAGCTGCGTAAGTAAAATAGTACTGCCTGACCACTCAGCATTTCCTTTGAGATGTTCTAAAGAATGGCCTTGGCTTATAATAGTTGCTTCTTTGAAAGGGAAACTAACTTTAGAAGATTTGTCAGCAAACGCATAGGTTGCATGAGCCCAGCCCTCTGATGTTAAAAACTCAGGATCTTTTATTCCTAGCTGCGGAAGTTTTATTTCTAAAGCATCTGTTTCAACAAAGATGTTATCTCCCTGAATAAAAGCTTCCATATTGTTTGCATCAAATACGCCGTAAAAACTCAGCTCTCCACCAAAAAGAGCAGGTGTTGATTTCATGGCTAAAAAGGGAGTTAACAGCTTATCTGAAAATTTGTGAGAAAAAAACCATCCCTGTTTTAACTGCCCAGCAGGGTCAAGCTCCATCCCCACTTGAATTTCTTCTGATAAAGCAGCTACACTGCCATTGAAACTATATCCGTGTTCATGTTTATTTGTGATACCCCTTACAGCTACAGGAAAAGAAGAAAGGCCTTCTGAAATCTCTCCCATCAAAAGCTCAAACCAGCTTTTTGAGTCATCGACAAATTCTGTTGTCATTTCAAAAGCATCTACAGATCCCCCAAAAGAAATTGTCACAGGGACGCCGTGGAAGGCTCCCTTTAAAAGGCTCTTTTGAAAAGCGTGATTGCGTATGGAGATATTTCCATTCAAGTCACTCCCCTTCCAATCTTGTGAGGAGATAGCTCCTTGCGTAAGATCACATTCAAATGTAGCTATTTTCCAAACGTCTTTTTTATCGAAAGTCCCTGAAAAATGCGCTTTTTCAATAAATCCTTGCATGTGCCGACTGGGCAGTTGAAGATAACCATCGATAAGCTCAACATTGTCACACTGGAAATGCCTTAGCTCTCCACTTTCAAAAGAACCTCCAACCTTACCATAGATCCACCCACTTCCAAAATCCACCTCTTCTTTGACTCCGTAAAAAAGAGAAATCTCTTTTACAAGCCCTAGAGCCTCTTTCCCTACATGCTGAAGATCGCATTGAAATTGGTAGTTAGAAGGCTTATCCTGTTTTAGAGTAGCGCCGATCTCTGTTTTTTCTCCATTTTCTAGCCCCAATGTGAAATGAAGATCTGCCCCCGACTCCCCCCCTGCGGCCTTGATCTCAATCGGATATCTTTTTTCTAAATATCCTAAGTCCCCCGCAAGCTCAAGATAAGGCGCATCTCCTGGTTTAAGTGCAAGAGCCCCCTTGCAGTCTTGAAGGGTTAGATTAGCAAGAGAGGCATTGCCTCCTTGCAAAGCAGCATCTACATACACATCTTTCCAAAAAGAGCCTTCTTTGTTGAAAGAATAATCAAATGCCATTTGCATCTCTTCCCCTTCTACGGAAGCCTCAAGCTCAGCGTTTTCAATAGCAAAGGATTGCAGATGCAAAGAGGCAGCAAGAGAGTGCATGTCCCCTTTTTTATCTACAAGCACTTGGCCCTGCAATGAGACATCTCCTCTTGTACTCTTCCACTTTGCAGGAATAAGTGTACTTAAAAATTGCAGTCTTTCTACCGATACAGGCGGCATCTCTATCTGAGCCTGCACCAGATTATCTACAAGCCCGAATGCAAAAGCGCAGAGAGGATGCATAATATCTATACCTTGATCATAGACAACAAGCCTGCCGAGATCCTCCTGAGTTTCTCCACTTGAAAGAGTAAATTTTAGAGACGGGCCACCTTCTGCTATGTCAAGTGATCCTTCATCAATGGTCCACTTCATGCCAAAAAATTTAGTAGGAACTAAAAGTGCAGGATAAAATAAGCTACTTTTACTCTTGGGATCTACAGTGATATGTGGATGGGATAAAGCAACCTGCGACTCGATGTAGAAGGGACTTTTCCAAGCAAGATGGATTTCTAGTTTTTCTGCCGATACAAAATCGCCTAACTTAATACCTGTATAAGTAAGAGAACTTCCTTTGCATACACGCTTGTCATAAGATAGATGTTCTTGCGTTGCTGCCTTGACAGCCCACTGCAACGCAGTTGCTATGACAGGCCCCCTCAAAAGATAGAGAGCTCCTAAAACTACCATGCCACATATAATCACAACTTTAATCTGATAGCTTTTTTGACGTTTCACGGATGTTCCTCACTTTTGAGGAAATATACTCCTAACAATTGAAATTTTCCTACTTAAAAAAACCCTACAATTTTATTCCTTCGCGTAAATAAGAATCGAGCGTGATGATTTCTCCCTCGATTTTTAATTCTTTCATCCCAGATTGAAGAGCTCTTTGCTCTCGTTCCATTGTATGAGCCTCGTGCACATCACACGCAACTTGGAAAAACTTTTTACGTCCGCGCGGCGTTTGCGCTAGAAAGTCAATCTGATAGTTATCAGATGTGAGGTAGTAGTTGACTTTGGAACCCAGGCGCCTTAATTCTAAATAGATAATATTTTCAAATAGCCAGCCAAGATCGCCTTCGTAATCCAAGGTGAGCGCTCTAATCATACCGGGGTCAATTGCGTATAATTTCTTAGGATGTGTCTTTCTTTTCCGAATCGATTTATCATAAACACCTATAGAAAAAGCAAGATATGCATCTTCAATATAATCTGCATATTCATATAGGACATCTTTCCCTATTTGATATCCCTGACTTTTTAAACCTTTGTAGAATTTATTGATTGCAAAAGGCCTTGAGACATTATGTATCATCGACAAAATCATGTATTTGACAAGCTTTGGATTATTGATTTTATGCCGTTCGATAATGTCTCTATAGATGGCTACATTGAGATACTCTTGCAAAGTTTTTTGCTTGATATCAAGATCAAAAGGAATGATTTCGGGAAAGCCTCCTTCTGATAAATAATGATGGAATAGTTTGGAGAGCTTATCGCGCGTTTTTTTACTGTAAGAGCTGCGATCGATCGACACATTTTTTGCTCTTGCAAATTCCTCAAAACTGTACGGCCAGATTTCTGTAGCTAATGATCTGCCTCTTAAACTTGCAGCAATTTCCTTACTGAGCAATTTAGCTGAAGATCCCGTCAAAAAAAATTCTGCATTTTTACTGTCATGCAAACGTCTAATCACAATTGGCCAGTTCTCGACATTTTGAATCTCATCGAAAAAAAGATAACATTTTCTATCGTGGTTTTCCGGATAAAGGGAATAAAATGCATCGACTAATCTTGCTAGCTTCTGTTCATCTAGTGGTAACAAGCGATCATCTTCAAAATTGATATATAAAATTGCTGTTTTGGAGGTCCCCTTCTTGATCATTTTGAGAATCTCTTGATATAGGAAATAAGTTTTGCCAGCACGGCGCATCCCTATAGCAACTTTGATTTTGCCGGGTGCTTTAGAAAATTGGACATCCCTAACCACAAGATTTTTGAGAAGAGCTAATTTATCATGAAGCTCTCCTAATAAAGTCTGAAGTATCAATATTTCATCCATGCCTTTCCTTCTCCCAAGGAAAGATAGGTGATTAGCAGCGCCTGACATGCGCTAACACATTCGCTGTTAGAGTGTTCTAAAAATTAATGCCCGCGGTGCTTTTCTCTCTTTTTTTGCTGCTTAAGAGAAAACTGCTCCTCTTTGCGCGCTTGCTTCTCGGCACTACTGCTTTGCTGTTTTGCCTTTTTCTTCTTTTCAATCTCTTCGCGCATATAGTCTTGGGCAAGCGTTGATGGCTTGGAAGTTTCTTTAAGCTTTTCCATCTCTTTGCGCACTTCTCTTTGGAGGCGCTTGGGGTTCATGCGTTTAATTTGGAGCTCGAACTCTTTCATCTCTCCGAACTTCAGCTCGTGGTAGTGATTCAGAACAAACTCATAGATTTCAGGATCGGTGGGCTCTCCACCAAAGATATGTCTTGCAAGGGAGTATCCCTCTTTGTCCATTCTTTCAAAAGTCCCTACCCAAAATTTCTTCTCAAAAAAAATCGTCGCCTTGATGATTGCCATTTTGTCCTACACTTATAGTAAAGCAGAATACTCGGTCTCATCTAGAAGCTCCTCAAGCTCATGGGGATGAGAAAGCTTAAGCTTGAAAAGCCAGCCGGACTTTTGAGGCTCTTGATTGACTTTTTCAGTTGTCTCTTTGAGCTCTGTGTTGATGGCAATCACTTCACCGGAGGCTGGAGAGTAAATGTCAGCTGCAGCTTTTGTAGACTCAAGAACGCAGGCCTCTTCTCCCATTGCAACGCGTTTACCGATAGAGGGAAGCTCTAGGTAGACGATTTCTCCGAGCTCTTTTTGAGCGTGGGTGGTAATGCCCACTACGCCAATATCGCCATCTACCTGAATCCATTCATGAGAGTCTGTAAATTTTAGCATAAATATCCTAAGATGTAAGTTTTAAGCTTGCCCATAGCGCGGGCTGTTGTTCGATGGCATATTGTTTGGAGGAGATCGCAAAATGCTCTGGAGGAGCTGCAGGGCGGTTAATGCGGTAGGTAAAGCCTAGGCGATCAAAGGATGTGGGGTCAAAACCGTGGAGGACAGATGAAGGTAGGCCTATACGCACTTTGAAGCCTTTTTTTGTAGCTTCTGTCTCTGTGAGTATGTCATCAGGATCACAAAGAGGGTGGGTGTCTTCTGCACGGAACTTAGAGATCTCTTGTACTTTAATCCCCTGTACTTCTTTCGGGAGGATGACAAAGTGGTGGCAAAACCGTGTGGGAAAGCCCGCTGTTTTTAGATCCCTTGTATCAAAAAATAGCTCGATGCTATCTCCCTTGCGAAAATCAGGATATAAAACATCTTCAAGGGGTTTATTAATCTCTACTTCAAGAAAGATCCCTTCTTGGTTCCATGACATATGGCAATCTGCAAAATGCTCTTCTGCAAGAAACTCAGAGGTGTCTGGGAGCAAAAACTTATTTTTTGAAATCTGGGCGCTATCCTCTTGATAGTTGAGTCCAGCAGAGATGGAAAAAAAATGAAGTGGATAAATGGCAGGAAGAGATTCTAAAAGATCTGTCATTGTTCCTCGTTCATACGGTCTAATACTTGTGTCATGAGCAGGCGCTTAGCATCCATACTTAACATCCTTTGACCTTCTGTTAGTTGATCTGTGATAGAGTCAGGACTCTTAGTTTTGCTAACCAATCTAAAAAAGGTGACATCACCTTGAGAAGAGGGAAGGACAGGCGACCATGAGCCTAGGGGCGTCTTAAAGATCTCTCCTTTGGAGAATGTAGTTCTATCACTTCTTTTGACGGTTTGATCACATTTGAGAAGGAGCCACTGATCTTTTAGAGGATCACCGTGCGGTGTCAAATAAGGAGAGGTTTCTCCTTCTTTGATAACGCTTTTTCTAGCTTCTTCCATAAAAGATGCGAGCTTATGTGCGGCATACTCAGAAAAAAGGGTTTTATCAGTAGGGGCCATCTGATAGACAAGGGAGCCTACTTCATCGTAAACATTTCTGAAGGCTTTCCAAGAGCCGTTAGATAGCTGGAAAAGGGAGGGATCTTTTTTTCTGACATCTGGATAAGCATCTTCTAATTTTTTATCGAGGAGTTTGCCAATCCAATCGTCCTTGAGAGACTCATCAAACGTCATGATCTCTTTTTTGGAAGGCTTTTCTAAGACGGTCACAACGTAATAGCTCTCTTTGCTTGGGCTATAAAAAGAAGCTTTTTCCCCCATTGCTACTCCTTGAAGAAGAGCTGCAAGCTTTGCTCCATTGTCGATATCTTCAAAGGGATAGATAGACCCTCTTGAGCAAACATTTACTCTTACTTTTTCTGGATCTATTTTATGAAGCGCCTCTTGTGTCCACTCAGGATGCTCATTTACAATTTGATTTCTTGCAAATGTGTCAATCTGAAGGCGGAGAGACGGATCTAAAGCATCAAGCGTATTTGTTCTCTCTTCTAGAGGAGTGCTCTTTATTGAAGAGAACTCTTTCATGAGATGATTCCATCCGGCATTGCTAGTTTCCCAACTCCATGTTTCTTTCAACGTGACTCTACTTGCGACATCTTCCCGTTTTACTCGAGAGACATCTAGATAGAACTTACTATAGACAAGCTGAGGCGCTCTTTTCTCTACTTCTTGTATGTCATAAAACTGAAGAGGAAGTTTGGATGATTTTGTTTTGGGAGCCACTGCATCGATGTAATATTGAAACTTAAGAAAATCTCTGAAATTTTGAAATCTTAAAAGCGCAGGGAGTTGATACCTTTCAATGTGAGCTGAAGCACCCGCATAATCAGCAAATTGGTTGTAGACGAGGTTATCTAAAAACATACCTTGACCTACTTCATCAAACAATCTGCGAAAGAGCATGACATTTTTCCAGATCTGAAGGGCAGCCTTTTCATCCATCTGTTTATAATAGAGCGTGCTGCGAAGCACATCTTGGGCGTCTTTACGCGTGATGTTATCTTTATGCAGTGAGGCTTTTAAATAATCGATGGTGTGCTGGATGAGATCTGTTTTGACTTCCTCTTTTGAGATTTTATATCCTTTTTCTTGAGCAATCTTGGCAGAATTCATCACCATGAGGGCAACTTTTTCTAAGTACTTAGGCCCAAACCAATCTTCCAAAGAATGAAATCCAAAAAGAGCAAGACGCTCTTCAGAAAGGGAAGGATCATGTCGTATCCACTCGTACTGTTTTTGTTGATACATTAAGATCTTTTCTAAAAGAGCGGGGGACACTACTGTCTGATCCAAATACAGTCTGCAGAAAAGGGCAAAGCTTTGGGGAGAAAGAGGAGTCTCTTTTAAAGCAGATAAGTGGGATAAAACTTCTGGCGCAAATCTCGACCACACTTCTTCTACGTTTATAAAAGGTGCTTGAGGGTGCGCATAAGGACGAAAATGTTTAGCTTTTGTAAGGCGCTCATCTAGCTCACCCTTCAACTCATCGAAATATTTTTCTGCTACGATAACACCAAGGCCTGTAACAAAGAGATCTTTCTGGATAAAATCGATGTTGTCACACGAAAAAAAGCGGACCATTTTCTGGACATCCCTTTCTGTGATGGAAGATCCGTCTACTGCTTTTGTCATCTCTTTATCAGCAACTACAGTTTCTTGCGTTGTCAAATTAGACACGGTTCCAAAAAACAGAAACGATGCAATAGTGACTGTTGCAACAATCATGAACAAAATGCGTTGGTGCTTTCTTAAAATCGTTAACATCTTTAGCCCCTTTTAGTAAGCTTTTGCGTAAATTACGCGTCTTTGACTTTTCTTGCCACTTATAACGCACACGCCTTCCTCTTCTTCTCCATCTAAAGGAATACAGCGTATCGTAACCCCAAGGTCCTCTTTGACTTTTTCTTCGACAGATGCTTCTCCCGACCAATGGGAATAAGCAAAACCGCCGTAAATACCATCTTGATCTTTAGATGTGAAAAAAGCGTAAAACTCTTCTTTGCTATCAATCTTGCGTGTGTTCTTTTCTCGGAATGCAAGCGCTTTTGTATAGAGCGCATCTTGAATGTCATCCAAAATCTCACATAATTTTGCAACCAAAGAGCCACGTGATAACGGCAGAGTTTCTCTATGGGGCTTATCCCGTCTCATGAGAAGCAATTGATCTTGCGCGATGTCTCTTGGCCCGATCTCTAATCTGATCGGAACACCTTTTTTAATCCACGACCATGACTTATCTCCGCCCCGCATATCCCGGTCATCGACTTTTACGCAGACAGGTTTACCATCATATAGTAAATGGCGCATCTCTCCTGCAAGAGAGTGGCAGTAACCCATGACTTCTTGTCTTGTCTCTTCTTTGTGGATCACAGGAATGATCACGACATGCACAGGCGCAATTTTAGGAGGAAGTACAAGCCCATCATCATCACTGTGCGTCATTACAAGAGCGCCAATGAGACGCGTTGTAACAGCCCACGATGTTGTCCACGCATGGAGCAAGTTGCCTGCCGGATCTTGGAATTTAATCTCAGAGGATTTAGCAAATGTCTGTCCAAGAAAGTGAGACGTGCCCCCCTGAAGAGCTTTACAATCTTGCATCATCATCTCAATTGTATAGGTAGATGTAGCACCGGGGAAGCGCTCGCCGGGAGTTTTTTCCCCTTTGATGACGGGCATGGCAAGTTTCTTCTGGACAAACTCTTCATAGATATCAATCATGCGAACTGTCTCTTCTACAGCTTCTTCTCGTGTAGCATGCGCAGTGTGCCCTTCTTGCCATAAGAATTCCGCTGTTCTTAAAAAAAGACGCGTGCGCATCTCCCATCTAACAACATTTGCCCACTGATTAATAAGAAGGGGCAGATCGCGGTAGGAAGATACCCACTTTGAAAACATCTCGCCGATGATCATCTCAGAAGTTGGTCTTACAATAAGCGGTTCTTCTAAAGGACCTGCAGGAACAAGTTTTCCATCTTTACCCACTTCTAATCTATGGTGCGTGACAACTGCGCACTCTTTTGCAAAGCCATCCACCAGCTGCGCTTCTTTTTGAAAATAGCTAAGAGGAATGAAAAGGGGGAAATAAGCGTTTTGATGCCCTGTCTCTTTGAATTTGACATCTAGAATTTTTTGCATGTTTTCCCAAAGGGCATAGCCCCACGGTTTAATCACCATGCAACCTCTCACCGGTGCATGTTCAGCAAGATCTGCAGCAAGCAGCACTTGCTGGTACCATTCAGGATAGTTTTCGTCTCTTCGAGGGCTAATGGCAGTTTTTTGTTGTTTAGGCATGTTCATAAAAATTTTGCTGAATTAGCTCCTTTAGTTGATGACGCGCGTTTTTCATTTCAGATTCCCCGCTTCCCTTATCCAGTAGAGGAAACGTGTTTTTTAAAATTGCTTCTTTCACCTGCGAGCCTTTTTTTAAAACGGTATCCAAATACTCTTCCGGCGGCACTTGAAGGGCTATCATACCCTGATGCAAAAATCCTTGCTTGCATTTTCTTTGAGCTGCTCCCGCAATTTTCCTACCATCTAGCACCACATCATATTTTGTTGGTTTTGCCATACAAAACCTCTGACAAGCACTATCAGCTTCCTGAAAATCAACCGGCGTAAGCTCAAGTAGAGAAGATCCCAAAAATGTTTGGACAGCTAACCTGACTGCTTCATTTACAAAGGCATAGTTCTCAAGCGTATTCATAGAAAAAAACTTGCACTCAGCTGGCACCAGCACCGAAAAAGCAAAATCCCATGTATGAAAGACAATGCCGCCGCCCGTTGATCTTCTTGCCAAAGAAAGTCCGCTTCTTGCCACACCCTCTTCATCCAAATAATCTTTTGGGTTTGTCAGATAGCCATAGGTTGCAGAGTCCCCTTCCCACTCATAAAAGTGTAAAATAGGATCTCTTTTATCCCCCAAAGTATCTAATAAATAGGCATCGATCTCCATATTCTCTTGCGCAGATCTTTTGCCGGTATCCAGGATTTCCCACGTCATGGGGGTATTCTATACGAGTGTTTCGTATTTTGTAAACATGTGCATCAAAGAGATTTCTAGCAGTCTTATAAGGTTGGCAGAATCGCTGATATGTTAGGAAAACGTGATAATTTCACAAAAATACGTCAATATTTTTGCCATTTTTCACGAAAAGTCGACCTAACACACTTTTTACTGCATTTATTGGCACCCCAAACTCGTAACTGGGCCCTATTCCTAAAAAATTTGCTTGCTATTCTTTTGCTAATTTGCCAAAAAAGGTTCAAAGACCTAAAATCGCAGCACGGGGGTTTGTGCATATGTTCGATAAGTTTACAAATAGAGCCAAGCAAGTCATCAAGCTAGCCAAAAAAGAGGCTCAACGCTTAAATCACAATTATCTAGGAACGGAACACGTTCTTTTGGGCCTCCTAAAATTAGGACAAGGGATTGCTGTCAACGTCCTACGCAATTTAAATCTCGATTACGAAGTCGTTAGACAAGAAGTCGAGCGCCTTGTGGGTTTTGGGCCCGAGATCCAGGTATATGGAGATCCTGCCCTGACTGCAAAAGTTAAAAAAGTATTCGAGTTTGCAAATGAAGAAGCTGCTAGCTTAAACCATAACTATGTAGGAACAGAGCACCTTCTTTTAGCTCTTCTTAGACAAACAGATGGCGTTGCAACACAAGTTCTTGAAAATCTGAATGTCAATCTCAAAGACATCCGTAAAGAAGTTCTTAAAGAACTCGAAACATTTAACCTGCAACTGCCGCCGATGGGTATTGGAGGAGCCTCTCCCAATACTAACCCTGCTAAATCTCAAGACAAGGGACCTCTATCAACAGATAAAATGCCCGCCCTCAAAGCGTATGGCCATGATCTGACTGAGCTTTGCAAAGAGGGAAAACTCGATCCCGTAATTGGCAGAAAAGATGAAGTAGAGCGCTTAATCCTCATACTCTGCAGAAGACGTAAAAACAACCCTGTTCTCATTGGAGAGGCAGGCGTTGGAAAAACAGCAATTGTTGAAGGCCTTGCTCAAGCGATTGTCAAAGGTGAAGTGCCTGATAATTTAGCCAAGAAAAAGCTCATCTCTCTTGATCTTACGCTTATGATTGCCGGAACTAAATACCGTGGACAGTTTGAAGAGAGAATCAAAGCTGTCATGGATGAAATTAAAAAAAATGGCAACATTCTTCTTTTCATCGATGAGATCCACACGATTGTAGGAGCAGGCGCAGCTGAAGGCGCAATCGATGCCTCTAACATTTTAAAACCAGCTCTTGCCAGAGGCGAGATCCAATGTATTGGAGCTACAACGCTTGACGAATACAGAAAACACATTGAAAAAGATGCAGCCCTAGAACGTAGATTCCAAAAAATCCTCGTAATGCCTCCTTCTGTTACAGACAGCGTGGCGATTTTGACAGGACTCAAAGCAAAATATGAAGAGCATCATCACTGTATTTATACAGATGACTCGATCACATCGGCTGTTTATCTCTCTGACAGATACATCGCTGGAAGATTTCTTCCAGATAAGGCAATTGACCTTCTAGATGAAGCAGGTGCAAAAGCGCGCATTGCAACGATGAGTCAACCGCATGACATTGCTAAATACGATATGGAAATTGAGGAAGTGCGTCTTGCTAAAGAAGATGCAATCGCACGCCAAGAGTATGAAAAAGCTGCTAAATTGCGCGATAAAGAAAAAACTCTCCGCGAGCATCTCGAGCAGATCCTCAAAGAGTGGGAAAGCAACAAAGAAGAGCATCAAGTGATTGTCGATGAAGAAGACATTGCAGCTATTGTTGCAAAACAAACGGGCATTCCTCTTACGCAGCTAACAGAAGAAGAAACCTCCAAAGTCTTGAAAATGGAAGAAGTTCTTAAGAGCAAAATCATCGGTCAAGATGATGCCATCAGCACTGTCTGTAGAGCAATACGCAGAAGCCGTGCAGATATCAAAGATCCTAATAGACCGATCGGTGCCTTCCTATTCTTAGGACCTACGGGTGTTGGAAAAACACTCCTTGCTAAGCGCCTTGCAATCGATATGTTCGGCGGCGAAGATGCTCTTATCCAAGTTGACATGTCTGAGTACATGGAAAAATTTGCTGTCAGCCGCATGACAGGTTCTCCTCCGGGCTATGTTGGACATGAAGAAGGTGGCCAGCTCACAGAACAAGTGCGTCAGCGTCCTTATTGCGTTGTTTTATTTGATGAAATCGAAAAAGCGCATCCAGACGTTATGAACCTCCTCCTTCAAATCCTTGAAGAAGGAAGACTGACTGACTCGTTCGGAAGAAAAATTGACTTCCGCAATACGATCATCATCATGACTTCTAACTTAGGTGCCGATCTTATCCGTAGATCGACAGAAGTGGGTTTTGGAGCGCAAGAAGGCATGCTTGACTATAAGAAGATGCAAGAGGCTATACATGCTGCGATGAAAAAGCACTTCAAGCCAGAGTTTATTAACCGCTTAGATGGAACGATCATCTTCAAACCGCTAGAGCACAAAAACCTCCTCCAGGTTATTGATCTAGAAATTGAAAAAGTGAAAGTACGTCTTGCACGTAAGAACATCTTTATCTCTCTTGATGAAAAAGCCAAGAACTTCCTTGTCTCCAAGGGCTTTGAGCCTGAAATGGGAGCAAGACCTCTACGCAGAGTCATCGAGCAGTACTTAGAAGATCCTCTTGCCGAGAAACTCCTTCTCAAAATGGACAGGGTCTCCGGCTCTCTCCTAGCAACTGTTGAAGGCGACAAGATTGTCTTTATTGACCAAGAAGATGGTCAGGCAAGCTCTAAGAGTCACTTAGCTATCGCAGGGCCCTCCCCTGAGGACAAGCCTGTCTAATATAGAGGGGGCTTGCCGCCCCCTTTTTTCAAAACCAAGCACATTTAACATGCTGACAATGAGACTGTTACAGAAGTCACACAACTTGCTTACGCTGCACTAAAAAGCTTGCCATTTCTTTAACGGCTAATAATCAATTACTTACATAATCACATACACCAAAATATAGTAAAAATAACTTTACTTGTTGACTGCCATGTCATATAATTAATTAAAGAAGAAGATAAATAATTATAAATAATAGGTAAATATATGACAGACAAAATCAACCAAACACCAACTGCATGGGCTACTAGGGTAGATACTCCTGACAATACTCCTCTTAATGATGTCGCTGTGAATGGTGTCGCAAAAAGAGAGCTTCCCGCTCCAGCTCCAAAAGCGCCTAGCTTATTTAGTCGAGTTGCTAGTTGGTTCACTAGATCAGCTCCATCCGCTGCCCCTAAAGAGAATGCAGAAGAAGCGGCCCCAACCTTTGCTTCGCAGGCCCCAGAAGAAATAACCACTGAAGAAGAAGCAAGCTTTGAGTCTATAACTGAACTTCCAAAAGAGCTCCCCCTTGACCTTAGCGCCAAGAATTTCGGGCTTTATTACCGTATAAATCATATAAAAAAATGTGGACCCTTCAACGCAGCAATGCGTTTGCTAGCGCATCCACTCTATACAGCGGGGACTCTCACACGCCTAGCATTCCCCTCATACTTCTCACAATTGCCCGCAGATTTTAGCGGATTTCAAGGGGTGACATCCCTTGATTTGAGTCGGAACGAACTCATAACTCTTCCCAATGGAGTTGAAACATTACAAGGCTTAACCGAGCTAAATCTATCTGGAAACAACCTTAGAACTCTTCCTGAATCTTTTGGTAACTTAACAAACTTAACCACACTTAATCTTTCTGGGAACCCTCTTCAAACCATCCCCGAGTCTTTTGCTAAATTAACAAAGTTAAAGACTATTTATATTGACCTGGGCTGGCGTAGGCTGTACTACGACCGTGAGCTGGAGACCGACCCTGTGATAAAACAGATCAAGGCAGCCTTGCCAAAGGTACAAATTGAAAATACAAACGGGCCCTCTTGATGCAGTTAAGACGGGTTATTCTCCGAAAAGAAGAGAATCATTTTTGCCGCGATATATCATTAAATAATAGGTAAATATATGACAGACAACATAAATAACGTAAAAACAGGCGCTTTTCCACACACCCCTAGCACCGGCCAAGAAAGCGCTCCTGTTGATACAAGCGTGCAAGATGTTGCACAGAGAGCGCTCACTGAAGCACCTACAGACGGCCTAGGGGACATAGAAGTGATAACAGAATCAGAAGTAGCAGAAGCAGCAGGTTACGTAAATTTTAGCAACCTGGATGGGTCTACTCATAGCGCTGCAAATCATGGATTCTGGCAAAGCCTAAAGGAGAGAATAGTACGTCCACAAGCCACCAATCTAGCCGAAGCACTACATACACTCTCTCGCGCAGCACTCCCATCACTCTTTTTACGAGTGCCTACAGATTGTAGCGAATTTACATGGGCAACCTCTCTTGATTTAAGCAATAATGGACTCACAGTAGTTCCTAACGGAATTGGAGAATTAGCACACTTGGTCACACTGGATCTGTCTCATAACAATTTCAAAGATTCTTTTCCTGAAAGCATTTGTAATTCAAAAACATTAACCAACCTTAACCTCAGTAATTGCCAGCTTAAAACGCTCCCAGACTCTTTTGGTGACTTAGAAAGCTTAACCGAACTTGACCTCAGCGGAAACCGGCTTAATTCCCTACCTGAGTCGTTTTCTAAATTAACAAATTTAAAAACTATTTACATCAACAGTCGTGAGAAGGCACTTGAAGAAGCGATCAAGAAAACCCTGCCTGATTGTAGGATTGTTACGAAATAATCTTGCGGTGCCTGATAAAGCGATTATTCTCTGAAAAGAGGAAAATCATTGGGCGCAGCTAAAACAGCAGAGAGCTTCGTCACTCTATTGACAACGCGGTTAAGCTTATCTTTGTAGTAAAGATGAAACACCGCTTCTTGAATGCCTGCCGCTTGAAGGTACACGGCAAGGTTTTTCATATATAGGGCTGTCATGCGGTAGTGCCCTGAATCATTGCTAAAAAAAACAGCCTTTCCTTCATTATCTATTTCAAAATCACCGACTGCTAAAAGATCTTTTCCAAGGCTTAAGGAAGAGTGTTTAAATACAATCTTACGAAAAAGTGGCCCTTTTTTAGAGGCTGCAGGTGGGTTTTTTTCAAAAGAGCGTACAAGCGTTTTATTCAGCTCTTTTTCTGTAATATCCTTTCTTGCTAGAGCAAAGAGCTCACCGTCTGTAGATAAAATATAAGCATAGGAGCCTTTTGGCAGTAGAGCGCCTTTGTAGGTGAGTTGTTCTTGCTTGTTTACGGAAATTTTTAAATTTTCTAGTTCTGCTGCAGAAAAATAACGAATGCCTATTTTTCTGTATTTGTCTCTCCAGTGGATCTCGTGGGAGTCTACCTCGATGCAATTGACAAGCTCGTTGTCATTTAGGTATTTATCTAGCATCGGCTTTGCTGGTTGAACAGGAAAGTCTAGAGCATGGATAGATAGTGTCAACAAGAAGAAAATGCAGAAGAACTTACAGGCCATCATGGCATATCCACGAAAAGAGGGGCGTCATCGGCAGCATTTAACACTTCTAATAGGGAGGAAATTTTTTTGCGTATCTTTTTTTCTGGTGTCTTATAAAACAAATCAAACCGCACATCTTTAATGCCAGCTTTTTGGAGGTAAAGAGCGAGATTTTTCATGGAAATAGCTTTAAGGCGGTAGTGCCCTGAGCCGTTATTAAAAAAAGCAGCAACTCCTTTGTCGTACACTTCAAAATCTCCCACTGCAAGTACGGGGTCTCCGTGACTTAAAGAGGAGTGCTTGCAGACAACCTTATGAAATAGGGGCTGCTTTGTGGGGGTATCTGTTAAAAGCTTAGGATCTAGGGCGGCCTTTTTCTGAAACCAAGTCGTTAATTCTTGGTTGAGATTGACACCTTCAGCATTTTTCCTTAAGAAGGCCAAAAGTCTGCCCTCTTTAGAGAGGATATAAGAATAAGAGCCAGGAACAAGGGGCAGGCCTTTATAAGTTAATAGGCCTGTTGCATTCACAGTAACAACTAGATCTTCTAGTTCAGCAGGAGAAAAGTATTTGATACCGACTCTACTTGCTGCATTTCTCCAATGGATCTGCGCAGAATCAACGGTGATAGAATTGGCGATCTCTTTGTCTTTAACGTACTTGCTTAAAATAGATTTAGCAGGTTGAGGGAATTCTAAGGATTGAGGAGAGCTGATTTCTTCAGAAAAACTCTGGCAGGGAAGAAAAATTAAAGATAAGAACAGGATTAGATAGTGCATATTTGCCGTTTGAACTTCTCCTGTCTACAAGACAGAAGATTCCTGCTTCAAGGCTCCCTCAAACAAGGGCAACTCCACAGGCTTTTGACGAACATTCCGCCCGCCATTTGTTTTTTAAGGCTCTTGGTTATCGAGTCTTGCTAAGAAAGATACCAGGTGGAAAAATTAATTGCAAGTGCGATTCATACCAGTACTGAAGTGCTGAATTTTTTTAGTAAATTGCTAAAGAGATAAAAAAAAGACCTGGCGGCGACCTACTCTACCACACTCTTGTGTGCAGTACCATCGGCGAGGAAGGACTTAACTTCTGAGTTCGGGATGGGATCAGGTATGTCCCCTTCTCTATGACCACCAGTCAAAATTGTTTGAATAAGAGAACCACTGAATTAAAAAGGCGCCTGAGGTATTTTCCTCACAAAATTTGCGCATTGTTTCGTTATCATTGACCTAGCCCCTAGTTATAAGGGCTGGGCCAATGATTTAAGATCAAGTCAATCGACTGATT
>CANJJB010000012.1 GCA_947474635.1 Parachlamydiales bacterium | reverse complement strand
TCCCATGGCAGACTTCTTTAAGAAAGAAGCGGCAGCAGTTCTTCCGTTGGCTGCAGGTGCGCCCAAAAGGCCCAGGCTTGAGAGGGGAGAGCATGCTGCTGCTCTTACAGTGCGCGGAGATTTGGCCAGTCCATTAGGACATGGGCCCACCTGGCCTCCAAACGAAGTACTTGATGAAGCTCTTGCACGAGAGTTGTCGGGGAGCGATTCACAACAAGGCTTAGCTTCGGGAGCAGGGCATCCATCTGGAAGCGCACTCAGCAGACCCCTAAGTAGCAGCTCACTTGGTGCAGCCCCCTCTTCTCCTTCCATGTCTCCCGAAATTTTCGGCAAAGACAAGTGGCTGGAGTTTGGTGTAGAGGTTGGAGACGAGCCCCCTCGCCCCGCGGGTATTGATCAACTCTTCGGACAAGATTGTTTAGTTTGGCCTGGTAAAAAAGTAAAAGATACCAATAGGCTTGTGCTTATCCCGAAAGAAGCTGATGGATGTGAATTTAATTTAAACAACCCTCTTTTACATCCCTTTGTGCATTTCCCGTCTCCAAGGAGAGGGGGTCATAAGAAAAAGTGTTACGGGATATCTAACAGAGCTCTAATGGAGAAGTCTCCTGATCAATCTTATTGGGTTCTTATGACAAAAGAGATCATACCAGGGAGCACAAATACGACCTTTGAAGATCAACGTATACTTTTGTTTGTAAAACGTTGCTTGGCTCCTAGTCTTCTAGAAGGTGTTGCTCATAGATTCTTGGGCCGTACTAAGAATGGAATTGGAGAGTGGATTGTTCCAGGTGGGCCGGGCATCCGCTGCGTAGAGGAGGTTGAAGGTTATCAAGTGGTTGTTGGGAGCACTTTCGGAGGAGTCCTGAATATCTATCCCGCTGAAGATTCTGACGCGCATCTAGGCATCGGTGTTGTTGGTGTATGGAGGAAGAATTAAAGTTTGGGGACTTTGATTTTTGGGCTGTTCATTGTATCCGAGCGGCCCAATTAATATCGTTTTTATACACAGTTGTTAAGCTTTTTTTCACTTTTTTGTGTCTAAAAAAGCAGCTACTCACGTAATATTCTTTTCATCACCTAAGCTGGTTGTTGCTTTTTTGCAATATCAGCTCAAAATACAAGGAGCCCTATTATGGCAGCAGTAAGCAGTCTTACAAGCCAAACTTCCGTCCAGGCGGTACTTCCCCAAAAAGATAGTGTAGAAAGAGATGAAAAAGTTGATGCCTTTGCTGTACAACAGCTCCAAGCTCAGCATACACAGGCGCCAAAATATCAAGGTGCAGCTACTACTCAACCTTTTGTAGTTGCTCTTTCGACTTTTGGTCCAGGCGGCAGAGATGCGCCCGTTTCTTTTGTTGGAGCTCTTAAGCCCGCAGGTTCTTCTGGTGGACCTAGCTGGATGTCCCCAAACTTAACTTACGCTCCTCCCTATTGATTCTTGGCTTTGCCACCATCCAACGCTTTATTGAGTAAAAGAACATTCACTCTGGGCTCGCCCAAAAATCCAAATGTTGGCTGCTTTGTATGCGCAGTAACGAGGCTTTTTAAAGCGGACTCAGGCATGTTTCTTGCTTTAGCAACTCTTGAAAGTTGCATGAGCGCATTATCAACACTGATATGAGGATCAAGGCCGCTGCCGGAAGATGTCACAGCATCGGCAGGTATGGGGATCGTGGAAGGAACATTATTGATTTGTCTGTAGGTAGATACGCGCGTTTGTAAATCAGTCATAAGTTTTTGCGATGTGGGTCCTAAATTAGAAGGAGCTGAATGGGAAGCATCATACCCTGTTTTTCCTGCAGCAGAAGGTCTTGGATGAAAGTACTGCATCCCTTGGAAATTTTCTCCGATTAAAGCTGAGCCAATGATGGTGTTGTTGACGGGATGAGTGACAAGGCTTCCATTGGCCTTATAAGGAAAAAATAGTTGTCCCATTGCAAAGACAGCAAGCGGGTAGAGAACGCAGAGCACGGCTGTAAATAGAAGAGTGGATAGGGCAGATATTTTAATAAGCTCGATGATTTTTTTCATAAATTTTAGGTTAGGTTTAAAGATACCAAAAGTAGGTCGATTAATTTAATAGCAGCAAAAGGGAAGATCACTCCTCCGAGTCCATAGATAGCAAGGTTTTTATTGAGAATAAAAGTCATGCTCTTGGACATAAGCTTAACACCTTTAAATGCAAGCGGCAGAAGGCATATGAGTATCAGAGCATTGAATATCACAGCGCTGAGTACTGCGCTTTGTGGTGTTGCCAGGTGCATGATGTTGAGCTTTTCAAACACAGGAAAATATGGTATGAGCATCGCAGGGATGATTGCAAAATATTTGGCAAGATCATTGAGTACGCTAAAGGTTGTTAAAGCCCCTCTTGTCATGAGCATTTGTTTGCCGATTTCAATGATTTCAAAGAGTTTAGTGGGGTTGGAGTCGAGATCTACCATGTTAGCAGCTTCTTTAGCAGCTTGCGTTCCTGCGTGCATTGCAACCCCGATATTGGCTTGAGCAAGCGCAGGTGCATCGTTCACCCCATCACCTGTCATAGCAACCATTTCTCCCTGCTCTTGGCGAGAGATTAGGTATTTAAGTTTTTCTTCAGGAGAGACGTTAGCTAGAAAGTCATCGACTCCGACTTCTTTGCTAATCGCAGCTGCTGTCACTGCATTATCACCTGTCATCATGATGGTTTTAATGCCCATTGCTCGGAATTTATCAAACTGTTCTACAAGTCCCTTTTTAACAGTATCTTTTAAAAAAATAACCCCTAGTATTTCTTTATCGCTGCAGACAGCAAGAGGTGTTCCTCCCGCTTCTGATATAGTTTGAACAGCTTTTTTGAGATCGTCGGGGAGCTCTTTGCCCACAAGTTTTTCAATCGCATCTTTTGATCCCTTACGGTAGGATGCGCCTCCACTATCTGCTCCACTCATACGGGTTGAGGCAGTAAAAGGTACGAACTTAAGGTCTTTCGGATGGGGCTGAATGAGGGCAGAGTGGTGTGTTTTAAGAAAGTCAATGATGCTGCGCCCTTCTGTTGTTTCATCAAGGATAGAGGAGAGAAAGCATGCTTTTAAAAATTCTTGTTCAGAAGAGCTAATAGCATAAATCAATTGGTGCGCATGGCGATTTCCTGATGTAATAGTGCCTGTTTTGTCGATCAAAATTGTATCGATGTCACCTGCTGCTTCAACAGCTTGACCACTTGTTGCAAGTACTCTTCTTTGCATGAGACGGTTAATGCCAGCAATGCCGATTGCGCTTAAAAGACCACCAATAGTTGTAGGGATAATGCAAATAAGAAGAGCTACTTGCATGACAATTGAAAGCTCTAGATTGTAGTAAAATCCAAATATTTCCAAAGAGACAACCATAAAAAGAAAAATCAGAGTGAGTCCCGATAGAAGGATATTAAGAGCAATTTCATTCGGTGTTTTTTTTCTTTTAGCGCCTTCGATTAAGTTGATCATGCGATCTAAAAAAGTCTCCCCTGGATCGGAGGTGATTTTTACCTTGATTTCATCGGACACAACTTTTGTGCCAGCTGTAACGGTATTTTGGTCTGTACCGGATGCTCTAATTACAGGTTCTGACTCGCCCGTGACTGCTGACTCATCAATTGATGCTAAGCCCTGAATAATTTCTCCATCTCCCGGAATGATTTCTCCTGCACGTACAATCACAATATCACCTTTACGCAGCTCTTTTGCGTTAACAACTTGAATCGTGCCTTGCGCATCTAATCTATTTGCCATTGCTTCTACTTTCGCAGCTTTTAAAGCACTAGCCTGAGATTTATTTCTCTTTTCTGCAATTGCTTCTGCAAAATTACCAAGGAAAACAGTGATCCACAGCCAAGCAGAAACATGTATGGTAAAAGCGTGTAGTTGATTAAATCGAAATACAGCTTCCATAGTTGTCATCAGGGCTCCAATTTCTGTGATAAACATCACAGGATTGCGCCAAAGTTTGACAGGATTGAGCTTGAGCAAAGCATCTAAGAGTGCAGATAAAAACATGCGGGGTGTAAAAGAGGTTGTCATTGTTTGCATTAAAATAATTTCCCTGAAAGCATAAAAAATTGTTCAAGAAAAGGACCCATGATCAGTGCCGGAAGAAAACTAAGCGCTCCCACAAGTATCATCACAGAAATGACAAGGGCTACAAAAGTAACTCCCGACACGGGGAATGATACCGTGTCTGTTGCAGGTCTTTTCTTTTTGACCAAAGATCCAGCAAGCATGAGCACAAAAGTGATAAGAGCATATCTTCCCATTAACATGGCGCAGCCAAGAGAAATATTCCACCAAGGAGTATTGGTAACAAGGCCGTTAAAAGAACTTCCATTATTTCCTGCTGCAGAGCTGTAAGCATAGAGTATTTCACTAAATCCATGCGGGCCTTGATTCAATAGAGCAGAGCGTCCCCACTCACTTACGGAGGCCCAAGAGGTGAATCCCAAAACAATGAAGACAAAGACAAGGACACCTAAAATAGCTGATTGAATATCGAGCGCTTCAATTTTTTTCCCTAAGTACTCAGGTGTTCTTCCAATGATGAGACCTGCTGTAAAAATCGCGATTACTACAAATAGTAGAATGCTGTACAAGCCTGCACCGACGCCTCCCCATATGCTTTCACCTAGTTGGATGTTTAGCATAGGGACAATGCCTCCAATAGGAGTGAAAGAATCATGCGAGGCGTTTATAGCACCTGTTGAGGTAGAGGTTGTAACCGTTGCAAAAAGAGCTGAGCTAAAGACTCCAAACCGCTGCTCTTTTCCTTCCATATTTCCAGATGAGACTGCTATTCCTAAATCTTTAAAATGGGGGTTGCCTTTAGCTTCAAAAGTGCAGCAGATGATCACTCCTGCTACAAAAATAATGGCCATGGTAACATATATACTCCAGCCATGTTTCTGGTTTTTGATTTCTCTTCCTAAGTAATACGTCTGCGCAGCAGGAATTGCCAGCATGCACAGCAACTGAACAAAATTAGAAAGAGGTGTGGGGTTTTCATAAGGATGCGCAGAGTCAGCGTTTGTTGCTCCCCCTCCATTGACTCCTATCAGTTTAATTCCTTCTTGAGATGCCATGGGTCCTTGCACAATGTGTTGCTCTATTCCTGATTCAAGCGTTGTAGCTTTGGTGTAAGGGTTAAAATTTTGAGGAACGCCTTGCGATACAAAAAAAACAGCTGCTATAAACGCTAAAGGAAGCAATAAATAATACGTAATGCGTGTGATATCGACCCAGAAATTGCCAAGTACTGTAGATGAGTGCCGAGCAATTCCCCGGACTAATGCAGCAGCTACTCCAAGTCCTATAGATGGAGACAGAAAGTTTTGGAGGGGAAGCGCTACCATTTGAGAAAAATAAGAGAGAGTCTCTTCCCCAACATATCCTTGCCAGTCGGTATTGGTTTGAAAGCCGGCAGCTATATTGAACCTGAGATCAGCAGATAGCGCCCCCAGCTTTTCAGGATTCAAAAACAGATACTGTTGAAGGCCCAATAGCACATAAGTGAACAAGACAGAAAAACCACTAAACACCAGAACACAAAAAAGATATTCCTTCCACGTCTGTTCTTTTTTTGCATCGATACGGCATACGCGGTAGGTGAGTTTTTCCAGTGGCTTAAATATTTTATCCAGAAAAGTTTTTTCATCAGGATTAAGAACCTTATGGATATAAATTCCCAAAGGCTTCGTGATAAGAGTGATGATCAGCAAAAGAAGGGAGAGTTGAATCCAATCAAGATCTTTCACAGAGCCTCATAGTTTTTCTGGCCAAAGGAGCGTGATCAGAAGGTAGATGAACACAAGGAGCGATACAAAACCTGCAATCCAATTGAGTATCATTTGGGTCCTCTAGTTGGTTTTTCTATGTATCTCAAAAATAAAGAAAAGTCAATTAAAAATTTCCCTTAACAGCAAGAAGCTTAGTGGAAAGAATGGTTGCTTTGTGTTAAAACTGCTTATGTAAATTTTAATAGGGGGTTCGCAATGGCAGATTCAGTGGTTCCTATATCAGCAAGTAGGTTAAATTTTTTGTATGATGCTTCTGTCCAGTTTCGCGTATGGTACGGACACCAAGTATCTTACGTAAGAGAGACACATCCTAACGATAGCATAATTTCAACTATTTTTTACAATGCTATGGTTTGGGCTCTTTATTTGCCTTCTTTGTTTGCTCATTGGCTCACCCCAGCGCCTACTCCTTCCCAACTTCCGCCTGCATCCCCAGCTGTTATCGATATGCCGCCTATTGGTCAGATAGATGTGGCCTCAGCTGTGGAGCAAGAGCCTTCAGTTGATGAAGAGACAGTCATCAAGCGATGGAATGTCGAATTGGATGGTTTATTGCAAAATATCTCAGGTGAGGGAGCCAATGCCTTCATGAGAAAGATAGAGAGCAGTCCGCACAAAGAACACACAGCTGTTTTGGAAATTAAAGAAATTCTTAAATTTTTAATAAAAATTACACATGAAAAAAATCAGTACTTCTCCTTATGGCAATATCGTTATAATGGTGAGCTTAACACGATTCCCGTTCCAAGCGATGGCAACTGTTTGTTCCATGCATTTGGTGCTCTATTAGCTCTTATGCGAGGAACCGCAGTGATTGATCATGTGCGCCTTCGTCATAATGTTGCCGATTGGATTCAAGGGGAATATCACAAAGCAGAACGAGATGGAATTCAAGAGCAAGATTCCTTCTGTGACAATCCAGAGATTTTAGATCACTTACGTGATTCTAGAGAAGCCTATTACGCAGTTCACAGAAAACGCTTGGATGAGGATCTTGATTCTTTAACTGCACAAGAAATAATGGGAGAAAACGCTGATCTGATTGCAGGAAAACGTAGACAGATTAAAGGAGAGCTTGCTGCTCTGCAAGAGCCCACAAGAGCAGAATATGTCGAGCTATTCAGGCAGAATGAGTTTCATGGAGGCACTGCTGAGATCTATGCTCTGAGCCAGATGTTTCAAGTTAAGATTGAGATTGAAAGACTTTATGTGAAATACAGGGTCGGTGGTCAGATAGCCAGTGCCCACAGAATTAAAGGTTATGATCGCACGTATGGTAAGGATTTTGAAACGACAATGACACTTGTGAACATGGACGGCTGTCATTACGATGCTGCTCTTCCTAAGTAGAGGAAAGAGCTTTACGTGAATCTTGTTTTTTTCCATACTGATTAATACGTTGCACAAATTAATTATTTAACTTTTTAGGGGAATTATGAGCGGTCAGATTAAAAAATTAACAGAAGATGGTTTTGAAAAAGAGATTGAAAAGGGTGTTTTTTTAGTCGATTTTTACGCTGATTGGTGTGGCCCTTGTCGAATGCTTGCTCCTGTTTTAGAGAAAGTAGCAGGTGAAGTGAGCGGACAAGCCACGGTGGCCAAACTGGATATTGATCATGCGCAGCGCATTGCATCTTCTTTTCAAGTGACTTCTGTGCCTACAATGATTTTATTCAAAGATGGAAAAGAAGTAGGACGCCTTGTTGGACTACGCGATCATGAAACAGTCAAAGATTTTGTGATGTCTTCTGCTAAAACATAGTCTCTTGTTGCCGAGGCGCGCATGTGGGATCATAGGTATTTGCGGTTCATTGATTTTCGGACAGTGCCGCTCATCCTTCTTTTGATGTGGATTAGCGTTCTTGTGATTTCTGCAACGACAGGGGAAGAAGGGGTAGAGACCTTTTTCACAGCAACATCTAAAAGTCAGATCCAGTGGTTTGTCATGGGCTGGGCAGTGTACTTTTTTTTTGCAGGTATGAACTACCACAGCCTGCGGTCTTATACGTGGCTCTTATATGTCATCGTGCTCTTGATGTTAGTTGGGCTTTTTTTTACAAGCCCTATTCAAAATGTACATAGATGGTACAAGCTTCCTTTTTTAGGAAGGGCTTTTCAGCCTTCGGAATATGCTAAGCTTGCCCTTGTGATCGCTCTTAGTTGGTTTCTCGAATATAAATCGGGCTCTATTAAAAGGGCATCGACTGCTTTTCAAGCAATTTTGATTGTCCTCATTCCTTTTGTGCTTATTTTAAAACAACCTGATTTGGGAACCGCTTTAGTTCTGTATCCGATTGCCCTTGTGATGTTTTATTTTGGTGGAATTAATCGCAAAGTCGTGGTTAGTATGACGATTATGGGGCTCATGGGCCTCATGTTTGTGGTGCTCATGTTCACAGGCGTCATCTCTCATGAGGAGATGAGGCCTTATGCTACCAAGGTTTTAAAAGAGTACCAGTATGAACGGCTCAATCCTAATATTTACCATCAAAAGGCTGCACAGACAGCCATTGCCTTAGGTGGTATTAGTGGAAGCGGGTGGCATAAAAGTGAGTTTACCGGCAGGTCGTGGCTGCCAGCAGCGCATACAGACTCTGTGTTTCCGGCATTTAGCGAAGAGTTTGGGCTCATAGGAGTTTTTTTACTGCTGCTATTTTTTGCGGGTTTGATTTATTGTAGCTTTCAGGTGATAGCTGTAGCTAGAGACCCCTTTGGTAGGCTACTATCAGCTGGTATAACGGTGTATCTAGCGATGCATATCATCGTAAATATAGGGATGATGTGTGGATTTTTACCCATTACGGGCGTGCCGCTTGTGCTAGTCACATACGGCGGGTCATCCGTGTTATCAACGATGATGGCTTTTGGCATTTTACAAAGTATTTATAGTAGAAGGTATACATTCTGATGGCAGACAATCAACCAAATCACGCATTTATTTTAAATCCGAGCTCATGGCTTGGTGAAGGAAAAATCCAGCTCAATATGGTCGAAGAGGAGCTTGCATTTTTTACCAAGTGGAATGTGGCTAAAAAAGATGAAACAGGAAAAATCGAGTGCGTGCAAGAGATCCAGGTCAAGGGCCTTTCTGACATCATGCAAAATCAATTTTTATTCTATGATTTAAGTCCGGGCGCTTTTATCATCGACTTAGAAAACGTTGCTCTTGGAAAAATCACAGGCTCAGGGATTATCAGCGATAAGGTTATTGCGTGGGAGTTCAGAGTTAATGACATCGGATTTGAAGGGTTTGAGTTTTATGAAAAACAAGAAGATAGCTCTTACTTAATGCGCGCAGAGTATGCAACGGCTGACCAGTTCCGAACCATCATTACGGGTAAGGTCTGGCAGCAATTAGAGGAAAAAAAATGAAGATTTCTGTCGCTGTTCTTTCTTGTCTATTGCTCTGTGGGTGCTTTACAAGATCCCAAGTTATTTCTCGCGGCAGCTTTGATAATGTCCAGATGGGATCTCCGGTTGCAGATTTTGAAAAGCAAGTAGGCTCTCCTTATAAAGTGCGCAAGTTTCCAGATGGGTCTTTAGACTACGAGTACATCGAAAGAATCTTTATGGGTGAAGAGGTCATCGAAGAGAATCACTACTATCTACGTATCAAAAATGGCCGCATTGTTGCGAAAAGAATGAACCAAGAGATCCCACCAGCCTACGATCTCATCTATGAAGCCGATCCTAATAATACCGATTTGCAGTAGGAATAGCCTGCTTGGAAGATTTTGGTGTGGTTAGCTGGAGGATACCTGTTCAGAGGCTTCCTTAGCAGTGATGCGCTCGATAGGGTTGACTTTGAGCATTAACTTCACTAAATCCCAAGCTATGTATAGTTCTTTTGGACCAGCTGCTTTTAGTTTGTCAATTGATTGATCCACCTCTGCCTGTGTCAGATCGAGAAGCCAAGCATCTTGAGGGTTACGCTTGGGTGGTCCAAGATAACGCGCATTAAGAGCAGCCAGTTCTAAGTGCTTTTTGAAGCATTCCAGATTTGGTACGCCCAGCTCCAAAGAGCTGCCGGGGAACACATCTCCCCCGCTTAAAAGAGTTGTGAATACGATTCCTAATGACCATACATCACTACATTGTCCATACTTTCGATTGTGCGCCATAATTGTTTCTACTGTTAGGAAAAGGGAACGCTGAGCGAAACCAGAGTAGCACTCTTTTTCTATAAAACGGGTTCTTTCCGGAGATCTAAAGAATAGAGTGTGGGGAACAGCTTCAATTTGACATAAGGTTCCTAAATCGGAGAGAGCTGCTTGAGGTCTATTGTATTCGTTAATGAATACAAGAATATTTTCAGGTTTAATATCCCCATTATAGACTTCGATATCCGGAATATTTTCTGTAACACGGCCAGTACCAGTAGAGTGAGAATAAGTAGGAGAGGTGACGCTAAGAGAGTGTAAATTATGAAGAGCCATGATTAATTGGCAAACCAATGTAAGGCGCACAGTTGGAGTAGCCGTAAAGTATGTATTCAAGGTCTGGCATTTTTTTTCGTAAAAGCGAGAACCTCGTATGACTGCACAGGGCACAAAACCAACAAGTTCTTTTTTATGGATGGTTTGAACAACTAGTCGTTCAATGTTATTAGCAAAAGGTTTGGACACTAACTCTTCACCATTTAACACATCAAAAGCTTGGAGAACTTTTCTTTGTCCTCCTGACCCAATCACTTCTCTAGTTTTGACAATAATACGCCTTTTGGAAATGGCTCCTTCCAAATAAAAGTCGACCTTGATCGGCAGTGTATAATTCACGCATTTTTCTGTCGGGCTCTGTAAGATCACGGTTGATGTTTTTTTTACCCGTTGAATGGTTGTTCCTGGGCGAGAAAGAAAATGGGAAAGAATGGTGCCAATAGAGTGCTCAAGTTCACTGGCTAGGGAAAAGTTTTGCGGCCAATGAAATTGAAAAGCTGCGGGTGGTGGCTCTTTTTGATGAACGAAAGGTGTAGCTTGGGTAAGATGATTTACTTTTGCTGAAGCGAGGAGGGAAGTAAAATCGTTATCCCGGTGAGCTTTTTTCATAAGAGGTTCTAACTTTTGAATCTGGACAATATTTTCATGAAATTCTGCAATGTATTGAGAGGCATGTGCTCTTAGCCAATTCAAAGCAAAATCTGCGACTTCATTTAACTGAAGAGTTCTACGTTTTAATCCAAAAAAGCAGAGAATACGCTCTATCCAGCTGGGTAAAGCTGTTAGGCTTGGAACATATCCCAGGTCAGTTTTCGTAATTTGAACCCGTTCATGGCCTGGCTCTCCAAAATGAGAGAGTGTAGCGCAAGTTTCTCGCAACAGTGCGCTTGATTTTGCAAGGTGTATTGGGAATGACATGACTGTTCCATTAACTGGTTTTAGTTGTCACAAATTTTAATGGAATTATTATTATAAGTCATCTATTTTTATTTTGTCATTTTCTAATATAGACGTAACTAGCTTGCTATTACAAGAACCCTTCTCTAAAGAAATAAGAGAAGGGCGAATGTGAGATAAGGCGCCTTAGGCTTTGATTTTGATATCGATACCGGCAGCGACAGGGAGAGACTTGAGTTTGTCGATGGTTTCAGGAGTAGGGTAGACATCAAGTAATCTTTTGTGTGTGCGCATTCCAAACTGCTCACGTGCTGCTTTATCAACGTGAGGAGAGCTGAGAACGGTAAATATTTCTTCCTCGGTAGGAAGAGGAATAGGACCTGCGATTCTAGCGCCTGTTCTCTTAGCAGTCTCTACGATGTCTGCTGTTGCTCTGTCTAGGACGCGTTGGTCGTATCCTTTAAGCCTGATCCGAATTTTCTGTTTTGATTGCTGCTTTGCCATAAATAGTCCTTAAATAATTTTATCTTTTTGTAATCTCTTCTTGGATCTTCGTTGGAACACGCTCAAAGTGGCTTGGTTCCATTACGTAAGTGGCTCTTCCAGAGCTAATCGATCTTAATTGTGTCGAGTATCCAAACATTTCGCTCAAAGGAACTTCAGATTCAACTTCTACGCTTCCTTTGTTTGTTGTTTGGTTCATAATTCTTCCGCGTCTGCGGTTGATATCACCAATCACATCTCCCATGAATTGATCAGGAGTTGTGACAACGACTTTCATGATCGGCTCAAGAAGTATTGGCTGACATTTTCTTGCAGCGTCTTTGATTGCCATAGATCCGCAAATTTTAAAGGCCATCTCACTTGAGTCGACTTCATGGTAAGAACCGTAGGTAATGGCAACTTTAACATCAACGAGGTTGTAGCCTGCAAGAACGCCTGTTGCGAGGCCCTCTTCAATCCCTTTAATCGTTGGGTTGATGTATTCTTTTGGAATGACACCGCCAACAACTTTACTGACGACTTCGTTACCTTTTCCTTTCTCGTTTGGCTCGATCTCTATGCACACGTGCGCATATTGTCCTCTACCACCTGATTGCTTGACGTATTTTGTCTCGCTTTTTCCAGCTTTGGTGATGGTTTCTTTGTAAGAAACTTCAGGTTTACCGACGTTTGCTTCGACAGCAAATTCTCGGAACATACGATCTTTAAGAATTTCTAAGTGAAGCTCGCCCATTCCTGAGATAATTGTTTGTCCTGTCTCTTCGTTAGTTGTAACGCGGAAAGTAGGATCTTCTTCTGAAAGAGAAGAAAGAGCAGTTGCTAGTTTTTCACGATCACCTTTTGACTTAGGCTCAATTGCCATAGAAATAACAGGCTCTGGGAACTCCATTTTTTCTAGTAAAAGTTCGTTATCTTCTGCACAGAGAGTATCGCCTGTAGAGGTGTATTTTAGGCCAATGCAAGCTGCGATATCACCTGTAAAGAACGCGTCTTTTTCATTTCTCTGGTTCGCATGCATTTCAAGGAGGCGAGAGATACGCTCTCTTTTATCTTTGGTGGTATTCATGATAGACTCGCCTTTAGCAAGTGTTCCTGAATAAACTCTGACAAACGTTAGTCTGCCGACATAAGGGTCTGATAGAATTTTAAAGGCAAGCGCAGCAAGAGGTGTGTTATCACTAGGAGTTAGCTCAACAGGTTCACCTGTTTTAATGCTAATTCCTTTGATCATTCCACGATCAAGAGGAGAGGGCATCCAGCGAACGACAGCATCTAGAAGTGGTTGGACCCCTTTATTTTTAAAGGCAGTTCCGCACACAACAGGGTTAATTTTATTAGCAACAACTCCTTTACGAATCACGGCATGGATTTCATCTTCTGTTAAAGATGCGGGATTCTCAAGGACTTTTGTCATGAAGGCTTCATCGTTGTCATCGACTGTGGCTAGCTCTTCAAGCAATTCTTGTCTCATTTTTTTGCATTGTTCTAAAAGATCAGCTGGAACTTCAGTTGTGTCGTAATTTGCTCCGAGCGTTTCATCTAAGAAGAGGTAGGCTTTCATGGAAACGAGGTCGACCATTCCTTTGAACTCGCCCTCTGCTCCAATAGGACATTGAACAGGTATGGCATTTGCACCGAGCTTTTCGCGCATGGAGGCAACTGCCATAAAATAGTCGGCTCCAACGCGGTCCATTTTGTTAATGAACGCAATTCGTGGAACTCCGTAACGTGTAGCTTGACGCCACACCGTTTCTGATTGAGGTTGAACACCAGCAACGGCATCAAAGACAGCGACAGCTCCATCGAGAACACGTAGAGATCTTTCAACTTCTACGGTAAAGTCAACGTGACCAGGAGTATCGATAATGTTAATTTTGCAATCACCCCAATAAACGGTGGTAGCAGCGGACATGATGGTAATACCACGTTCACGTTCCTGCTCCATGAAGTCCATAGTAGCTGCGCCTTCATGTACTTCACCGAGTTTATGTACACGACCGGAATAAAATAGAATTCTTTCAGTCGTAGTCGTTTTTCCAGCATCGATGTGAGCCATGATGCCGATATTGCGCACATGGGTTAACTTATCTTTCTCAGCCCGTTTATAGTTGCTCATAATTTATTACCGCTTTCTTACCATTTATAGTGGGCAAAAGCTTTATTCGCTTCGGCCATTTTGTGAGTGTCATCTTTTTTCTTGATAGTGGAACCTTGATTGTTGTAGCAATCAGCTAGTTCTTGGGCAAGGCCCTCTACCATTGATTTTCCTGCTTTTTCAGATGCATATTGAATGATCCATTTCATACCCATAGATATGCGTCTATCAGACGGAATTTCAACAGGAACTTGGTAAGTTGCGCCTCCAATACGTCGAGATTTAACTTCGAGCATCGGCTTGGCATTTTCCAAAGCTTGTTCGAAAGCAGCAAGAGGGTCATCAGCTTTAACGCGTTTTGCAAATTGTTCTAAAGCGTTATACACAATTTTTCTAGCTGTTGATTTTTTGCCGCTTTGCATGACTTTATTCACGAACTTGGACAATACATAACTGTTATAAATCGGATCTGCAACCATAGGCCGCTTAACGGCTTTACGTCTTCTTGACATAATGTCTTCCTTTTAAATTAAAAAATTCTTCACTTGGCTAATATTTTAGCCGACCCGTTGATTTTTTAATCAACAAGTCAGAGTAACTATGAGAAGTTACTCTAAATTACTGCTAATTATTACTTGGGCCTCTTGGCGCCGTATTTCGATCTGCTTTGTTTGCGATCTTTTACAGCAGCGCAATCAAGCGCTCCTCTCACAATGTGATAACGCACACCGGGTAAGTCTTTAACACGACCTCCGCGTACGAGCACAATGCTATGTTCTTGTAAATTATGACCCTCTCCACCAATGTAAGCGATGACTTCTTGGCCATTGGAAAGACGGACCCAGGCAACTTTTCGAAGAGCCGAGTTCGGTTTCTTCGGAGTTTTGGTTTTCACCTGTAAACAAACGCCTCGTTTCTGAGGGCATTGTTGCAGTGCAGGAGATTTTTTTCTTCTCACCCTGCTTTTTCGGCCTGATCGAATTAATTGACTGATTGTCGGCATCTATTCTCCTTAGGGATAGCTAAAACAATAAGGGAGACTATATCTCAAATTCAGAATTATACTCAAGGAAGACTTTTCTAAAGAGGTCAATTTTCAGAAAAACGCGTGACTTGAGAAAATTTTAGATGCAAATAATTTTGTTCGAGGTATTTTAGTGGAAATGCTAAAGATGGTTAGATAAGGCTTCTCATGAAAAAAACTTTGATTTTTCTATTTGTACTGATTTTTGCGCAGCTGTCTGCGGCAGGTGCTCACCTTAAGAAGGGTGATATCCGTAATAATTTAGAGCAAATGTTTACTTATCATGTGGAATATAAGGAACTTACGCCTCTAGTTGTTAAAAGATCTTTTAAATCCTATCTAGAGCAATTTGATGCTCAAAGGATATATCTGCTCCAAAGCGAAGCCAATAAATATTTTGAATTAACGAGCACAGACATTGAGAGGATCATAGACAACTATTCTATGGATCGATTCTCTGACTATGAGATCTTAAACACCAAAATCGGAAGCGCTATAGGGCGCGCTAGACTCTATAGACAGGAGATTATAAAGGAGCTTGCGGCAGCTTCTGTAACCCCTGCATTATCTACAGATAGCTTTGCTTATCCAGAGTCTTCCGAGCAGATTAAAAATAAGATTAGAAACCAGATGATCCGGTTTCTGCAGTCAGAGAAAAAATCAGATGGCCCCGCTTACTGGACTGTAGAAAGAAGGGGCAAAATACTCGCTCTTTTTGATAAGAGAGTGCGTCGTTTTGAAGACTCCTATCTTGCTCAAGAAAGCAAGGGGGAGCACTATTTTACAATGCATGTTTTAAAGGCGATGGCCAAAAGCTTAGATGCGCATACAGCCTTTTTTACGCCTGAAGAGGCTTTTGAGATGAGAGCTTCTTTGGAAAAACATTTTGAAGGAGTCGGAGTATTGCTCAAAGAAAGCGTAGATGGTGTGGAAATTACAGATCTTGTTAAGGGTGGGCCCGCAGCGCGTAGTGAAAAGATCAAGCCAGGGGATTTACTGGTTGAAATTGATGGCCACCAGGTGAGTGCGGCCTCTTATGAAGAGATCCTTGATCGCTTAAAGGGTTCTGATAAGAAAGAGGTCTCTCTAGGCCTGAAGCGATGCCAGCCAGACGGGAAGGAAGATATCATCCAAGTCGAGCTGAAAAGAGAAAAGATTCTCATGCAAGAAGAAAGGGTGAAGTGGACAGCAGAGCCTTTTGGCGATGGAATTATTGGGAAACTAGTGCTTCCTTCTTTCTATGAAAGCTCAAGTGCAGCGTCTTGTGAAACCGATATCAGAGAAGCGCTAAAGGATTTAAAAAAGCAAGGTAATCTCCTAGGGCTAGTTCTAGATTTAAGAGAAAATCTCGGTGGATTTTTAACGCAGGCTGTAAAAGTCACAGGGTTATTTATTACGTCGGGTGTTGTGGTGATTTCAAAATATGCTAAGAGTGAAATACAGTACTTGCGCAGTCTTGACCCGCGCGTGTATTACAATGGACCGCTTGTTGTACTCTCATCCAAATTGTCAGCTTCAGCTGCAGAAATTGTAGCGCAAGCTCTGCAAGATTATGGCGTGGCTGTTGTTGTGGGTGATGAAAGAACATATGGAAAAGGCACCATCCAATATCAAACAGTGACAGATAAATCTGCTGCCTCCTTTTTTAAGGTGACAGTAGGAAGGTATTACACCGTTTCTGGACGCTCAACACAGATAGCAGGTGTTAAAGCTGACATTGTTGTTCCAACTGCCTTTGCTCCTTACAATATTGGAGAGCGTTACTTAGAGTACCCTCTTCACAATGATCAGGTAGCTTCTGCGTATATTGATCCAATGACAGATGTCGATCAACACGGAAGGGGATGGCTCCAAAAGAATTATCTTCCTTATTTGCAGCAGAAGGAATCTATTTGGCACCAGATGATTCCTACGCTTAGGGTGAATAATGCACGGCGTCTTGAGCAAGATCCCAACTACAAAGCCTTCTTAAATCAAGATGGATCTAAGAAAAATTACGGCGTAGAAGATCTTCCAATGGAAAAAGCTGTTGAAATTGTGAAAGATATGCACATGATGAAGGCGTCTTAAGTGGGGTCTATAATTCTTGGCGTTGATCCCGGAACGGGAACGACGGGGTATGCAGTGATTGATTGTTCAGATGGGTACAAAATCCTCGATTTTGGGTGTATTCGTCCGCCGGTTAAGCTCCACCTGGCCAGGCGCTATCTTGTCATCTTTAACGCCATCGAACATTTAATAAACAAATTCCAGCCCGATGCTCTTTCTGTTGAAACTCAGTTCATGTCTAAAAATCCGCAGAGCACAATGAAACTCAGTATGGCAAGGGGAACTGTTATGCTAGCTGCTGCTAAAAATAATGTTTCAGTGCATGAATATAGTCCGAAAAAAGCTAAACTTGCCATTGTTGGTAATGGGGGCGCAAGTAAAGAGCAGGTTCAGAAGATGCTCCAGATGTTATTTAAATTGCCAAAACTGCCAGAACCGGCAGATGCAGCAGATGCTCTTGCGCTTGCCATATGCCATGCACACACTTTAAAAAGGTCAACTTATGTATGAATTTATACGCGGTAAATTAGCCTCATCCTCGCCTTTGAAAGCGATCGTTGATGTAAACGGAATAGGCTATAGCATTTCTGTGGGGCTAAATACCTACTCTAACCTTCCTCATATAGGAGAAACGGTTGTTTTTTATATCTCCTTTGTTGTGAGAGAAGATGCGCATACTCTCTATGGATTTTTAACGCTGGCTGAAAGGGAATTTTTTGAAAAGCTCACGCACGTAAGCGGCATTGGCCCTAAGACGGCAATTGCCCTTCTAGGTCATATCGATCTTGTCGATCTTCAGATGGCCATACTCCATGGAAATGTAGCCCTTATTTCTAAATCTCCGGGGATTGGAAAAAAAACAGCTGAACGTCTTGTAGTTGAGATGCGCGATAAGGTCAAACAAGACAAAACAATGCCCACAAACCCCTTAGAGCCTGGACAAAAAAGAGGGATCATCGGGGATGCTATTTCAGCGCTCATCCATTTAGGGTATCATCCTGTGGAAGCCCAGAAGTCCGTTCAAAAAGTTTCTATAGATCTTCCAAAAGACCCCGATCTTGGTAAGCTCATCACAGCTGCCTTAAAAGAGCTGGTAAAGTAGGCATTTTTTTAGTATTATGCTCTCTATGCATTTTACACACAAACCATATCAAAAAGAAGAGACGATAGCAGCAGTTGCCACTCCTCCAGGAGAGGGGGGCGTTGCTATCATCCGCATTTCTGGCAAAGAAGCTGTAAGTGTTGCTGAAAAAATTTATACAGGCCCTATCCGGTCTTATAAAAGTCACACAGCTCATTGCGGCAATATTGTTGATAAAGAGGGGCATGTTGTGGATGAAGTGCTTCTACTGCCTATGCTTGCACCACGCTCTTATACAGGAGAAGATACGGTCGAGATCCACTGCCACGGTGGTAGTTTAATCACGCGGCATGTACTAGATGTGGTAATAGCTGCAGGAGCAAGAGCTGCTCTTCCAGGAGAATTTACATTTCGAGCTTATATGCATGGAAAACTTGACCTTGTGCAAGCAGAGGCTGTGCAAAGTTTAATTGGCGCTAAAAATGAGATGGCACTTCAAGAAGCAAACCACCAGCTCCAAGGGGCACTTTCTAAGAAGATTACAACGTTTCAAAAAGAACTGATCGATATTGCAGCTATTCTTGATGCCTGGGTTGACTTTCCTGAAGAGGGCCTTGAGTTTGCAAGTTTGGAAGAGATTTTAGAGTCTTTAGGTAAAGTAGATAAACTTATGGAAGAGCTTAGCCGCACTTTCTACGAGGGAAAGATTTTAAACGAAGGTTTGAGTCTGTGCTTAGTGGGAACGCCGAATGTCGGTAAATCTTCTCTCATGAATGCACTGCTGGGAAAAGAAAGAGCAATTGTCACAGATGTTCCAGGAACAACAAGAGATGTGCTGGAAGGAGAGCTTCGTTTAGGAGGGCTCCATTTTAATCTTCTCGATACGGCAGGTATTAGAGAAACAGATGAGACAGTAGAAAAAGAAGGGATTCGCAGGTCAAAAAAGGCTCTAGAAGCAGCTGACCTTGTTTTACTTGTCTTGGATGCTAGCCGTGGTCTTGTCCCAGAAGATGAGCAGTTACTGAAGCTTGTAAACGAGGAAAAGACAATCGTTGTGTGGAATAAAATAGACCTTCCTTCGCAGCATATTCCGCCTACAGGCTCCATTGCGATTTCTGCAAAAGAAGGAAAAGGGCTCTCAAGCCTTCGCTCTGCCATTGATCAAATGATTTGGAAAAAAGGGCCTCCTTCTAAAGAAGAAGTGCTTATTACAAATGCGCGGCATAAAGAAGCGCTGGATGCAGCAAGACTCTCACTTACAAAAGTGATAGAGGGTCTTAAAACAGATGTTTCTCCCGAGTTTTTAACGGCCGACCTTCGTCAGGCGCTAACAGAGCTTGGTCTCATCATTGGAATGGATATTACAGAAGATATCTTAACTGCTATATTCTCAAAATTTTGTGTGGGCAAGTGAGTAAAAAAGAAAGAGCTAAAGAAATTCAGAAAATTTTAGAGGAGCATTTTCCTCATCCGGAAATTCCCTTGAAGCATAAAGATCCCTACACGCTTCTTATAGCTGTTGTTCTATCAGCGCGTAGCACAGATGCTAAGGTCAATCAAATCACTCCCCACTTATTTGCCAAGGCAGATACGCCTGAAAAGATGATTAAGCTATCCATTGATGAGATTCGGCAGATCATTAAACCGTGCGGCCTTTCTCCTACAAAAGCAAAAGCTATTTGGCATCTTTCCAAAATTTTAATCGAAAAATATAAAAGTAAAGTGCCCAAAAGTTTTAAAGCGCTCGAAGAACTGCCGGGTGTTGGACATAAGACGGCCTCTGTTGTCATGGCACAAGCTTTTCAGCATCCTGCTTTTCCTGTCGATACACATATTCAGCGCTGTGCTAAGAGATGGGGTTTAAGTCGCGGTAGAACTGCAAAAGAAACAGAGCGTGATTTGAAAAAACTTTTCAAGAGAAAAGATTGGATCAAGCTTCATCTTCAGATCATTCTTTTTGCGCGCAAGTTTTGTCCTGCAAGAGGACATAAACCAAACTGTCCAGTTTGTCTATCTTAAGGTTCCTAAAGACTGTCCGAGTTTTCCTAACACTTCGATTTTACGAGAAGATGCATTGAGTAGATCTTTGTCGAATTGTATTTTACCTGGCTCAAATAAGAGAATAAGGCACGATCCTCCAAATGAAAAATACCCTTTTTCTTCCCCTTTTGCGTGATGCTTGCCCACATTAAATGTTTGGTGGATAGAGCCGACGTTTGTTGCTCCCACTTCAATATACAAAACATCTCCAAAATTGTCTGAATGGAGTATTGTAAGCATCCGTTTATTACGGCTTAAGATGTGGATATCTTTTTTAAGGGCCGTCGGATTTACAGAATAGAGTTTTCCTGGCATTAAAAGAGGAGTTTCTGATGTGCAGCTAATAGGAAAGTGAAAGCGGTGGTAATCGACGGGAGCAAGCCTTGCAATCACCATAGATCCTGCAGCGTATTTTTTTGCTAAAGCCTGGTTTAGCAGAAGCTCTTCTAGTGAAAATTTATAACCCTTTACCCAAAAGCCATCTACCGACGCGATGTTGTCATAAACAAGGTATCTTGCATCAGCAGGAAGAATTGCTCTATTTACATCTGGCAGAATGGGACGCGCACTTTGTTTTAAATGACGGATAAAAAAGTCATTGAAACAGTTAAAAGAGTCTACAGGATCTCGAAACTCTGAGCAATCGATGTGGAAGGTTTTGATGAAGGGTTTAATTTTAGATTTGCTGAGCCTACTTTTTTGGAAGGAACACCACAAGAAAGAGATGAGGTTAGATCCTGATATGATAGGGAGAAAAAGATAGGAGAGGATCTTAGAGAAGGAAGACGCGCCATACAAAGCCTTAATGAAAGCTTTTCCATACACTTTTTCTACAACTTCTTTCCCTGATATTCTATCGATGTAAGAGATGTCGTTCATAGTTTTGTTGGAGCTTTTTTGTTAGCAATTTTAGCAAATAGTCTTAACTCTTCCATGTAAGGAGAGGGAAATAGATCAGCGTAGTGATTGTCTTCAATGAGTTTTAAAATCTGAAGAGCTGTGTCTGTCATAAGAGAGACATGAGCTTTGGATTCATTGCCTTCGAGGAAGGTTTTTTCTTGGCTGTTGAGCGTTACCATTAGCTCTTTGAGTTTTTTTTGTAAGGAGAGCTGTCTATCAGTTCTTTCCAAAAGTTCATTGATCACAGCGATTTCATCGCCTTCTTTTGTAAAGCTAAAGCACAAACAGGAAAGAATGATAAAAAAAGTAACACGCATATGGGACAGCATATAGAAAAGGAAAGAAAAGTAAAAGAAAAAGGTGTCTACTTGATAGAGGGAACCGCTCGTTTTGACTCTACAGGTTTTTTTTGAGACAGGGCCTTTTTAACCATGATAACAATTAAGCTGAGAGACATATGATGCTCCTATTTTTAAGAGGCTCTATCTTTATTTGTAAATAAAACGCTGGCTCTTGTCGAGACATTTTTTTTAGAAATGGATCTATTGACTCTTTCAAAAAAATACTCTAAATATAAATCATCCTATGGAAGCTCATACATTTTTAATTCAGCTGGTTTTGATTTTATTTTCTGCTCGCCTATTTGGTGAGCTGGCAGCTTATTTTAAGGTGCCAGCTGTCATCGGGGAGCTTGTAGCCGGCATCATTATAGGCCCGAGTTTGCTAGGTTTGGTTGCTATGAGCAACCCTATTCACCTGCTTGCTGAGATTGGCATTATTTTACTGCTTTTTGAAGTGGGCATTGAAACAGATGTTGGCAAGTTATCTTCTGCGGGAATGAAAGCGCTCATTGTGGCAGCCTGCGGCGTCATTTTGCCTTTTGTACTCGGGTTTATTACCTCTTACTACTTTTTTAATTTTTCTCTTTTAGCGTGTCTATTCATTGGAAGCACGCTTACAGCAACGAGTATCGGTATCACTCTGCGCGTTTTGCGGGACTTAAAAAAACAAAAGAGTAGAGAATCCCACATCGTTATAGGATCTGCTGTGATCGATGATATCATCGGCATTATTTTACTGGCTGTTCTCTATGAATTTTCAATGAGCGGGGAAGTCAATTTATGGAATGCGGGTAAAATCCTTCTATTTGTCATGCTGTTTTTTTTCATATCCCCTATACTTGCCAAGGGCGTTTCAAAAATCATTAAAAAGTGGAATGAGAAAAGTGATATTCCAGGCCTTTTACCTACGACCATCATTGCACTTATTTTACTGTGCGCGTGGACAGCGGATATGCTAGGGGCTCCTGCGCTACTCGGTGGATTTGCAGCAGGGCTTGCTTTATCGAGACAATTTTCTTTTCCTTTTGCCTCATTTTTGCGTAGTTCAAAAGAATTTAGCCTTCGCATTGAAGAGCAGATGAAGCCTATTGTGCATTTGTTTACACCGATATTTTTTGTAGCGATCGGGCTGTCTTTAGACTTGAAGGCAATACAGTGGGGATCAACCTTTATTTGGGCACTTTCGGGCTCTTTGCTCCTAGCAGCGATTATCGGCAAGCTGCTCTCTGCCTTTTTCTTGAAGGGGGAGACTTTTATGATGAAGCTGGTTATAGGAACAGCCATGATTCCTCGTGGAGAAGTGGGACTCATTTTTGCTAATATTGGGCTCACTGCAGGCATTTTGCAGGGTGATGTTTACGCAGCTGTTATACTCGTTATTACAGTGACCACCTTGGTTGCTCCCTTTGCATTAAGATGGCTGTATTCTTTAGCACCGAAAAGCATGGTCCGTTAGGATTGCGTTATTGGTTCGGCGTTGTTGCATAAATAGCTGCGGATAAAGATTTTCTTGCCTTCAAGCCAACGTGTCTATAAATTTTTTGTTACCAGACAAAAAAAAGCAGGCACAGTATGACAGCTAGAAAAGATAAACACCCTCCTAAGAAGAAAGATAAATACCGTATCCGCAACTGGGGTGAGTATAACCGATCCCTTGTAAATAGAGGAAGCATCACTTTTTGGTTCAGCAAGGATGTCATAGAGCATTGGTATGCTACTAACAAACCTAAAAAGAAAGGCCGCCCCAATACATATTCAGATGATGCCATTCGGTGTGGTCTAATGATCAAGGCTCTTTTCCATATTCCATTTCGGATGCTGCAAGGCTTTATTATTTCTCTGATTGCTATTCTTGGACTACAGCTTGTTTGCCCGGACTATTCTATATTTTGCAGAAGAGCAAGGGGGTTAAACATACCCGTAAGACAATGGCTAAAACCTGGAGAAAAACTAAATGTGATTTTTGATTCAACAGGAATGAAGGTTTTTGGCGAAGGCGAGTGGAAGGTAAGAAAACATGGATATTCCAAAAGAAGAACTTGGCGTAAGGTTCATGTAGGGATATGCGCAGATACAGGACAAGTAGTAGTGAGCGCGGTAACAGCGAATGACGTAAGCGATGATTTTGCCATGATTTATATGATGGAAGTCCTAGAGGACGTGTCAATAGGAGATGTTTTTGGCGACGGAGGTTATGATACGATTGATTGTCGAGAGGCTATTTATAACCGAGGTGGCAGACAAGTGATTCCCCCGGATAAGAATGCGAAGTTACAGAAGGGAAAACCGATACCAGCATTGATGGAAAGAGATCGGATAATTCATCGTATTCAGGAACTTGGAGAAGAGGGTAGAGTTCTCTGGAAAAAAGAAGCTGGATATCATCGAAGATCTAGGGTGGAAACACATATGTTTCGTCATAAGATGATTTTAGGAGATAGACTAGCTTCACGAAGAGATTGGTCACAAGCTACAGAAATCAGGGTCGGTCTTGAGATACTAAATCGCATGACAGAGCTTGGAAGACCAAGAAGCTATAAGGTTGGAGCTTAGCTCACAGGAAAGAGAAAAAACTCGTGCCTTTCAGGCATTTATGCAACAAAGCCTATTGGTTCATGAATTTTTAATCGCTCAATTTAGCTTTGTTCAAAAGAAGTTAGATCCTGGAAAAGATATCACTTTGTTTTTTCATAAAAAAATAAAATAAGTAGTTGAGTAAATTAAAAAAGTTTAAGCTTATAGCTTTAAAAATGGGGCCTATATAAGACCCTGAACATAAGGAGAAAAAAGATGGCCGCTGCTGCTACCAGTATACTGTTGGGAACGAGTGATCTTGGAGATGGCTATAGAGTGGATTTTTGCAATAAAAATGAAAAGGTAACAGCAATAGTTTATCAATTGGATAAAAAAATCGGCACATTTATTTTTAAATACCCTATTGGTCCTTTGACTTATGAAACTCTTTGTTTTTCGGATAACGAGAAGATCCGTAGATGCATTACATCAAACAAGGCTGCGCTAAAAGAGCCTGATGAGCTGGATGTAAAAACCACACGACTGGTTTTTAAACAGCAAAACCCCGGTTCCGTAGGTGATGATTCAGATGATGAATTAGTTGATCTTCCTGGTGGAACATTGGTCCTATTTAACAGAGCAGCAAAAATTCCTGTAACTGCTATGACTATTTCCTGTGATGACCAAAATATTAAGGGTAGCACTCTTATTGACATCGTGCATGACAAGGTCCAAAGTTGGTATGGTGATGTAGTTGATTATGCTTGTCAACCTGAAAAAGATGAGGGAGGGATGGCGATGATTCCTCCACCAACAGTAGAATCAGGGGTTCTCTTTATAAATAGCAGTAGAGAGTGGTTCATGTCTGTAGGAGGGTGGAAAGGAATGATGCCCACAAAAGAAGTTAAGGCATGTTTTTTCGACAGTGTCTATTCCCAGGAGCGGGGACAATATGAAACTTCGGGGCGAAGATTTAATGCTGTAGAAATTTACAATGGGTTGCGATTTAAACTCGCGGGCCATCGCATGTATTTGCCAAAAAATTTTGTTATCAATCAAGTTGACATAACTCTATCTAAGAGACAAGAGAGAGGTAAATGGGTTTCTTGTATTAAAACTGACTTATCTTATAAACAGATTGTTGAGGCAATTAACACAATTAAAAGAGCTTTTAAAGTGGATGATTCGCAAGTTGCTACTTGGCAACTTTCTCGGTTGAAGGATGGCGATGTTAGGGCTGAAGACATACCTGAAAAAAATCAGTGGGAAATTAAAACTTTTTTAGACTATCTGAATGCGTTAATGTTTGGAGTAGAAGCTTCTGGATTAAATGCAGCACTAGCAACTGGCCTTATGTTGCTAGATTTAATTGTTGATAAGCGTCTTGATTATAAAACAGCTTTTGCTGCAAATAGCGATGGTGGATTTTATCCCTATGCCTGTTTTGGTGATAACCAGGGAACCTATAACCAACGCGAGGCTGTTTTATCGGATGCAAAAACAGACCGTGACCAATTTAGCATGAGAAAAATGCGTGAAAACCCCTCCTTATCTCCCGTTGCTGTCAAAGAGGCTATTTTGATTAAAGAGTGGTTGAAGCATAATAAATTTATTTTAGCAGATGCCTCTTATCAGGAACAAATAAGAAAAATTCAGGATGCAGTTGGTAGTTTGATTGGTGATCGCTTTTTTTCTATGTAAGCAAAAAAAAATCTTTCCCCAAAAGAGTTTTTGCAAATGAGTTAAACGTTTTTCAAGAAGATGGCGGTCCATGCATGCCTTTATGGGATTTTCCTTTATCAAGTTGAAATTCAGTAGGTTTTTTTTTAATCAGACGGTATTTGGTGTTATTTACACTCTCGTGATACAATAACCTAAAACTTAAAAGTGATAAGGAAAATTTGATGTTTGGTCTAATTAAAAAAATTTTTGGTACTCATCAGTCTAGACTCGTAAAAAAATACAAAAAAATTGTCGAAAAGATAAATAGTCAGGAAGAGAAATATCAGCTTCTTTCCGATAGCGAAGTGCAAGCCAAAACACAAGAATTTCGAGAAAGAATAGCAGGTGGAGAGAGCGTAGATGCTTTGCTTGTTGAGGCTTATGCTGTTGTTAGAAATGCCTGTAGAAGGCTTTGTGGCACAGACATTCATGTGTCGGGTTATGATCAGAAGTGGGATATGGTTCCCTATGATGTCCAACTTGTGGGGGGCATAGCGCTTCACTTTGGAGCGATTGCAGAGATGCAGACAGGAGAGGGAAAAACACTCACAGCTGCTCTTCCGCTTTATTTGAACGCTCTAACAGGCCTATCTGTCCACTTAGTGACCGTAAATGATTATTTGGCAGCAAGAGACTGTCAGTGGATGGCACCGCTACTTAAGTGGCTTGGCATGAGCGCTGAAGCACTCGTTAACAGCATCCCAGGTCAGCTCAGAAAACAAATCTATGCAGCTGATATTGTTTATGGAACAGCCTCTGAATTTGGATTTGATTATTTGAGAGACAACTCGATGGTGCAAAGCGCAGGTGAGCAATGCCAACGCGGGCATTACTTTGCGGTTGTCGATGAGGTCGATTCCATTTTGATCGATGAAGCAAGAACACCTTTAATTATTTCAGGCCCCACATCGAACTCGCGCCAGATGTACGATCAGCTAAAAAGCCCTGTTGCGCAGATTGTCAAGATGCAAAGAGATTTATGTAGCAAACTTGCGACAGAAGCAAGAAAGACCCTGGAGAGTTTAGGCAGGATGAAAGAGGAAGAGGCGCCAAGAAAACTCTCAAAAGAAGAAGATGCTATAGAAAAAGAAGCATTCCGTAAGCTATGGCTTGTTGGCAAGGGAATGCCGAACAACAACTTACTCCAAAGGATCAAAGAAAACCCCTCTCTTCGTGGAGAGATTGAAAAGTGGGATACCTATTTTTATTCTGAACCTAATAAAGAAGAGCGCGCTAAAGCACTCGGCGATCTTTACCTGGTTGTCGATGAAAGGGCTCATGAATATGAGTTAACGGATAAGGGAAGCCTTCTGTGGTCAGATACAGGTAATTCTTCTGATGACTTTGTGATGCTTGATTTGGGGCATGGGTATGCGCAGATCGATCAAGATAAACATTTAGATGAGCAGGGTAAATTAGAGAAAAAAATCGCCCTTCGGGAAGAAGATGCAAAAAGAAAAGAGAGATCTCACAACCTAAGACAACTTTTAAGAGCGCATCTTTTAATGGAAAAAGATGTTGATTACATCATTGCTGATGAGAAAATTGTCATCATCGATGAGAACACAGGTCGTCCTCAACCAGGTAGACGCTTTTCTGATGGTTTGCACCAAGCGATAGAAGCCAAAGAAGGCGTATCTATCCAAGGTGAGACGCAAACATATGCGACAATCACGCTTCAAAACTATTTCCGCATGTATAAGAAACTTGCCGGGATGACAGGCACTGCGATGACAGAGGCCAATGAATTCAAAGAGATCTATAAATTAGAAGTTCTTGCCATTCCTACAAATAAGCGCTGCTCTCGTGACGATGCTAATGATGAAATTTACATGTCAGAGCGAGAAAAATACCAGGCTCTCCTCAAGGAAATACAAGAGATCCATGGTAAAGAAAGACCGATACTTATTGGAACAGAATCAGTTGACATTTCTGAGAAGCTCTCTCGCATTTTAAAACAAAACCATCTTGAGCACACAGTGCTAAACGCCAAAAATCATGCCAAAGAAGCCGAGATCATTGCAATGGCAGGGCAAAAAGGCGCTATCACCGTTGCAACCAACATGGCAGGTAGAGGAACCGATATTAAGCTCCAGCCCGGAGTAGCGGGTCTTGGCGGTTTGCATGTGATTGGAACAACGCGCCATCAATCTAGACGTATCGATAGACAGCTCCGCGGAAGATGCGCAAGGCAAGGAGATCCGGGCTCTTCAAAATTCTATGTTTCTTTTGAAGACTCTCTCATGCGCCTTTTTACATCTCCACGCATCACGAAATTTTTACAGAGATTCCGCCCTCCAGAAGGAGAGCCTATCACAGCACCTGTGCTTAATAAATCTATTGAGACAGCTCAGAAAAGAGTAGAGCAGCGCAATTACCAAATGCGTAAACATACGCTTGAGTACGATGATGTGATGAATAAACAACGGGGAGAGATCTACGCTTTCCGCAATGACATTTTACACCATGCCGATTCTATTCTCATTGCTAAAGATGTTCTAAAAAATGTCTGCATCCAGATGAGTCAGAAATTTTTCATTAGCCGTAATGTAGAAAATGGATGGAACCCAGATGGCTATAGACAGTGGCTCATGACGCAGTTTCCTGTGACATTTACAAGCAAAGAATTTGATGACGATTATTTACAAGCAGCGGACATAGAAGATAAAGCCATTGTAAAAGTTATTTCTGCCTTCGAGCATAAGCTTATTTATACAGCAGAAGTCATAGGGCAAATTCAGGAAGATATGCCAGAAAACATGGGAAGAATGAAGCCAGAGGATATGTTAAGAGATATTATTCGTAATATCTTAGTTCGTACAGTCGATCGCTTATGGCAAGAGCATCTTTTACGCATTGATCATCTCAGGGCTGAGATGCATTTGCGTGCTGTTGGTCAAAAAGATCCTCTTGTTGAATTTAAACATGAGGCGTTTGCCCTCTTCGATGCTTTGACAGTTGAGATGGAAGATGAAATTGCCCATGCGCTGTTCAAATTTCAAATGGTGATGCCAGGCAATAGAGCGCCGCATAAAGAGACGGGTAAGCACAAGCTTGATTTCCGAACTAGCCTAGCTTCGATTCCTCATTTGACTCGCTCAGAGTAGAACACGTAATCTGGTTTGTCCGGCCATCTCTTCCCTTTCTTGATCGAGAGGTGGATAAGGTGGCCCGATTTTTCTGGGTCATTTAGATTGTGGTTTGCCCAATATCTGTAAGTACGTGTGCACTTTTTTTGCATGCCAGGCAGAAAGATGGCAAATTCTTTTGTTTGCCCTTCACCTTTTTTTTCTGTAGGTAACTTGTCACAGTTCGTGGATAGTTCTGATTCAATTTCCATCAGCTTTCCTTCCCATACACGATCCTCTTCGAAAGAGATAATAAGGTTTAATTCCTTTCTTAACGCGCGGAAGGGTCTGTAGATCAAAAAACCTGCGAGCAGACAGATAATGCTGATCGCAACAAGGATCTCTAGTAGAATAAAAGATCTTTTGATTTCTTTTTGACGATATAGTTGCATGAGCATATTATAGAATGTACCGGTATAGAAATCTAGATTGAGGTTGCAGTTGTATGGAATTACAGAGAAAAGCCTTTTATAATCTTTTGCGGATGAATGCTAAGGATGATCCGAAGTCCCAAGTAGAGAGTTGGCAAATAGAGGATTTAAGAGATGTAGCAACGCATAAACTTTTTACTAGACTTGGGGACCTAGGTGTAGAGCTCGATGAAGAGTCTTTTTTGCTATATTCTGACACCTACGTAAGTCCTGAGGAGCTTGGGCTTTTCCTATCGCAAGCAGATGAGAATAAAGATAAGGTTTTTCTTTTGGTTTTTGAGCTATGGCGAAGAAACTGTCCGGATAAACAGTCGCTTTCTCTTTTTTGTGACGAGTTAGATCACCGTATTTCTCTTTACGAAGAAGATCCTGCTTCTTATGACCAGATGATCCAAAATAGCCTTATTCGTTTAGAGGAGATTTTAGAAGCCAGCATCGATGAAGGAGTAGATCCAAAAACGTTTTTTCATGAATTAGATCCTTTTTGCGCGCATGATCTTCAGACGTTTTTGTATGATTATATCTCTACAGAGATAGAATCTGGCAATACTTCCTATGCAGCAGAGCTCCTCGATGTATTTTATCCCTCTGTTACTGATTTGCTCTGGTTTGATTTGTTAAGGGTTCGTCTTATAGTTAGATCAGACCCCGATGAAGCAAACATCATCATTAAAAACATTTTAGCAGACCTTTCCTCGGAAGAAGACCTTGATCTTGTTCTAGAGGTTGCTGGATTTTTAGTAGCTCACGGAGATCCCCACCTCTTTCAAGAAGCGGTGAAACAAGCATTGGATTTGATAAAAACAGAAGATGATTTCCAAGAGCTTGTTGCAATTGTTTCAGATTATTATCAGTGTTTGGATAAAGAGAAAGAAGATCAGCAGCTGCAAGTTCTTCTTGAAAAAAGAGCAAGTAGAGATCTTGAGGCCCCCATACACAAAGATGATGAAGATGTCATCGCATTGCAAAGCTTCCTATCTCCGCTTATCATGGAAGAGAAGTGATTAGAATAGGCTTGAAAGCAAGGTGATGGCATAGCCCAAGTGTTGCAATTTTTGCAACAGTTCAAGAAGAGCGGGAACGAATCAACTTAAGGAATCCATTTCATGGAAGAGAAGTGATCAGAATAGGTTTGAAGTCAAGATAATCGCACGCAGTCAGGATGTATTTGACTCCTCTTATTTCCCCAAAAAGTTTTTGATCTTTTTTGATGTTATGCAGATGCCCAAACACACAAACATCGATCTTAAATTCTTCTAAAATAGCAGAGGCTCTCGACGGTTTTAGATCAGCTGAAATCGGAGGGTAGTGCACCATGGCGATACGTAGAGATGCAGCAGGAGAGAGTTGCTTTAAACTCAGCTTTAACCGCTCGAGCTCTCGGTTAAAAATCTTTTCCTCTTCATTGGGAGCAGCAGGTGTGTGCGACTTTTGTTTAGGGTTATCTTGAAAGTGGATGTACGGGCCAAAAGAGTACTCACTTGAATCCCACAGCCTTGTTCCGCCAATAGAGACATCGTGCCAGTTATAAACAGAATTATGAATAAAGTGGACAGAAGGGGGCATGATCTTGGCCATTTTTGCGCTAGAGGTCCACCAGAAATCGTGGTTACCTTTTAGAATAACTTTTGTCCCTGGAAGAGCTTCTATCCAAGCAAGATCAGGGATCACGTCTTCCAAATGCAGGGCCCATGAGATATCACCGGCAATTAAAACAAGATCTTCTGGAGAGATAAGCGAGATCCAAGCGGCTTTTATTTTATCCATGTAGTCGTCCCACAGCGGTCCGAAAACATTCATGTTTTTTTCAGGAACTCCACAGGCAAGATGAAGATCGGCTATAGCCCAAATTTTTTTCATAGTTCAAAGTTGTCAGGGAGGTTTGTCCCCGCAGGCACGATAATAATGCCATCTCGGATATAAATACCATTGCCATCGAAGTGCTGCAGTTTCTTTTTGTTGACCAGCTGGACATTATTTCCAATGCATACTTGTTCATCGATAATTGTGTCTTTAATTAGGCAATTTTTGCCTATGGAGAACTTGTGAGAAAGGGAATAAGAGGGGTTTTCCATAAGAATGGAGCTGTAGATTTTAGTTCCTTCTTGGATCACCGATCGCAGCCCGATCACGCAATTTTCAATTTCACTTGCTTCTATGATAGAGCCTTCGCTGATCAGTGAGTTTGCAATATGGGCATTTTTAATAAAGGGGCTAGGCAGCTTTTGAAACCGTGTATAAATAGGATTTTTTTCATCGTACATATTAAGGCATAAGGCGCCACTGACAAGATCAAGATTTGCTTTATGAAAAGACCTGATAGTTCCGATATCGACCCAATATCCTTCATATATATAAGCAAAGGTTTTTCCTTTTTTGATCTGAAGGGGAATCAGATGGAGTCCAAAGTCATCTCCTTTCTCTTGCAATAGAGCAACAAGGGCTTCCCTCTTAAAGACGTAAATGCCCATAGAGCCCAAAAAAGAAGGCTTTTCTTTATTGGGTATAGCAAAAGAGCTAAGGGTTTTGGCATCTTGAGGCTTTTCAAAAAAATCGAGAATATGATCTGTTTTATCAATTTTTAAAACGCCCATCCGTCTAGCCTCTTTTTCCTCAACGCTAATTGAGGCAATCATGAGATCTGCATCGGTTTCTTTGGCGCGCTTCAGTATGCTCTGAAAGTCTATATTATAGACCTGATCCCCGCATAAAATTATGAAATAAGAGCAAGGGGTTTTCAGGATTTCTTCTAGATTCTTACGAACCGCATCCCCTGATCCTTCAAAGCATGCTCGGGAAGAGGATTGTGTTGTGGGTGATAGTATTCTAATTTGACTATTGCGGAAGATGTCAAAGTAATAGGAAGATCTCAGGTGATCTTGCAAATGAGGAACAAAATACTGAGAGATCACAAAAAGGTTGGTAATGCCTGCGTTCAATGCATTAGACACAGGGATATCAATGAGTTTAAATTTACCCCCGAACCCCACAGCAGGCTTGCAGTGAGTCTGCGTCAAAGGAAACAACCGAGTGCCCCTGCCGCCTGCTAAAATGATGCCGACCACTTGGTCTTGCTGATTTGGATGTCTTTGCATCAACTTTTCCTGTGATTCCTCTGTTATCAAGATGTGCCTATGCTTTTATTCGCATTTTAATTACAAAATAGAGCGCACATAGCGCTTATAATACACTTTTAATATTCGTGTACTATAAATCATTTTATGTGTAAATGATTTTAATTTATGTGGATGTGAGGGATGACCATTTTCATGAGGTCATGAAAAAGGCTATGTATCAGTAGGTTACATGCTTTTAGAAAGACTGATCACTTCTTTGGCGTTATAGCTAGATCTGACAAAAGGCCCGCAGTACATTTGAGCAACACCTATAGAGAGGCCGTACTCTTCGTAAGCTTTAAATTGCTCGGGAGTTATGAAGGCTTTGACGGAAATGCGCTGGCGATTGGCTTGGAGATAATGCCCGATTGTGATGATGGTGCATCCTGCTTCATGAAGATCGCGGATGGTTTCTTGAACTTGGGCATCTGTTTCTCCAAGACCTACCATGATCCCTGACTTGACGAACTCAATTTTTTTGGAAGCGGTCACGTACTGGAGTAGAGCTAAAGTGCGATCATAGGTAGCTTTATGGCGAATGCGGGGAGAAAGCGCTCTGACTGTTTCGATATTGTGGTTAAATACTTCGGGATGTTCATTAAGAACAAGATCAAGGGCTGCAAAATTACCATGAAAGTCAGATGTCAATACTTCAATTGTGCAAGAGGGATTTTCTCTACGTGTTTCTCGAATGATCTCTGCTAAGTGGGCAGCACCTCCATCAGGAAGATCATCTCTTGCCACCATGGTGATCACAACGTGGGAAAGGCCGAGCTCTTTCACAGAGAGAGCAATGCGCTCAGGCTCGTCTACTTCTGGAGCCTTCGGTGCTTTAGAAAAGTCGATATCGCAAAAGCTACAACTGCGCGTGCACTCTTTTCCAAGGGCTAAGAAAGTAGCTGTTTTTTTAGAGTAGCACTCGAAACGATTGGGGCATTTGGCTTCTTCACAGACGGTGTTGAGACGGTACTTTTTCAAAATCGAGTTGGTTTTAAAAAAGCCCCCTTTAGGTAGCTTTCTATGTAGCCACGAAGGAAATCTTCCTTGAGCTGTGCTGTCATTTAAAGGTATGTTCTCAGGGTTGGGAGGTAAATTATTGAGAATTTTCAACCTTACTTTGGGCCTTGCATCGAACATATCTTCATTAAACATCTTTTAAGTCCTCTTGATTTTAGGAGGAAAGTGAATAGGTGTCTCATTAGAAATGAGCGCAGCTTCTAGCCATGCTTCAGCAAGCGTGGGGTGAGCATGGATCGTATCTGTTACGCACTCTAACGTGAGTTCATTGCTAATAGCAAGGGCCATTTCAGCAATTAAGACAGAGGCTTCAGACCCGATCACTTGGGCACCTAAAATTTGGTGGGTTTTTTTATCGATCACAACTTGTGCAAACCCGCCTGTTTCTAAAGAGGCAATCGCTTTTCCAAGAGCTTGGAAGGGAAATTTGCCAAGAGCTGCATTGTGGCCAGCTTCTAAAGCTTGCTCAAGAGTAAGTCCTACCGTTGCAATTTCAGGGTTTGTGAAAATAACAGCAGGAACAGCGTTATAGTGCATCGTAGCTTCCTGGCCACATGCGTTAGCAGCAGCTATTAGGCCTTGGTGGGAAGCTACGTGCGCTAGCATTGCTTTGCCCGTGACATCGCCGATGGCGTAAATGCCAGGAACATTGGTTTCCATTTTCTCATTTACAGGGATAGGCCCTTTTTCAGAAGTAAGGACACCTGCTTTTTCTAATCCTAGATCTTTCGAGTGGATCTTTCTGCCGACAGAGACAAGTACTGCGTCGCAGCTAATGGCTGACCCATCTTTGAGACGCACAGAGACGCCCGCAGAAGTATCAACGCTTTCTACAAACACATTTGTACGGATCTCAATACCTTGTTTCTTGAAAACAGAAGTCAAATGATCTGCAATGGCCTTTCCTTGGAGCGCCACAATAGAAGGCAGTGCTTCTAAGATGATCACCTTGACGCCGAGTTCCGCATAGAGAGAAGCAAATTCACAACCGATGTAGCCGCCGCCGATGATCGCAAGTGTTTTTGGAAGTGTTGTCAGCTCAAGGATGGAAGTTGAGTTGAGGATTTTTTTGTGATCGCAAGGAAATGAGGGAACATCGAGAGGTTCTGAGCCCGTGGCAATGATGATTTTTTCTGCTTGGATGACACAATTACTTTCACCTTTTACTTTGAGCTCTTTAGGGGATAGAAACTCAGCAGATCCCCTAAAGATCGTGATGCCATTAGACTGAATAAGACCTTCTAAACTTTTGCGGATCGATTGTATGACATTATCTTTACGCGTTTTCATATGAGAAAAATCAAAAGAGATAGGGCCTGTCGTAATTCCAAAGTCTGCTGCATGTTTAACTTTATTTAAGACAAGAGCGTTAGACAAAAGTGTTTTTGTTGGAATACATCCAACGTTGAGACAGGTGCCGCCAAAAGGTCCCTTGTCAATTAATGCAACTTTTTTGCCGTTTTGTGAGGCTTTAATTGCTGCTACATATCCACCTGGTCCTGCTCCAATGATTGCTATATCGAAAATTTCTTGCGTTGCCATGTATGTAAAAACCCTTTTTGATGATTATTTACTCCAAATTGTATCAAAGATAAGGAAAAAAAACATGCTAAGTTTTATGATCAGATTAAAAAGAGGTTTGTATGAAGGCTGTAGATCGTCAAAAAGCGTGTCCCAACTGTAGTGGAAAGATTCCTGTAGACGTGGGACAATGTCCCTATTGTTTTGCTCAAGTACCTGTAGAGGCTGTTAAAGAGTCTCTTGCGGCAAAAAGTTCTTCTCTACAAGAGAATTTTAATTCTCGCTATGCGCCTCCTTATCAACCCAAGAGCAACTTGGCATCCAATTTTTTAGTTAACGAAGAAAAAAAGTTTTTTGGTTCAACAAGTGAAAAAAGCGATGATTTTCTTCCTGAACAATCCTCAAAAGAAGAGTTGAAAGATAAAGACTGGAATAAAAGTTTCTGGCCCATCTTTTCTCTTAGCGTTGGTGGTAATTTATTTATCTTAGGTATTCTGCAATTCTTTTTTGCAGACAAAGGTGTTGTTACACTTGAAATGAACGCAGGCTACTGGTTCCTCTTTCTTCTTGTCGCAGCTCCTCTCTTTTACTTCGGCATTAAGAAGTTGCGTGAAGTTGCAGAATAGATTCTGCCATAGCAAGTTGATGTGGTAGATCAATTCCTAGCACTTCATGCTGCGTTTCATGCACCTTGATTTTGAGCCCATGGTAGAGAAAAGAGAGTTGCTCTAGCATTTCTGCTTGTTCTAAGTAACAATAGGGCAAGTTTTGAAGTTTATCTAGCGCATTTCCTGTAAAAGCGTAAATGCCAACATGTTTGAAATATACGTGCTGATCTTTTGCTTGAATATCGCGGTAGAAAGGGATGGGACTTCTAGAAAAATAGAGGGCAAAGCCTTCATGGTCAGAGACAACTTTTGCGATGTGGGGGGAGTGTACATCAGAGTGTCCACAGCGTTTTTTGAGTGTCCATATACCTGCTGTATCTTCCTGAACAGATTGTAAGAGATCGGCAATCATCGTTTGATGAATGAACGGTTCATCTCCTTGCCAGTTCACAAAGATATCGCCCTCGATGAGACCTTTTGTCTTAAGTTCGACAAGGCGCGCTGTTCCTGAAGTGCAATCAGGAGATGTCATAAGAGCCTCTCCTCCGAATGAGCGCACAATTTCTGCTGTTTCCTCAGCGTCGACAGCAATAACAACAGAATCAAAGAGAGAGACTTCCTTGGCAGCTTCCCACACTCTTTGGATGAGGGGTTTTCCTCCAAGAGACGCTAAGATCTTTCTAGGAAAGCGAGAAGATTGCAATCTTGCGGGTATAACACAGGTGATTTTTTTCTTCATACAGACCCCACATGAGAGTATTTGTTGATGTACCATTCAACTGTTTTACGCAGCCCCTCAGCAAAAGAGTGGGACTGATTCCAGCTAAGTTCTTTTTTTATTTTGCTGCAGTTGATTGCATAACGGAAATCGTGACCTGCTCTGTCATCCACAAATGTGATGAGCGATAAGAAAGAAGAAGGTGGCTCATTTGTGAGATCTGCAACATGAGAGATGATCTCATGGAGAAGATCGATGTTTCTTTTTTCACATTCTCCGCCGATGTCATAGACTTCACCACGAGACCCTTTATCTAAAATTGTAAAGACAGCTTCTGCATGATCATCTACATAGACCCAATCTCTCACATTTGTTCCTGTGCCATAAACAGGGAGAGGTTTTTTATCTAGGCAGTTTAAAATCATACGGGGAATAAATTTTTCATCGTATTGGTAAGGTCCATAATTATTTGTGCAGTGAGATAGGGTAATAGAGAGGCCAAAAGTGTGAGCCCACGCTCTTACTAAGTGGTCGCTTGCTGCTTTAGATGCTGCATAAGGGGAGTTAGGTCTATAGAGAGACTCTTCATGGAAAGCGCCTACTTCTAGTGATCCATACACTTCATCTGTTGAAATATGGTGAAAGTGGATATGAGGCAATGTTTTCACGACTTCTAAAAGGGAAAATGTTCCATAGATATTGGTATCTAAAAATGCTTTAGGTGATGCAATGCTTCGGTCGACATGACTTTCTGCTGCACAGTGAATAATCGCTTCAATCTGATGTTCTTCACATAACTTTTGAACAAGGGCAGTATCGCAAATATCACCATGCACAAACACATACCTAGGGTCATGGGCAATGGATGAGAGATTATCCAGATTGCCCGCATAAGTGAGCGCGTCTAAATTAACGATTTTTGCAAGACCATCTAGTCTATTAAGACCATAGCGGATTAAAGCGGATCCAATAAAGCCGGCACCGCCGGTGATTAGTATGTTTTTATAGCGCATAAATACTCATTTAAAGCGTTTGTCCATTCTCTTGGGGATGCGTTCAATACCTGTTCTATTTTTGTTGTATCCAATACAGAGTAAGAAGGTCTTTTTGCAGGTGTTGGAAACGTATCAGATAATACAGGAATAATTTCTCTGCAAACAAGCGGTATATTTAATGTTTGTGCCATTTTATAAATCTCCCTAGCAATTTCAAAACGAGAGACTTCTCCTCCATTTGCAAAATGGTAGATACCCGAATAAGAAAGCATAGCAAGAATGACATGCGCAAGATCGTTTACAAAAGTCGGCCGTCCTCTTTGGTTGGAAATAACTTTTAAAAGAGGGGCCTCTTGCATTTTTTGGAAAATAGAGGATATAAAATTTTTGCCACCTTTTCCAAAGAGCCATGATGAGCGAATAATGCAAGCTGAAGGGCAAACTTCTAAAAGATTTTTTTCCCCTTGTAACTTTGAGCGCGCATAGACGTTGTCAATAGGAGTGCAAGGATCTGACTCTGTATAAGGTCTTGCTAAGGCTCCATCAAAAACATAATCAGTAGAGATATGAATGATTTTTACCCCCATCTCTTGAGCTATAAGGCCTGCATTTTTAGCTCCTGTTGCGTTCACTAAAAAAGCTTGCTCAGGGTTTTTTTCTGCCAGGTCTACATCGGTAAAAGCTGCGCAGTTGATAATGTGCGTAATCCCTTGAAATGAAAAGTTTTTTAAGTGTTCAAGATTTGTGATATCAGCTTCTTCCCTACCTGTTCCTACAAAATCAATGCCTTTTTCTTCACATAATTTAGAAAGCGCTGCCCCGAGAAATCCTTTGGCTCCCATGATCCAGAGTTTCATGCAAAAGCTCCTTCATTAAAGAGCGGAGCATTTTGATCTTTTGGTGAAAGAATAGGATGGCTTGTGGGCCACTTGATCCCAAAAGCAGGATCATCAAAACGGAAAGTTTTTTCAGTACTTGGATTGTAGAGAGCGCTCACTTTATAATGGACAAGAGCATCTTCGATCACATAAAACCCATGAGCAAATCCCACAGGGATAAAAAATTGTTCGTGGTTGTTTGCGTCTAAATAAACACCTTCCCACTGTCCAAATGTAGGAGAGTCCTTGCGTATGTCTACAGCAACATCAAAAATTTTTCCATGGATGACAGAGACTAACTTGGCTTGACCGGGAAGGCTCTGAAAATGCATCCCTCTTAAGACTCCTTTTTTAGAAGAAGAAAAATTGTCTTGGAGGAAGACATCTTCCATCCCTTTTTTGTGGTAGCGCTCTTGTTGATAAAATTCTTTAAAAAATCCCCGCTCATCTTGTAGAGGTTTAAGCTTAATTAGTTTTAATCCGGGGATTGAAAGGTCTATAATTTCCATTGCCACTCTTTGTTGTTATCTTCAGTATAATAATTCAATCTTGCCTTTTTTTGAAGAATTCGTTTATATTTTTGGCTATTATTCGCAAAAAAACGGGTTTTTGACTTTAAAGGAAAGAATATACATGCATATCATGAAACATTTTGGTCACGTCGTGGGAGGCACTTTACTCATCGCTGCAACAACCATTGGGGTTGGTATGCTCGCGCTTCCTCTTGCAACAGGGGGCGGGGGATTTTTCCCTGCCACGATGATTTACCTCATGACCTGGTTTTTTATGTTATGTACAGGACTTCTTTTATTAGAAGTCTGCGTATGGATGCCCAAAGATGCTAACTTGATCACGATGACACACCGCTTGCTCGGTCCCATAGGGCAATCAATCTGTTGGGTTGTGTACTTATTTCTTTTTTTAACAGCTATGATTGCACACGTCTCAGGTGGCGGAGAAACAGTCACCTCCCTTATAGGAGGCGGTTTGCCCGAATGGGCTTCTATGGTTCTCTATGTGCTTATTTTTTCACCTGTTGTCTATTTAGGAACGCGGTCTGTTGATCGATTTAATCTCATTTTGATGGTAGGCGTTCTTGTGTCCTACAGTCTTTTTATTTTCACTTCAGCTAAAAGCGTTCAAGGCTCATTACTCACTCATATAGATTGGAAAAAAGCCTGGCCTGCCTTGCCCGTGCTCTTTACAGCCTTTACATACCAGTTGATCATTCCGACACTCATGACGTACATGAACAGAAATGTTAAAAAAGTACGTCTATCTATTATCTTGGGAACGGCTATTCCTTTAGTTGTGTACATGGTTTGGGAGTTGCTCATTCTAGGGATTATTCCTGTTGATCGATTGATCCTAGGAGAACAAAGGGGAGAGATCGCCACGATCCCTCTCAAAGAAATCCTTAACAACCCCGTTATTTTTAAAATAGGCAGTTGGTTTGCTTTCTTTGTTTTAACGACATCTTATATCGCACTTGCACTTGCCTTTGTCGACTTTTTAGCAGACGGCCTTAAAATCAAGAAAGTAGGCCTCAAAAAATTTGGCCTTTGCTTAGCTGTATTTGTCCCGGCAACCATCATTGCTCTTGTTTATCCAGGACTGTTTATCACAGCTCTGAGATACGCTGGAGGCATTAGCTGCGCTCTACTCTTTGGTCTCCTGCCGCCTTTGATGGTATGGATGGGTAGGTATGTTAAAAAATATCAGAAAGAGCAGCATCAACTTCCAGGTGGAAAGATCGTCCTTGCGATCATCATCT